>NZ_MUND01000254.1 GCF_002154375.1 Streptomyces glaucescens | reverse complement strand
GGACGGGGCGCAGGCCCGCGACGCCGTCGGCGGCCCAGGGCGCGTCCGTCGGCGGGAGCGACAGGGTGAGCCGCCGTCCGTCGGCCAAAGTCGTCTGCAGCTTCGGGTCGTTCGTGCTCATGGCCCCTCGCTTCCGTCTGCGTCGTCCGGCGGTCCGGCCTCGTCGGTGAGGACGAACGGGCGCGCCGTGGGGTTCCGTCATCGAGGAGCGGTGAGTTCGACCAGCTTCAGCACGGTGTTCCAGTTGCGGGTGGTGGCGACGAGGCCCTGGGTCAGGCGGGGCCGGGAGAGGACGTCGGCGAGCTTGGAGCGGCCGAGGCCGTCGGGGGCGTACAGGTAGAGGGCGCGGTCGCCGAGCCGGAACTCCTCGGGGAGGTGGGACTCCCGGTCGATGCCGGCGAAGCGCTCCTCGTCGACGGGGGCGGAGAAGTAGGTGACGTGGAGCTGCTTGGGCTCCAGGTCGGCGGCGGGGAACGGGCAGGCGTCGGCGACGCGCTTCAGGTAGGCGTGGTCGCGCACGATGACGTCCACGGGGAAGCCGTACCGCTTCTCGATCGCCCGGGTCAGTCCGGCGGCCAGGGTGTCCTCGTCTCCGTGTGCGGAGACGAACACGGCCTGGCCGCTCTGGAGGTAGGTGCGGACGCCGTCGTGGCCGAGGCTCTCCAGCAGGGTGCGCAGATCGGCCATCGGGATCTTCTTGCTGCCGCCCACGTTGATTCCGCGCAACAGCGCCGCATACGTCGTCACCCCGCCACCCTAGGCGGTCGTCGTGCCCCGTGGGGGCGGGCACGGCGGTCGCCGTCCGGGCGGCGGGGTTGCGTGAAACTCTGGCCGATGGACCGGCTGTCGATCAACCACTGCACGCCTCTGTGACGTGTCCGACGAGGTTGCGCGATCCGCAACTCCGACGCGGTGTCACCGGACGTCTCAGGGATGTCCCGATAGGTGTAAGGGACCGGTGTCCTCCTCGGGGGCGAGACCCGGGGGGCCGAGGGGAGTAACGGAGCGCTCCGGGCTTCACCGGGCAGCACGACGAGATGGCCGTTTCCCGCCCATAGCTTCGAGACGGAAGGTGGCGGCAGGGGGCTGCCACCGCACAGGAGGGCAGCCCGGCATGGGGACCGTCATGGGGACCGGCAGGAGACGCGGGGACACACGGGTGCGGGGGTTCGCCGCCCGGGCCGGGGGCTGGAGCGCCCGGCATCGCTGGGCGGCGGTCGGCATCTGGGTGCTGTTCGTCGTCGTGGCGATGGGGCTCGGCTCGGCCGCGGGCCGGGTCGACGTCAAGGACAGCGACCAGCTCAAGGGCGAGACGCACACCGCGGCGAAGATCATCGAGGACGCGGGGATCGAGGAGCCGGCCGGGGAGACGGTACTGATCCAGTCGAAGGACGGCCGGCTGAAGGCGACCGACCCGGAGTTCCGCGCCGCCGTCGACGCCGTGGTGCGGGCGGTCGACGCGACCGGCCGGGTCACCGACGTCGGTTCCCCGTACGACACGGACACGATCTCGGCGGACGGCCGCAGCGCGCTGGTGCGGTTCGACATGCGCGGCGACGCGGAGACCGCGGGTGAGCGGGTGGAGCCCGTGCTGGCGGCCGTCGCGGAGGTCCAGAAGGACCATGAGGCGCTGCGGATCGAGGAGATCGGCGGCGCGAGCATGATGAAGACGTTCGACGACGCGTTCGGCGACGACTTCAAGAAGGCCGAGTACTCGGCCGTCCCGGTGGCCCTCGGCATCCTGCTGATCGCCTTCGGCGCGCTGGTGGCGGCCCTGCTGCCGGTGCTCCTGGCGGTCACCGCGATCATGGCGACGATGGGTCTGATGGGCCTCGTCAGCCACGTGGTCCCGATGAGCGACGTGGCCAACTCGGTGATGCTGCTGGTGGGCATGGCCGTCGGGGTCGACTACTGCCTGTTCTATCTGCGCCGCGAGCGCGAGGAGCGGGCCGCCGGGCGGGACGCTCACACGGCCCTGCGGATCGCCGCCGCGACCAGTGGCCGCGCGATCGTCGTCTCCGGTGTCACGGTGTGCGTGGCGATGGCGGGCATGCTGTTCACCGGGCTCGCCGAGTTCGAGGCGATGGGCCTGGCGTCGCTGATCGTGGTGGCGGTCGCGATGGTCGGTTCGGTGACCGTGCTGCCGGCGCTGCTGTCGCTGCTGGGCGAGCGGGTCGACAAGGGCCGCATCCCGTTCCTGTCGCGCCGGCGGCACGGCGGAGGCGGGGAGAGCCGGTTCTGGACCGCCGTACTGAAGGGTGTGCTCGCCCGGCCCGTGCTGTCGGTGCTGGTGGCGGCCGGTGCGCTGCTGGCGATCGCGGCTCCGGCGGTCGGGATGAAGACGCAGAACCTCACCCTGGACCAGGAGTTCGGCGACTCGCTGCCGATCGTGCAGACGTACAACCGGGTCAACGAGGCCTTCCCGGGCGGCTCCGAGCCGGCCCAGGTGGTCGTCAGGGCGGCCGACATCAACGCGCCCGAGGTGCGCGACGCGCTCGCCGACTTCCGTGAGCGGGCCGTGAGTTCGGGTGCTTCCCGTGGCCCGGTCGGGATCAGGCTGCACGACGAGCGGAACATCGCCCTCGTGTCCGTCCCGCTGGTCGGCGGTTCCGATCTGGACAAGGCGGGCGAGAGCCTGGACACGCTGCGCGACGAGGTCCGGCCGGCCACGCTGGGCAGGGTCGACGGCGTGGAGGCGCCGATCACCGGGCAGGTCGCGGGCTCGAAGGACTTCAACGACCAGCTCGTCGGCTCCGTCGTGCCGGTCTTCGTCTTCGTGGTGGTCTTCGCCTTCCTGCTGATGCTGCTGTCGTTCCGGTCGCTGACCGTCGCGATCACCTCGATCGTGCTGAACCTGCTGTCGGTGGGTGCCGCCTACGGCATCCTGGTCGCCGTCTTCCAGCACGGCTGGGGTGCCTCGCTGGTGGGCGCGGAGGGCGTCGGCGCGATCGTCAGCTGGCTGCCGCTGTTCCTGTTCGTGATCCTGTTCGGCCTGTCGATGGACTACCACGTGTTCGTGGTCTCGCGGATCCGCGAGGCGCGGCTGCGCGGCCGGACCACGAAGGACGCGATCAGCCACGGGGTGGTCACCACGGCCGGGGTCGTGACCAGCGCCGCGGTCATCATGGTCGCCGTCTTCGCGATCTTCGGCACGCTGTCCATGCAGTCCATGAAGCAGATGGGCGTCGGTCTCGCGGCGGCGGTGCTGATCGACGCGACGATCATCCGCGGCGTGCTGCTGCCCGCGGTGATGGCGTTGCTGGGCGAGCGCAACTGGTATCTGCCGCGGTGGCTGAACCGGCTGCCGGACCTCACGCACGACGAGGCACCGGAGGCGATCGCGGCGCGGCCGGCGCGGGACGACGAGGGCGAACCGCTGAAGGTCTGATTCCGCGCCCTCGGTCCCAGGCCCGCCGGTTCCCGGGGAACCGGCGGGCCGTCGTCTCCGTCTGGCTCACCGACCGACGACCTGTTCGTCGACCCAGGGGGAGGACGGCACATGGACAGAAGAGGCCTGCTGAAGGGTGCGCTCGCCGGGGCGGTGGCCGTACCGGCCGCAGGGCTGCTCGCCGCGCCGCCCGCGAGCGCCGCGCCGGCCCCGTTCGACGTGCTCATCGGTGATGTCAACTCCGGGAGGATCCACCTCTTCGACCGGAACAAGCCGTTCACCGACCGCAACGTCAAGTGGTCGCTGAATCCGGCCGGTTCGGGCCATCCGATGGAGCACCGTTTCCGGGCCACCGACGGCGACGGGGAGATCCTGCTCGCGGTGACGGGCACTTCGACGACCGGCACGGCGAGCATCTACCGGCGCCGCGACAAGAAGCTGCTGTGGTCGGCGAGCGTGAAGAACTATCCGCACAGCATCGAACGCGCCCGCGGCACCGGTGTGGTGGTCGTCGCCGGGCGCAGCCACGGCAGTGGCGGTGGCGCGGCGACCGGCGGCAGCCTGCATGTGTTCCGTCCGACGAACAGTCATGCGAGTTCGCTGGTGCGGGCGGGCAGCCCGATCCCGTTCCACCAGGCACACGGTCTGCTGTGGGACCCGCGGCTTGAGCGGATGTGGGTGAGCGGCGGCAAGCGGCTGACCGCCTACCGCATCGTCACGACGGCCGGCTCGGCGAAGCTGGTGGAGGACACCGCGCGCCGCCTGGACGTCTTCACCCGGGCGCACGACCTCCAGCCCGACCACCAGCGTCCCGGACGCCTCCTGGTCACCGACACCTACGGGGTGTACGCCGTGGACAAGGCGTCGATGACCAGGACGCGCCTGCACTCGCGCCGGTACGTGAAGTCGTACGTACGGCACTCCTCCGGCGAGCAGATGTGGACGGGCGCGATCGAGGGCGGCAATGTCTTCGGCACCGAGTACGTCCACTTCAACGTCAGCGGAGTCGCCCGCGCCCGTGAGGGCGCGGTCATCTACAAGGCCCGCCTGGACACCACGGCGTACGCCTGAGACCTACGGCTGACGCCGCCGGGCGGGCAGTTCGGCCTCGATGAGGTCGGCGGCTCGGTGGGTGCCGCCCTCCTGGGCCATCCCGGCCTGGATGTCCTTCAGCCGGCGGGCGACCTCCGGATCGTCGACGAGGGCGAGGGCGGCCGTGCGCAGTGCCTCGGGGGTGGCCTCCTCGGTGGGCAGGTGCCGGGCGACACCGAGGCCCTGGAGCACGTCCGCGTTGCCGAACTGGTCGGCGGCCTGCGGTACGGCGATCATCGGGGTGGCCGTGGCCAGTCCTTCCTGGCTGCCGCCCGCCCCGGCGTGCGTGACGAACAGATCGGCCTGCTCCAGGATCGCCGGCTGCGGGACCCACCTGTGGACTTCGACATCGGCCGGTACGTCACCCAGCTCGGCCGGGTCGACGTGCTTGCCGATCTGCAGCACCAGGTGCCAGCCCGGCAGGTCGCCGAAGGCCCGTACGCAGTTGCGGTAGAACTCCGGCTGCTTGGTGAAGGCCGAGCCCAGCGAGACCAGTACGACCTTCTCCGCGCCGGCGGGGCGCTGCCAGTCGCCCTCGGTGCCGCGGTCGCCCTGGCAGGCGCCGACGAAGGTGTACACGGTCTCGTCGACCCGGTCGGCGCTCCACTGGAGCGCCTTCGGGATGAGGACGAGCGAGCGGGCGGGGCGGCCGGTGAAGTCGTCGGGGTGCTGATCGATCCCGTTCTCCTCCAGCCAGGCCTGGAAGCGGGCGTAGTACGCCTTGCCGCGTTCGGTCTTCTTCGGTTCCTCCCACATCGGGGCGGCGACCTCCTCCTCGTACCCGGCCCAGGCGACCATGTGGGGCGCCAGCGAGATCGCGGGGACGCCCCAGCGGTGGGCGAGGACCCGGGCCGGGTAGGAGGCGGTGTCGTGCAGCACGAGGTCGGGTTCGTCGCCCTCGTAGGCCGCGGCGAGCTGGGGCAGGGCCTGGACGGCGTCGTCCAGGAAGGGCTCCACGTTGTCCAGGAGGGTGCTGCCCCAGGCCTCGGGATCGGCGTCGGGCGAGGGCAGTGTGGAGTTCCACGGCTTCACCTCGGCGCCGGTCGCGGCGACCTTGTCCGCGAAGACGGGCGGGATCGCGTACGTCACTCGGTGCCCGCGCGCGACCAGTTCCCGGATCACCTCCAGGCTGGGGTTCACATGGCCGTGGGCGGCGATGGAGAACATGGCGATGTGGGCGGGGGTGGTGGTCATGGCACCGAGACTAGACGAGACGAGACGTCTCGTGCAACAGCATTAGGGGGCCGCAAGCACCGCGTGCAGCCGCAGCCAGCTCTCCGGCGCCACCTCCCCCACCAGCACCCCGGCGTCCAGCCCGGCCGCCCGGAAGGCCGCGTCCACCCGCCGCCGGGGGTGGGCCCGGCGGAGCGAGGCGTGCAGAGAGCCGCCCACCCCGGAGAAACCGAGTTCCACCAGCATCCGCCAGCCTTCGAGGGCGGCCGGGTCGAGCAGCGGCGTGCGGCGGCGCTCGATGCGCACCACCCCGGCGTCCACGCGGGGCACGGGCGAGAACCGTGACCGGTCGATCCGGGCCACGAGCCGCCACTCGTAGCGAGGCCAGCTGCGCACGGTGAGCAGGCTCCAGCGGCCGTAGTCGCCGGTGCGCTTGCGGGCGTACTCCAGCTGTGTGAGCAGGGTGGCGTCGCGCAGGGCGGGGGCGCGCAGACACCAGTCGACCACGGCGGCGGTGCGGGAGAAGGGGACGTTCCCGGCGACGGAGAAGGGGGTGCGCGGCGGCCGCGCGGCCAGGAAGTCACCGGCCAGCACCCGCACCCGGGGCGTGTCCGCGAAGCGGGCGCGCAGCCGGGGCACCAGCCGCGGGTCGATCTCATAGGCGAGCAGCCGGGTGCAGCGCGGGAGGAGCGCCGCTGTCAACGCGCCTTTTCCCGCGCCCACTTCGAGCATCAGCGGCGCGGTGCGGCCGTCCGGGACCGCGAGCCGGGCGAGCCGGTCGGCGGTGGCGCGGTCGGCGAGGAAGTTCTGCGAGAGCGTGCGGGACACGCGGGAGGGGCGGGCCATGGCCTGCGTCCTTGTCTTCCGGAAGGGGGAAAAGGGCAGCCGAAGGCCCTGACCGGAAGACAGAGGAGGAGAGCAGCGAGGACGCCGCCGGCGATCAGCGGGTGCGGCTCCCGGGGCCGGTCAGGGCTCCGAGGCCGCGCCGCACACGCCAGGTGTGCACGCAGCCCCGGCCGAGACCGGAGGCGTAGATCGCGTTGAAAGCTGCCACGGACAGGAGGCTAGGGGCGCGGGACGGCGGCGGACAACCGGATTTCGGGGCCGCGAGTCCCGCGCGGGCCGGCAGGGCTGCCGCGGGGACCGGCGGGCTGCCGCTACCGCTGGTAGCGTGCCAGGACCAGATTGCCGTCCTTCTCCAGGCGTCGGCGCAGCTCGTCCAGGCCGATCGCACCGCTGTAGTACTCCTGGAACGCCGGTGTCGCCACCTTGTCCTTCCACTCCGGATAGCCCCGCACCGACTGGGCGGGCGCCGAGCGGAGACGGCCGGCGAGGGCGGTGCCCGTGGCCCAGTCGTGCTCCGCGGTGTGCAGGGCTGGGTCCTTCAGCGCCTCGGTGCCGGTGGGCAGCATCCAGTCGCCGAGCGCGAGCCGCACCATGTTCTCCGGCCGGAGCAGGAAGTCGAGGAACGCGGCGGCCTCCTTCTTGTGCGGGCTGTCCTCGGCGATGGACAGCGTCTGCGGGCTGACCCCCTGGGCGAGCCCGTCGGCGCCGGCCGGGGCGGGCAGCACCTGCCAGTCGAAGCCCTCCGGGGCCTGCTGGACGATCTGCTGGCGGTAGGAGAACCCGAGCGGGACCATCGCGTACCGGCCGCCGAAGAAGCCGGGGAGGGTGTCCGAGCCGCCGCTGCCGAGGGTGGTGGGCGAGGCGCTGCGGTCGGTGCCGACCTGGTCGTGGACCGTGCGCGGCATGACCGCGTCGGCCGCCTCGAAGCGTACGGTGACCTTGCCGTCCGGACCCCGGTGGAACAGCCGGCCGCCCGTCGACAGCGACAGGTTGAGGGTGGCGGATACGGGGTCCTTCAGCGGCCAGGCCACCCCGTACTTCCCGTCCCCGGACAACTGCCGGGTGACGGTGCGGAACTCCGCCCAGCTCCAGGGGTCCTCGGGCGTGGGGATGCGCACGCCCGACTCCTTCAGCCAGGTCGCGTTGGCGATGAGCACCCTGGGCTCCTGGAGGAAGGGCACCCCGTAGATGCCGTCCCCGAAGGTCACCGTCTCCCAGGTGCGTGGCGGGATGTCTGCTTTCAGCCGCTCGGGCAGCAGGTCGGTGAGGTCGGCGAGATAGCCGCCGTACGCGAAGTCCGCGAGGTCGTCGGAGGCGTCGTGGATGACGTCGGGCGCCTCGCCGCCCTCGAAGGAGGTGAGGAGCTGGTCGTGGACGCTGTCCCAGCTGCCCTGGACGTACTCGACGCGGATGTCCGGGCGGGCGGCGTTCCACTCGGCCACGAGGTCCTTCGTGGCCGCCACGGACTCCTGCTGCCAGGCGAGCGACTGGAAGCGGAGGGTGACCCGGCCGTCCCCGCCCTCGTCGTCCCCGCCGCCGGAGCAGCCCGCGAGCAGCAGGAGGGCCGCGAGGAGCACGGCCGTGAGCCTGGTGCGCATCAGCTCTTCACCGCCCCGGTCAGCATGCCGCCCGTGATCCGCCGCTGGATGACCGCGAAGACGACCAGCGACGGCAGGGTGGCGAGGAACGCGGCGGCGGCCAGCGGGCCGAGGTCGGCGACCCCTTCCGCGCCGATGAAGTGGGTGAGGATCACGGGCAGCGTCTGTTTCTCCGGGGACTTGAGCAGGACCAGCGCGAAGAAGAACTCGTTCCACGCGGTGATGAACGCGAACAGCGCCGTCGCCACGATTCCCGGTGCGAGCAGCGGGCCGGTCACCGACACCAGTGTCCGCAGCCGCCCGGCGCCGTCGACCGCGGCGGCCTCCTCCAGCTCGGTGGGCACCGCCCGGACGTATCCCACGAGCATCCACAGCGCGAACGGCAGCGCCCACACCACGTACACCAGGACCAGCCCCGGCAGGGAGTTGATCAGCCGCAGGTTCTTCAGCACCAGGAAGAGCGGGATGATCACCAGGACGAACGGGAACGCCTGGCTGACCACGACCCAGCCGGTCGCGGCCCGCGCCAGCCGGGTGCGGTGCCGGGCCATGACGTAGGCCATCGGGGTGGCGATCAACACCGCGACCACCGCCGCTCCGGCCGCGGCGAGCAGCGAGTTGAGGGCCGCCCGCAGCAGCGGCTGTTCGTCGAAGGCCTGCCGGAAGTTGGCCAGGGTGGGGTCCTCGGGGATCCAGGTGGGATGCAGACTGCCCAGCTCGCGCGGCGGTTTGAAGGCCGTGGAGAGCAGCCAGAGGAAGGGGAGGGCGAGGAAGAGCAGATAGGCGAGCAGTGCCGCGTACTGCCCGATCCGGGCGCTCGTGCGGGTCCTCACGCCTCGTCACCTCCCTTGAGCCGGCCGGCCAGGAACAGGGCGAGCAGCACCGAGATCACCGCGACCATGACGCAGCCCATCGCCGCCGCGTACCCGAACTGGCCGTAGCGGAAGGCCTCTTCGTAGGCGAAGAGCATGGGCAGCCGGGTGCGACCGCCGGGGCCGCCGTTGGTCAGCACGTAGACCAGAGCGAAGGCGTTGAAGTTCCAGATGAAGTTCAGGGCGGTGATGGCGAGGGCGACCGGGCGCAGGGCCGGCCAGGTCACCGTGCGGAAGCGGCGCCAGGCGCCCGCGCCGTCGAGGGCCGCCGCCTCGTGCAGCTCACGCGGGGTGTTCTGCAGGCCGGCGAGCAGGGCGACCGTGGTCTGCGGCATCCCCGCCCAGACGCCGACGACGATCACCGCGGGCAGGGCGGTGCCGAGCCCGCTGAGCCAGTCACGGCCGTCACCGAGGCCCAGGTCTCGCAGGGTCTCGTTGAGGATGCCCGCGTCCGGGTTGTAGACCAGCCGCCACATGATGCCGACGACCACCTCGGGCATCGCCCACGGGATGATGGCGAGGGCGCGGGCGAGCCATCTCAGCCGCAGGTTCTGGTTCAGCAGCAGGGCGAGGCCGAGCGCCAGCAGGAACTGCGGCACGGTCACCCCGACCGCCCACACCAGGCCGATCCGGAACGACTCCCAGAACAGGGTGTCCCGGGCCAGGTCGGTGAAGTTCAGCCCGCCGATCCACTGGGTGGGCTCGGTGCGGCCCGACTGGGCGTCCGTGAAGGCGAGCAGCACCCCGTACAGCAGCGGTCCGACGCTCAGCACCAGGATCGGGAGGAGGGCGGGCAGCACCAGGAACCAGGCGCCGTGGCCGGCGCCCCGCCGCGGGCGCCCCCGGCTCGGCGGGCTCTTCGCCGCGCGCCTCGCCTCGGTCACCGAAGTCACGTCATCGGCTCCTTCGCACGGGTCGTGACGGCCTGGGCCCGGCGGGCCTCCGTCATGGTCGTGAAGGCGTCCTGCGTCGTCAAGGCACCGCGCACGCGGCCCCACCTGTGCGGATGCGAGACTGGCCGGGGGATGGCGAGAACCGGCCACCCCGGCTCGATGACGCAAGACGGCGGAAGACGGCGGAAGACGGAGGCGGACGATGGACGAGGCTCGGGCGCGGGACGTACTGGCCGGTGCGGGAGTCCTGCCCGGCGCGGCGCGGGACGCCCGGCTGCTCGCGCTGGGCGAGAACGCCGTGTTCGCCTCCGGTGACCTGGTCGTCAAGGTGGGCCGCGACGCCGAGCTGCTGGACCGGGCCCGGCGCGAGCTGGACATCGCGGGATGGCTGGAAGAGGCCGGTGTCCCCGCGGTGCGGGCGGCCGGGCCTCAGGCGCTGCTCGTCGAGGGGCACCCGGTGACGGTGTGGCACCGGCTGCCCGATCCGGTGCGGCCCGCCGAGCCGCGGGATCTGGCCGCACTGCTGCGGATCGTCCACGCACTGCCCTCTCCCCCCTTCGCCCTGCCGTCCCGCGACCTGCTGGGCGGTGTGGAACGCTGGCTGCGCCTGGCCGGCGCGGCGATCGACCCCGCGGACGCGGCGTATCTGCGTGAGCGGCGGGACGGCTTCGCGGCGGCCGCCGCGGCCCTCACCCCGCAGCTGCCGCCGGGGCCGATCCACGGCGACGCGCTGCCCCGCAATGTGCACATCGGTCCAAACGGGCCGGTCCTGGTGGATCTCGAGACCTTCTCCGCCGACCTGCGCGAGCACGATCTGGTGGTGATGGCCCTCTCCCGCGACCGCTACGGCCTGCCCGCCGAGGCGTACGACGCCTTCACCGAGACCTACGGCTGGGACGTGCGCGCCTGGGAGGGCTGTGCGGTGCTGCGCGGCGCCCGGGAGACGGCCAGCTGCGCCTGGGTGGCTCAGCACGCGCCGAGCAACCCGAAGGCACTGGCCGAGTTCGAGCGGCGGGTGGCGTCGCTGCGGGACGGGGACGAGACGGTGCGCTGGTACCCGTTCTGAGGTGCGGTCGCCCGCGTGCGCGCGGCGGGGTCAGACCCGCTCGTCCGTCAGCTCCCGCACGGGCCAGATGCCGTCGACCACCGCCGCCGGGTCCCCCTTGCGGCGCAGGAAGGCCTGGAAGTCCGCCGCCCACTCGGCGTACCACTCGATCTGGCGGCGGTGCAGCTCCGCCGGGCCGAGGGCCGCGATCTTGGGGTGCCGGTCGGCTATCGCGCCGGCCAGCCGGGCGGCGGCCAGGGCGTCGGCACAGGCGTCGTGGGCGGAGTCGAGGGCTATGCCGTACTCCGTGCACACGGCTTCCAGGGTGCGCTTGCCGCGGCGGTAGCGGTCGGCGCGGCGGTCGATGGTGTACGGGTCGACGACCGGGGCCGGGTCCAGGCCGCCGAGGCGGTCGCGCAGGGAGGGCAGGCCGTGCCGCCGCAGTTCGGCGGAGAGCAGGGTGAGGTCGAAGGAGGCGTTGTAGGCGACGACCGGGACGCCCGCCTTCCAGTACCCCGCGAGGACGTCGGCGACGGCGTCCGCGACCCGGTCGGCGGGGAGTCCCTCGGCGGCGGCGCGTTCGTTGCTGATGCCGTGCACGGCGACGGCGTCGGCCGGGATCTCGACCCCCGGGTCCGCCAGCCATTCCCTGCGGCCCAGGGGCTGCCCGTCCCTGACCTCGATGACGGCGGCCGTGACGATGCGCGCCGTGTGCGGATCCGTCCCGGTCGTCTCCAGGTCGAAGCCGATCAGCAGCTCCCGGTGCCAGCCCATGGGTGGTCCCCTCCTCGGTGGTGCTTTCCCCCAGTGGCCTCCACCCTCGCATGCGCCACTGACAATCGGTGGCCCGCACTCCGCTTACCGGGGCCACATCGGCCCCATGTCCCACCACTTGCGACATTCAGGACACAGGACGTGAATCCGCCCAGGCCAGTTCGAACTCCTCGCGGTAGGTGGGGAAGAGGCCGCCGTCGCACGCCCCGTCCGGCTGGTCCGCCCTGACCACCCGGCTGCCGCCCCGCAGCACCAGCACGGGTGCCTCCATGCCGCGGGTGCGGCGCAGATAGGACTGCACGACCGCGATGCCGTCGGAGCCGTCCCCGTCGACGAGATAGGCGGTGAAGCGCGGAGTCTCGTCGAACACCTGGATCTCGAAGGCGCCGGGGTCGCGCAGCCGGGCCCGGACCCGGCGCATGTGCAGGATGTTCATCTCCACGGCCCGGCTCAGCTCGCCGCGCTTGATGCCCAGTTCGCGCTCGCGCCGCTTGACCGCGCTGGAGGCGGGATTGAGGAAGAGCAGCCGCACCCGGCAGCCGGCCTCGGCGAGGCGGACCAGCCGCCGCCCGGAGAAGTTCTGCACGAGCAGGTTGAGGCCGATACCGATGGCGTCGAGACGGCGGGCGTTGCCGAAGATGTCCTCGGCCGGGAACTGGCGCAGCAGCCGCACCCGGTCCGGGTGCACGGCGACCACGTCCGCGTACCGGTCGCCGACCAGGTCCTCGACCGCGTCGACGGGCAGCCGGCGTGCCGACGGCACGTCGCCGCCCGCGCCCAGGATCTCCAGCAGCCGCGCCGAGGCCCGCTCGGCCTGGCTCAGCACGGCCTCGGACAGGGCCCGGTTGCGGGAGACGACGTTGCGGGTGACCTCCAGCTCGTCCAGGGCGAGTTCCACGTCCCGGCGCTCGTCGACGTACGGCTCGAAGCACGGCCAGTGCTGCACCATCAGCTCGCGCAGCTGCGGCAGGGTGAGGAAGCTGAGGACGTTGTCGTCGGCCGGGTCGAGCAGATAACCCTTGCGGCGGCTGACCTCGCGGACCGCCACCGCCCGCTGCACCCATTCCTGGCCGGCCGGTCCGGCGGCGGCGACCACCCAGCCGTCGCCGTGCACGGGTTCGTAGATGGGGCGCAGGACGGCGGCCACGACCGCGCGCAGACGCTGTTCCACCAGGTTCAGCCATATGTAGGCCCGGCCGGCCCGCTGGGCACGGGTGCGCACCTCGCGCCAGGCGTCGGCGTCCCACTCCAGCTCCGGGCCGATGGAGTTGGTCTCCATCGGCCCGGAGCTGGA
>NZ_MUND01000253.1 GCF_002154375.1 Streptomyces glaucescens | reverse complement strand
CAGATGACGGCGCCGGTGCGGTCGGCGAGGGCGGGCGCGGCACCGATGTGGTCGTTGTGGGCGTGGGTGCACACGATGGCGGTGACCCGGCGGTCGCCGACGGCCTCGGCGATGGCGCCGGCGTCGTGGGCGGCGTCGATGACGACGACCTCGTGGTCGTCGCCGACCAGCCAGACGTTGTTGTCGACGTCCCAGGTGCCGCCGTCGAGGCTGAACTGCCCGGAGGTGACCAGGCGTTCGATGCGGGCGGTCGTCACAGCACCACCACCGAGCGCAGTACGTCACCCTGGTGCATCCGCTCGAACGCCTTCTCCACCTCGTCGAGCGCGATCGTCTCGGTGACGAACGCGCCGAGGTCCAGACGCCCCTGCAGATGCAGGTCGATGAGCATCGGGAAGTCCCGGGAGGGCAGGCAGTCGCCGTACCAGGAGGACTTCAGCGCGCCGCCGCGGCCGAAGACGTCGAGGAGCGGGAGTTCGAGCTTCATCTCCGGGGTGGGCACACCGACGAGGACGACGGTGCCGGCCAGGTCGCGGGCGTAGAAGGCCTGGGTGTACGTCTCGGGGCGGCCGACCGCCTCGATGACGACGTCGGCGCCGAAGCCGCCGGTCAGCTCGCGGATCGCGTCGACCGGGTCGGCCTCCCGGGAGTTGACGGTGTGGGTGGCGCCCATGGTGCGGGCGGTGGCGAGCTTGCGGTCGTCGATGTCGACGGCGATGATCCTCGCCGCGCCGGCCAGCCGCGATCCGGCGATGGCGGCGTCGCCGACACCGCCGCAGCCGATGACGGCGACCGTGTCGCCCCGGCCCACGTCGCCGGTGTTGATCGCGGCGCCGATGCCCGCCATCACTCCGCAGCCCAGCAGCCCGGCCACCTCGGGGGCGACGGCGGGGTCCACCTTGGTGCACTGCCCGGCCGCGACGAGAGTCTTCTCGGCGAAGGCACCGATACCGAGGGCCGGGGAGAGTTCCCGCCCGGTGGCGGCGAGCGTCATCTTCTGCCGGGCGTTGTGGGTGTCGAAGCAGTACCAGGGGCGCCCGCGCAGACAGGCCCGGCACCGTCCGCACACGGCACGCCAGTTGAGGACGACGAAGTCGCCGGGCGCCACCTCGGTGACGCCGTCGCCGACCGCCTCGACGACGCCCGCGGCCTCGTGGCCGAGCAGGAAGGGGAACTCGTCGTTGATGCCGCCCTGCTTGTAGTGCAGGTCGGTGTGGCAGACCCCGCAGGCCTGGACGCGCACCACGGCCTCGCCCGGCCCCGGATCGGGTACGACGATCGTCTCCACCCGCACCGGCTCGTCTCTGCCCGGTGCGATCACGCCGCGCACTTCCTGCGCCATGGTGCTGATCCCTTTCTTTCGGCGGGTCCGTCCCCCCTGCCGACCCTATGGCCGACCGATCGGTAAAGGCACGGGTGACAGGCGGGCAGGGCACTTTCCGGCCATGCCCGCCGGCCGTGGCCGCCTCGTTCGGCCGAGGTGCGCGGTCCCCTGGGAAACCGGGGCGCCCGCCCGCGTCGGCCGTCGTAGCCTGAACGCTCCGTCGACACTGGCCGCCACCGGCGAAGGAGCACCGTGACCCGCGCAGACACCCCCACCGGTCCTCCCCCGTGGCGGCTGCTTCTCGGCTATGTCCGACCGCATCGATGGGCCCTGCTGGCCGGTGCGGTGCTCTCGCTGGTGACCGGGGCCACGGGCCTTCTGCTGCCCCTGGTGGCACGGGAGCTGATCGACGACCTCTCCCACGACCGGGCCATCGCGAGCGCCCTGCTGCTCATGACGGCCCTGGTCGTCGCCAACGCCACGCTGGGCGCGATCGGTTCCTACGTGCTGCGGCGCACCGCCGAGTCCGTGGTGCTCGGAGCGCGGCGCGCCCTGTCGTCGTATCTGCTGCGGCTGCGCGTGGCCGCCGTCGACCGCAGCGAACCCGGCGACCTGATGGCCCGGATCACCTCGGACACCACCCTGCTGCGCGAGGTCACCACCGACTCCCTGGTCGGCCTCGGCACCGGTGGGCTCACCCTGGTGGCGACGGTGGTGATGATGGGCCTGGTCGATCCGGTGCTGCTCGGGGTCACCATGGCCGTGGTGTTCGGCGCGGGCACCGTGCTCGGGGTGATCGTGCCGCGCATCAACCGGGCCAGCCGGCAGGCACAGGACGCGGTCGGCGCGATGGGCGCCTCGCTGGAGCGGGTGCTGGGCGCACTGCGCACGGTCAAGGCGTCCGGTGCCGAGCACCGCGAGGAGAGGACGCTGCACGCCGCCGCCGAGGAGTCCTGGCGGCAGAGCGTGCGCGCCGCCAAGTGGTCGGCCGCCGCGGGCAACACGGCCGGGCTGGCGATGCAGATCGCCTTCATCACGGTGCTGGCCGTGGGCGGCGCCCGGGTGGCGACCGGAGCGATCGACATCGGCACGCTGGTCGCGTTCCTGCTGTACGTCTTCTATCTGATGTCGCCGATCCAGTCGGTCGTCGGCGCGATCACCCAGTACCAGGCCGGCGCCGCGGCGCTCGGCCGCATCCAGGAGGCGCTGCGGCTGCCCGCCGAGCCGCGGTCCCCGGCCGCCGCGCTGCCGGCCGACGACGCCGAGCCGGCCGCCCTCGCCTTCGCCGACGTCCGCTTCCGCTACGCCGACGATCTGCCGTACGTCCACCACGGGGTGACGTTCGCCGTGCCGCCGCGCGGCATGACCGCGTTCGTCGGCCCGTCCGGGGCGGGCAAGACCACCGTCTTCTCACTGATCGAGCGGTTCTACGACCCCGAGTCGGGCACGATCACCCTGGACGGCCGGGATCTCGCCGACTGGGACCTGCCCCGGCTGCGGTCCGCGATCGGCTACGTCGAGCAGGACGCCCCGGTGCTGTCCGGCTCGCTGCGCGACAACCTGCTGCTGGGCAATGCGGAGACGGACGAGGACACGATCACGCGGGTGGTGAAGACGACCCGCCTGGACGGGCTGGTGGCCCGGCTGCCCGACGGTCTGGACACCCTGGTCGGGCATCGCGGCACCAAGCTGTCCGGCGGGGAGCGCCAGCGGGTGGCGATCGCCCGGGCGCTGCTGCGGCGCCCCCGGCTGCTGCTCCTGGACGAGGCGACCTCGCAGCTCGACGCGGTCAACGAGGCGGCGCTGCGGGACACCGTCGCCGACGTGGCCCGTACGACCACCGTGCTGGTGGTGGCGCACCGGCTGTCGACGGTGACGATGGCCGACCGGATCGTGGTGATGGACGCGGGCCGGGTCCGCGCGGTGGGCACCCACCGCGAACTCGTGACCGCCGACCCGCTGTACGCGGAGCTGGCGGCCACGCAGTTCCTCGCCACGGCGGACTGAGGCCCGTCCGGGGCGGCGACCCGGTCCAGCTCGTTCAGCCACCGGTTGGTCGTGCGGGGATCAAGCCCTCGGAGGCACCGACCGCGCTTGCCGGGGCCGGCGGTGCGGAGGAGCCTCGTAGGAGAGGCCCTTCGCGGTCCGCCGTCCTGCCGGACCGCACCCCTCGCGAGGAGGTCACGATGGGTACTGCGGCAACGCCCGCCTTCGACACCGAGACACTGCGCCGGGGCATCGAAGGACACAACTCGGCGACCCTGATGTCGCTCTACGCGGACGACGCGCAACTGCGGGTCGTCGACCACAACACCCAGCCCAGCCGACCGCGGGTGCTGCGCGGCCGGGACGAGATCGGCGAACTGCTCGACGACGTGTACGGCCGGGACATGGCGCACAAGCTGGAGGACTGCGTCGTCCAGGGCGACCGGGCCGCGTTCAGCGAGTCCTGTGAGTACCCCGACGGGGTCCGGGTGCTCGCCGAATCGATGGTCACGCTGCGCGACGGCAAGATCGTCGAGCAGACCATGATCCAGGCCTGGGACGAGTAGCCGGACCCCGGGCGCCGGGCCGGGCGCGGGCCCTGGTGAGGCCTCGGTTAGGCTGGCCCGGGGCCGTGACTGGCGCTGAGGTGGAGTACCACCGGGGAGCGGTCCACGCAGAGTCGATGCCGCGCGCCTGGGCGATCCGGTCGATCGACCCAGGAGTGGAACATGTCCCAGGCCCGGCTCATGGACGGCACCGCGCTCGCCGCGCGCATCCTCGAGGAGACCGCGAAGCGCGCGGCCGGCCTCACCGGCCGCACCGGCACCGCCCCCTGTCTGGCGACGGTGCTGGTGGGCGAGGACCCGGCGTCCGTCACCTACGTCAAGATGAAGCAGAACCGGTGCCGCAAGGCCGGCATCATCTCCCGGCATGTCGCCCTGCCCGCCGCCACGACCACCGAGGACCTGGTCGGCACCCTGCGCGAACTGTCCGCGGACCCGGGGGTGCACGGCATCCTGCTCCAGCACCCGATGGGCGACCACATCGACGAGCGGGCCGTCTTCGAGGCGATCGCGCCGGAGAAGGACGTCGACGGCGTCACCTTCGCCTCCTTCGCCACGATGAGCTTCGGCCTCCCCGGCTTCGTGTCGTGCACGCCCGGCGGGATCATGCGGCTGCTGGACGAGTACGGCGTCGACCCGGCCGGGAAGCGGGCCGTCGTGGTGGGCCGCAGCGCGATCCTCGGCAAGCCGGCGGGGATGCTGCTGCTCGCCCGGGACGCCACGGTCACCTACTGCCACTCGCGCACCCGGGACCTGTCGGCGGCCGTGCGGGAGGCGGACATCGTGGTCGCCGCGGTCGGGCGGCCCCGGCTGATCCGCGGCCAGGACCTCAAGCCGGGCGCGGTGGTGATCGACGCCGGGTACAACGCGGGCAACGTGGGCGACGTCGACTTCGACTCGGCCGTCGAGCGGGCCTCGCTGATCACCCCGGTGCCGGGCGGGGTCGGGCCGATGACCATCGCCACGCTCCTGGAGCAGACGGTCGACGCGGCGGAGCGGCAGCTGGCGGCGTGAGTGATGCCGGGAGGCCGGTGCCCAGCGCAGGCACCGGCCTCCCGGGCCCCCGGGTGCCAGGCGCCGGGGCCGGAACCTCGACCTCCCGAACCTCGGCCTCGCGCACCGTTCCGGGACACCGGCGTCGCGCGACGCCGGCCCCGAAGCGCCGGTCTCCGGCAGGCCGGCTCCGCGCGTCACCGGCCTCCCGAGACACCGGCCTCGGACGGCACCGGCCCCTGGCACACCGGCCCTCGGCCGCGCCCGTCGCCCACGCCCCGGGTGACGGCGTCCACACGCGCTCGGTGATGCCGCGCACACACGGACGGTGGCCGCACGGTCACGTGTTAGCGTCCGGCCGTGACTCTCTCGGCTCCGGACACGGCACCCCCCGATCAGCCCCTCGGCCTGCTGGATCTCTTCGGCGAGGACTTCGTCGGCGACCCGTATCCGTGGCTGGACGCGCTGCGCGCCGAGGCGCCGGTGCACCACGACCCGCGGACCGGGCTGTGGCTGGTCAGCCGGCACGAGGACATCCGCCGGGTGCTGCTCGACCCGGACGCCTTCCGGCCCGACAACGCCCAGCACGCCGTCACCCCGCTGCCGGTCGGAGCGCTGCGGGTGCTCGCCAGGGCCGGGTTCGGTCTTCCCCCCGCGCTGGCCAACAACGGCACCGCCAGCCATCCCGGACTGCGCCGCCTGGTCACCCGGTTCTTCGACGCCCGGCGCGTCGCCGCCGCCGTACCGGTGATCGAGCGGATCGCCGACGAACTGCTCGAGGCGGCCGGTGCGCGCATCGACACCTCGGGCGGCGGCGACCTGTTCACCTCCTTCGCCCAGGTGCTGCCGTGCCGGGTGCTGATGGAGCTGCTCGGCATCGACGGCGTCCCCGCGGCCACCCTGATCCGCTGGAGCGACGCCTCGCTGGAGCTGTTCTGGGGCCGGCCCGGCCCCGAGCGCCAGCTCGAACTGGCGCCGCTCGTGGCCGAGTTCCACCAGTGGCTGACCCGGACCGTGCGCGCCGGCACGGCGCCGCCCGGCTCGTTCGTCGCGGCTCTGGCCGGGCACCGGCTGCCCGGCGGCGAGCCGCTCGACGCAGAGACCGCGGTCGGCGCCTGCTTCTTCGTCTTCGTCGCCGGGCAGTCCACCACGGGCCAGCTCATCGCGACCGTGCTGCGCCGGGCACTGGCCGAGGACGGACTGTGGCCGCGCCTCGCCGACGAACCGGGCCTGGCCGAGGCCTGGGTCGAGGAGGTGCTTCGCCGCGAGCCTCCGGTGACGACCTGGCGCCGGGTCACCGCGCGGCCGGTCACGCTCGGCGGGGTGCAACTGCCCGAGGGCGCTCAGCTGCTCCTGATGCTGATGGGCAGCGGCTCGGACCCGGAGGTCTTCGGCGCGCCCGAGCGGATGTGCCCGCACCGGGCGAACGTACGGCAGCACCTGGCCTTCGGCGTCGGCCGCCACCGCTGCCCGGGCGCCTCCCTGGCGCGCACCGAGGCAGCGGTGGCGCTGCGCCGTGCCGCACGGCGCCTGCCCCGCGTCCGGCAGGCCGAGGACGGGGATCCCCCGATGCTGGGCCTGCTGTCCTTCCGGGCGCCCCTGCGGGTGGCGGTCGAACAGCGGTAGCACCGGTCCCGCCCGTCCGAAGGCCTCCCGTGGCGCGGTCCCGGGCCTCATACTGGCGGTGTGCGGGTGGCGATCATGACGGCGGGTTCCCGGGGTGACGTGGCCCCCTTCACCGGGCTCGGGCAGGCGCTGGTACGGGCCGGGCACGAAGTGACGTTGGTGACCCATGCCCGTTTCGCACCGCTGGTGACGGACTCGGGGGTCGGGTTCCACCCGCTTCCGGTGGATCCTCGGGCCGAGCTGCTGGAGACGCCGCGGGGGCTGGGACTGAGCCGCAGCACCAGCGCGGTGGGCAAGATGGTGCGGCTGGCGAAGATGGCACGGACGGTCGCCGCACGGATGACCGACGACCTGCTCGCGGCGGCGGAGGACTGCGAGGTGCTGCTGCTGTCCGGGCCCCTGGTGCCGCTCGGGCACGGCATCGCCGAGGGGCTGCGGCTGCCGAGCGTGGGCCTGCATCTGCAACCGCTGGCTCCCACGCGGGAGTTCGCGCCGTCGGTGCTGGGCGACCGGTCGTGGGGTGCCGTCGGCAACCGGCTCGCCGGGCACGGCATGGGCCTGGCGATGGAGCAGGTGCTGTCGGCGGCCGTCCTGGAGGTGCGCGACCGGCTGGGGCTGCCGCGCCGGCGGCCGGGTGCCGCGTGGCGGGCCCGGGAGCGCGCGAACTGGCCGGTGCTGCACGGCTTCAGCCCCCTGGTGGTGCCCCGGCCGCGCGACTGGCGGCCCGGCCTGGAGGTCGCCGGGTACTGGTGGCCGTACGACCGTGATCCCGGTCTGCCGCCCGAGCTGCGGGACTTCCTCGACGCGGGCCCGGCGCCGGTCTTCGTCGGTCTCGGCAGCGCCA
>NZ_MUND01000252.1 GCF_002154375.1 Streptomyces glaucescens | reverse complement strand
GGCCGCCGCCCGGCAGGCCCCAGGTCGCGGCGAGCACCGCCACCGTGACCACGGCCACCGCCAGCGCCGTCCCGGCGGCCATGGTCCGTCCGCTCCAGCCCGGCGCGGCATGGCGGACGGCGGCGTAGGCGCGGCGCACCCGGGGTGGCGGTGCGCTCGGCGGCACCGCGGCGACGTCCTCGTGCAGCACTCGCAGGAGTGCCGCGCGGACCACCTGCCGGGTCAGCCGCTCCCGCGAGTCCTTGCGCAGCAGTCCCCGCACGACCTGGGCGAGCGGACCGGCGCGCCCCGGGGCGCGCAGCGGCAGCCGGTCCACGCACCGCAGGGTGACCTCCGGGCGGTCCCGCTCGCGGTACGGCGGCCGCCCCTCGACCAGGGTGTACAGGACGGCGCCCAGTGCCCACAGGTCGGCGGCCGGACCGATGCGCTCGTCGCGGGCCTGTTCGGGGGAGGCGTACGACGGCGCCGTCAGCCGGGGCGCGAGGGTCGCCCCCGCCAGGCCGAACCCGGTGACGACGACCGGTCCCCGCCCGGGGACGAGGACCTGGCCGGGGCTCAGCTCGCCGTGCGTGACGCCCTCGCCGTGCGCCGCGTCCAGTACGTCCAGCAGCTCCAGGCCGATCCGGGCGGCCCGCACGTAGTGGAACGTCCCGCGTTCGGCGAGGAGTTCACCGAGCGGTGTACCGCCGACCCAGTCGGTGACGGTCCACAGCACGTCCCCCTCCACGACGGCGTCCAGCACCGGCGCCACCCGCCCGGGGCACAACCGCTCCACCGTCTCGGAGACGCGCACCACCCGGCCGACGACCCGGCGCGCCGCGCCCTCGTCCGCCGCCTCCGGCAGCCGCACCCCGGTCACCAGACACGGCCGTCCGGCCTCGGTGTCCTCCCCGTACCAGCAGACGCGGTTCGTCTCGCGGTGGACGATGTCGAGGAGCCGGTACCTCCCCGCCACCGGCTCCCGCGCGCCGACGTACGCCTCGCCCATGGTCATCCCTCGCTGAACGCCCGGCTCTCACCCTTTGCCAGTGGTACGAGGGGTGCGGCGGCGTGCGTTCAACGCGGGAGCGCGTATTCCGCGCCCCGGCCCAGTTTTGACGATCGGTCAGTGCGAGGGGCGTGCGGCGGCGGTCAGCCCAGCCCGAAACGCTCCGCCCAGTCCCGCAGGTCACCGGTGGGCGCGTTGCCCCCGCACACCACCAGACCGACCCGCGCTCCCGCCCCCGCCCGCTCCAGCACTCGCCGGGCCGCGGGCAGCAGACAGCCGGCGGCCGGCTCCGTCCACAGCTTGGCGTGCTCCGCGAGCTCCAGACAGCCCCGCACCGCCTCCCGGTCCGGGACCACCAGCACCTCGTCCACCAGCGCGGACACATGCGCGTACGTCAACGGGGAGACCGAGGGCGCGCTGAGCGTCGACACGATCGACGACAGCTCCACCGGGACCGGACCCCCGGCCTTCAGCGCCGCGGACATCGCCTCGGCGCCCTCGGTCTCCACCCCCCAGATCCGCGCCTCCGGCCGACGGGCGCGCAGCGCGGCCGCCACCCCGGCGATCAGCCCGCCCCCGCCGACGCTGACCAGGACGTCGGTCAGCTCGCCCGCGTCCTCGGCGAGCTCCAGGCCCACGGTGCCCTGCCCGGCGATCACGACCGGGTCGTCGAACGGGTGCACAAGGGTCAGCCCCTCGTCCCGCAACACCTCCACCAGCCGGAACGCCTCGGCCATCCCGTCCGTCAGTCGCACCACCGCACCGGCGTCCCGGGCGCGCGCCACCGACCGCGCGGGCGCCGAGCGCGGCATGACCACCGTCGCCTTCACATCGAGGGCGGCGGCCATGACCGCCAGGGCGATGCCGTGATTGCCGCCGCTGACCGCCACCACCCCGGCCGCCCGCTCCGCCTCGGTGAGCGACAGCAGCTTCGCCGTCGCCCCGCGCGACTTGAACGAGCCGGTGCGCTGGAGGAGTTCCAGCTTCGCGGTGACCGGCACGCCCAGCAGGGCGGACAGCCCGGGGCTCGGCACGGTGGGGGTGCGGACGACATGGCCGGCGATCCGCCCCGCGGCGGCTTCGATGTCCGTGATGCCGATCAAGGAGCTCACTCATCCTTCCGGCGCGGCGGTCCGGTGATCCGCGCCGGTCCGACCCTCACCCGGCGGACACCGGCGGTCAACACGGTTTCGCCGTGAGCGGCACGCTCAGTGCCGCTGCGCCTTCTGCGGGAGGGCCTCGCTGGGCCGCACCACGACGTGCCCCTCCCCTCGCAGCACCAGCTGGACGGCCCCCCCGGAGCCGCCGCGCAGCATCGAGCCGATGGACCGCGACCGGTGCAGGGAGGTCTGGAGCCCGGCGGTCCAGCCGACCACCGCTTCCGTGTCGACGTACACCCGATCCTGCGACCTCATCGGGATGACCAGCGGACTGCCCTCGCACACCAGGCCCAGCCTGCCCTGCCCGGTGAAGACGCTGTTGAACAGGCCGCCGCCCGCGATGCCGGCGCCCTTCACGGCGGCGATCCGGTAGGCCGGCGTGGCGTCGAAGCACAGCACGTTGCGGCCGTTGACGGTGAACTCGTCGCCGGGGCCGACCTCCACGACGAAACAGTTCTGGGCCTCGTGCGCGAACCAGGCCTCGCCCCGTCCGCGCACCCATCAACGGCAGGTCCTCGCCGGTGACCGCGCGTTTGCGACCCCGGAGATGCTCACGGGGATCCGCGGGGGCGATGTCCTCGTACGACGGCACCGGACCGGTCGGCCCGCGCCCGCGTCTCCGCCTTCCTCTCCGCCTTCCTCCCGCGCAACACGGTCGGCCGGCCGTCACCGGATGCGTCGACTCACGCGGGGGCGCGCAAGTCCGCGTACTGGGTGTACTCGGGCTTCCGTCCGGTGCGGCGAGAGTACGTGCCGGGCGTCGCGGGGCAGACGGGAGTTCGACGACACTCCCTAGCCGCCCAGAACCCTCGCCCAGTCCTCCGGCACCCGCCCCGCGGGCCCCGGCGCCGGCTGGTCCTCGGGGTGGCTGGACGGTGGGGCGAGCGCGGGGCCGGAGTCGTACAGGGAGTCGGCGGCGTAGTCCCAGAACCAGTCCTCGCCCGGCTCGTAGCTCTGCACCAGCGGGTGCCCGGTGGCCCGGTAGTGGGCCGTGGCGTGCTTGCCGGGGGAGGAGTCGCAGCAGCCGACGTGACCGCAGCGCGCGCAGCGCCGCAGATGGAACCACCAGCCGTCGGCGGCCTCGCACTCCACGCATCCGGCGCCGCTCGGCGGCACGCTCGGGTCGATACCGTTCCGCTCGGTCATGCGGGCTCCTCCAGGGGTTCGGGGGTCGTCTCGTCCTCCGCGGCGGTGAGCGGGAGGAGCACCTGGAAACGGGTGTCGCCCGGCACCGAGTCCACCTGGAGGGTGCCGTGATGCTTGTTCACCACGATCCGCCAGGAGATGTCCAGGCCGAGCCCGGTGCCCTCGCCCACCGGCTTGGTGGTGAAGAACGGGTCGAAGATCCGGTCCCGGATCTCCGGCGCCACGCCGGGACCGGTGTCCCGGAACTCCACCAGCAGCCGGTCGTGGTCGCGCGCGGTGCGTACCGTCAGCGTCCCCTCGCCGCCCGCGCTGTCGATGGCGGACACCGCGTTGTCGATCAGGTTCGTCCACACCTGGTTCAGCTCCGCCGGGTACGCCGGGACCGGCGGCAGGTCCCGGTCGTACTCCTTGACGACCTTGATCCGCCTGCCGATCTTCCCGGACAGCATCAGCAGCGTGCTGTCGAGGAGTTCGTGCACGTCCACGATCCGGTAGGGGGCCCGGTCCAGCTGGGAGTACTGCTTGGCGGCGTCGACCAGGTGCGAGATACGGGTGGTGGCGTCCGCGATCTCGTCCATCAGCAGCTCGGTCTCCACCGTGTAGTTGAGCCAGCCGACCGCGCCCGGCAGCACCGATTCGTCGACGGCCGCCGCGACCTGGTCGAGCCAGTCCAGGTCGAGACCGGCCTGCACGAAGGTGGGCGCCAGCCGCCAGCCGTCCGGGATGCCGTGATCGTCCAGCCAGTCGGTGACCGCGTCCTCCCGGTCGGCGGCCTCCAGCGGGCTCAGCGCGGGCGCCTTGCCCACCCGCTCGGCGGTGCGCTCCTGTATCTCGATCAGATGCGCCAGCACCTCGCGCGGATAGGGGCCCGCCGAGATCACACTCAGCTTGTGCCGCATCTTCGCCACCCGCTCGCGCAGCGCCTCGGTGGCCCGCACGGCCGCCGCCGCGGGGTTGTTCAGCTCGTGGGTGAGGCCGGCGGACAGCGAGCCGAGCGCCAGCAGCCGCTCCCGCTGCCCGATCATCCGCTGGCTGTTCTTCGACCCGAAGAACAGTCCTTCCAGCAGATGGGCCGCCATCGGGAACCACTCGCGCATGACGCTCGCGAACGTGTCGGCGGGCAGCACGAAGAACCGGCTGGGCTCGGTGACCCGCATCGAGTTGGTGTAGACCTGCCGCACCCGGTCGCCGAGATACGCCTGCATGGCGCCCGCGTACACCCCGCGCTGCGAGGTCCGGGTGACCTCGACGTCGTCGCCGCCGACCCGCCGGGACAGCACGACGGTGCCCTCGATCATCACGTAGAAGCAGGTGGCGGGTTCGCCCTCGGCGTAGACGGGACCCGGCTCGAACAGCTCGACCCGCCCCTCCGCGCACAGCCGTCCCAGCTGCTGTGGGCTCAGCTTCTCGAACAGGAACAGCGAGCTGATCTCCCGCGGGTCGCACGGCATCGGCCGGCCGCTCACGACTGCTCCAGATAGCGGTGGACGAGCATCACGGCCATGGCTCCCTCTCCGACGGCGGACGCGACCCGCTTGGCGGACTCGGCGCGCGCGTCGCCCGCGACGAACACCCCGGGCACATTGGTCTCCAGGTGGTACGGCGGCCGGTCCAGCTCCCAGCCCGCGGGCGGGCGCCCCTCCGGGGTGAGATCGGGGCCGGCCAGGATGAACCCGCGCTCGTCGCGCAGCACGGTGCCGTCCAGCCAGTCGGTGCGCGGGGCGGCGCCGACGAACACGAACAGCCACTGGGCGTCGACCGGTTCGGTCCCGCCGGTGGCGAGGTCCCGCAGGGTCAGCTGCTCCAGGTGGCCGGTGCCGTGCGCGGCGTCCACGACCGTGCCGCAGCGCACCGAGATGTTCGGCGCCTGCTCGATCTGCTGGATCAGGTAGTGCGACATGGACGCGGCCAGCGACTCGCCGCGCACCAGCAGCGTCACCGACTTGGCGCCCCGCGCCAGGTACATCGCCGCCTGCCCGGCGGAGTTGGCGCCGCCCACGATGTACACGTCCTGGCCCTGGCAGCCGGACGCCTCGGTGAGCGCCGAGCCGTAGAACACCCCGCAGCCGGTCAGCTCGGTCAGGCCCGGCGCGTCGAGCTGCCGGTACGACACGCCGGTCGCCAGGATCACGCTGTGCGCGGCGACCGCCGAGCCGTCGGAGAACCGCACGATCCGCGCGGACCCGTTGACCTCCAGGCCCGTCACCTCGCGGGCGGTGAGGATCTCGGCGCCGAACTTCGCCGCCTGCCGCCGGGCCCGGTCGGTGAGCTGCGCGCCCGAGACGCCGTCGGGGAAGCCCAGGTAGTTCTCGATCCGCGAGCTCTGCCCGGCCTGGCCGCCGGTCGCCGACCGCTCGACCAGTACCGTCCGCAGCCCCTCGGAGGCCCCGTACACCGCCGCGCCGAGCCCGGCGGGGCCACCGCCGACCACCACCAGGTCGTAGAACTCGGCGGTGGGCGTGGTCGCGAGCCCCACCCGCGCGGCCAGGTCCGGCGCCTCCGGCTCCACCAGGGGCGCTCCGTCCGGGGTGACCACCAGCGGCAGCCGCGAGCCGTCCTGCCCTGCCGCGGCCAGCAGTCGCCGGCCCTCGGGCTCGTCGGCCGAGTACCAGCGGTAGGGCACCTGGTTGCGGGCCAGGAACTCCCGCACGTCCGAGGAGCGCGCCGACCAGCGGTGCCCGACCACCTTCGTGCTCGGCACCGGCCGGTGGTCGCTGGCCCGCCAGGCCTGGAGGAGATCGTCCAGCACCGGGTAGAGCTTCTCCTCCGGCGGGTCCCACGGCTTGAGCAGGTAGTGGTCCAGGTCGACCACGTTGATCGCGTCGATCGCCGCGTTGGTGTCCGCGTACGCCGTCAGCAGCACCCGCCGCGCCCCCGGATACACGTCGAGGGCCTGCTCCAGGAACTCGATGCCGTTCATCTGCGGCATCCGGTAGTCGGCCAGGATCACCGCCACCAGGTCGCCGCGGAGCTTCAGCTCCCGCAGCGCCTCCAGCGCGGACTCCCCGGACTCGGCCCGCACGATCCGGTACGACGCCCCGTAGCGCCGTCGCAGATCGCGGGCGACCGCGCGCGAGACCCCCGGGTCGTCGTCCACGGTCAGAATGACGGTCCGCGCTGTGTCGGCGGCCTGTGCCATGCGTCTCCCACCCCGAGCGGTCGGACAATCGGCCGCGGTGTGCCCGTCGTCACCCCGGCCGGCTCCCGCCATCGTATGTTCGATCGCCCGGGTTCGCTCAGGTATGCGAAAGGCCCGCTCAGGCGGTGTGTGAGCGCAGCACGCAGAACTCGTTGCCCTCCGGGTCCGCCAGCACCACCCACGTCTGCTCGCCCTGCCCGACGTCCGCGTGCCGGGCCCCGAGCCCGAGCAGCCGGTCCACCTCGGCGCGCTGGTCGTCGGGACGGAAGTCGAGGTGCAGTCGGTTCTTCACCGACTTGCCCTCGGGAACCCGGATGAACAGCAGCCCCGGCAGCCGGTCCGGTGCCGGGCGGATCTCGAACTCCTCGGCGTCGTCGTTCACCACGGTCCAGCCGAGGGCCCGCGCCCACCAGCGGCCCAGGGCGACGGGATCGGCTGCGTCCACGACGACTTGCTCCCAGACAAGGCTCATGACGGCAGGGTAGGGGAAGATCGTCGGTGACCGCCGAACAAAAGCGCGAGGAGGCAGTGGGATGGCACGTCCGATCACGGCAGGAGTGGACGGATCGGAGGAGAGCCACGCGGCGCTGGCCTGGGCGGCCCGGGAGGCCGTCCGGCGCGACCGGCCGCTGCACGTGGTGCACGCCTGGCGGTTCACGCCGCACGAGGCGGTGGAGGGGGGCCGGGACACCCAGGCCGGCTGGGTGCGGGGGGCGCTGGACGGTGCCGTCCGGGAGATCGCCGGGCGCCACCCCGGGCTGGAGGTGACCGGCGAGGTGGCGGAGGGCGACGCCGTCGAGACCCTGGCCGCCGCCGCGGACCGGTCCGAGCTGCTGGCCCTCGGCTCCCGCGGGCACGGCCGGGTCGTCGGCTTCCTGCTCGGCTCGGTGGGCCGGCAGGTGATCGCCGAGGCCACCGGTCCGGTGGTGCTGGTGCGCTCGGGCGACCGGGCGTCGGCCGAGGCGGAGGGCCGCGAGATCGTCGTCGGACAGGAGGGCGGCCCCGAGGACTGCGCCGCCGTGCTGCGGTTCGCCTTCGAGACCGCGGCGGCCCGCGGGGCGACCCTCAGGGCGGTCCGGGCGTGGACGCTGCCGCCGGTGTTCGCCTACAGCCCCGCCTCGCTCCAGCTGCTCGACGAGGCCGGTGGCCCGGTGCCGTACGAGAGGAAGGCGCTCGGCGAGGCGTTGCAGCCGTGGCGGGAGCGGTTCCCGCAGGTCCCGGTGGTCGAGCACGTGGAGATGGGCAGCGCGGGCCAGGTGCTGCTGGACGTGTCGGCGCGGGCCCAGCTGGTGGTCGTCGGGCGGCGTGCCCGGCGGACCGCCGTGGGCGCCCGGATCGGCTCGGTCGCCCACGGTGTGCTGCACCACGCGCCGTGCCCGGTCGCGGTGGTGCCGCCCGCCTGATCACTCGGGTGCCGGCGGCTCCAGGGTCTTGCGGGCGCGCGGGAGGATGTTGTCGACGTAGTCCTTCACGGCCGTGTCCAGCCCGATGTCGTGCTGGGCCCGTTCCGAGAGGTACCAGCGGTGTTCGAGCAGCTGGTGGTAGATCTCGGCCGGGTCCATGCCGCCGCGCAGTTCCGGCGGCACCGCGCGCACGGTGGGCCGGAACACCTCCCGCACCCAGCGGTGCGCCAGCACCTCGGGGCGGGCGGCATGGGGGTGCCGCCCGCTCGATCGGAGCCGAGAGCCCGGGGAGGGGTCGCCGGGTGCGTAGTCGTCCTGGGTGGCCATCCAGGACTCCAGGTCGTTCAGCAGCCGCCGGGCCTGGTTCTCCTCGGCGTCCAGGCCGGTCAGCCGCAGCAGCTGGCGCTGGTGGTGGCCGGCGTCGACGACCTTGGGCACGAAGGTGACGGTGTCGCCGTTGGAGGAGTGGTCGATCTGCATCTCGGCGACGTCGAAGCCCAGGTCGTTGAGCCTGCGTATCCGGCGTTCGATGTAGTGGTACTTGCCGGCCGGGTAGACCGAGGTGCGGGTCAGCTCCTTCCACAGCCCCTGGTAGCGGGCGCAGATCTCGGTGCCGAAGTCGATGGGGTCGACGGAGGGGTGCAGCGCGCCGGACGCCTCCAGGTCGAGGAGTTCGCCGCTGATGTTGACCCGGGCGAGGTCCAGGTCGTAGTCGCGCTGCCCGTCGCTGAGCCGGGCGTGCAGCTCACCGGTCTCGGCGTCGACGAGGTAGGCGGCGTAGGCGCCCGCGTCCCGCCGGAACAGGGTGTTGGACAGCGAGCAGTCGCCCCACGCGAACCCGGCCAGGTGCAGCCGCACCAGCAGCACCGCGAGGGCGTCCATGAGCCGGTGCATGGTCGCCGGGCGCATGGTCGTCTCGAACATCGAGCGGTAGGGCATCGAGCCGCCCAGGTGCCGGGTGATCAGCACCGGCTCCAGTGGCTCGCCGTCCGTGTCGGCGCGGCCGGTGACCACGCCGAGGGCGTCCACCGCCGGGATGCCGAGCCGGTCGAGGTCGCGCAGCAGCTCGTACTCGCGCAGGGCGGGCCGCTCGGCCAGTTCCTTGACCGCGATCACCTCGTCGCCCGCGCGGGCGTAGCGCACCACGTGCCGGGAGATGCCGCGCGGCAGCGGGACCAGATACTCCTCCGGCCATTCCTCAAGGGGGAGCTGCCAGGGGAGCTCGAGCAGGAGCGCGGGGTGCTCCGGGTTGGTGGCGCTGATGTGCAAAGCCATGGCCTGACCCTAACGGCGATGGGACGGGCCACGGCTGCCCGTCTCAGACGGCCCGTTCCGCCGCGTGCAGTGCCGCGTCCCGCACCGGGCCGCGGTGGACGGGCCCGTGCCCGGGCAGCAGGACGTCCGCGTCCAGCCCGGCGAGCACGTCCAGGGAGGCCACCGCGCGGGCCCGCTCGTGGTGGAACATGTCCGGCAGCAGTTGCGGGCCCTTCGCCCGGCTGGTGGGGTGGCCGCTGACCAGCGCGTCGCCGGAGATCAGCAGCCCGGTGTGCGGCAGGTGGTAGGCGCAGTGGCCCAGGGTGTGGCCGGGGGTGTGCACCGGCACCGGGCGTCCCGGCAGGTCCAGCGGGCCCGCCGCCGGGAACGGCTCGGGCGCGGTGACGGGGAGGTGCGCGGTGCCGCCGGAGCGCAGCGCGTGCACGGCCCACGGCAGCACGCCCGGCCGCCAGCCGTTGCGCAGCACCCGCCCGACCGGGACCTGGTGCAGGAAGTCCCGGCGGGCGTGCGGCACTTCGGCCTCGTGCAGGTGGACGGGCGTGCCGTGGGCGGCGCGCAGGTACTCCGCGGATCCCAGGTGGTCGTTGTGGGCGTGGGTGAGGAGGACCGCCACGACCGCCTCGGGGGAACTGCCGACGGCCGCGAGGGAGTCCAGGACGAGCGCGCGGTCTCCGGGGTAGCCGGTGTCGACGAGGGTGACGGCGTCCCCCTCGGTGAGGAGCACCCAGTTGGTGTCGCTGCCGTGCACCAGATAGGCACCGTCCGCGACCTGCCGCACATCTGCCCGCATGTCCGCCCCGCGTGGTGAGGTCTTCGCTGTCCGCCGGGGGACAGCAAAGCAGATCACTGCACGCCGTGCGGGCGGAACTGGATGCTGATGCGCGGGCCCGCGGCCCGGCTGGTCTTCGGTACGCAGTGCTCCCAGGTGCGCTGGCAGGAGCCGCCCATCACGATGAGGTCGCCGTGTCCGAGCGGTCGGCGCAGGGTCTCGCCGCCGCCGGCCGGGCGCAGCAGCAGATCGCGCGGGGTGCCCACGGAGAGGATGGCGACCATGGTGTCCTCGCGGGCGCCCCGGCCGATCCGGTCGCCGTGCCAGGCGACGCTGTCCCGGCCGTCGCGGTAGTAGCAGAGCCCGGCCGTGGCGAACGGCTCGCCCAGTTCGTCGCCGTAGTGCGCGCTGAGGGTGTCGCGGGCCTCGGTGAGCACCGGGTGCGGCAGTGGCTCGCCCGCGCGGTAGAAGGCGAGCAGCCGGGGGACGTCCACGACGTGGTCGTACATCGTGCGCTGCTCGGCCCGCCACGGCACCTCGGCCGACAGGTGTTCGAACAGTGTGTCGGAACCGCTCAGCCAGCCCGGCAGCACGTCGATCCAGGCCCCGGAGCCGAGGTCCGTCCGGCGGATCCCGGCCAGAGGTCCGAGCCGCAGCCGGTCGGTCTGGTCGAAGAGGGAGCCTTGGAGGTGGTGCATGGTGCCAGCCTACTCTCAAATCGAAAACATGTTCCCCTTCGCGTTTCCGAGCGGACAGCTCCGTCGGGCGGACCCTTTCGATACACCGATGTATCCGATACATTCGCGCATCGAACGGAGGCCCGCCCCATGGCTACGGAACCCAGCACCCCGCGTGTGACCAGGCGCCGTGCCCGCACCCGGGCCAACCTGCTCGACGCCGCGTTCGCGGTGTCCGCCGCCAAGGGCTTCGGGCGCGTCTCCATCGAGGAGGTCTGCGAGGCGGCCGGATACAGCCGGGGCGCCTTCTACTCCAACTTCGACAGCCTGGACGAGCTGTTCTTCGCCCTCTACCGGCAGCGGGCCGACCTCATCGCCGAACAGGTCTCCGGCGCCCTCGCCCAGGACAGCCCCGGCCTCGACGTGCCCGCCGCCGTCGACCGGGTCACCGAGGTACTGCTCCTCGACCTGGACTGGCTGCTGGTGAAGACCGACTTCCTGGTGCACGCCGCCCGGCAGCCGGCCGTCGCCGCGGCCCTCCTGGAACACCGGGCCCGGCTGCGCGTGGCCATAGCCGACCGGCTGGCCCGCGCCCGGGGACACACCCCCCTGCCCGCCGTGCTCGGCGACAGCGACGCCGCCGCCCACGCGGTGGTCGCCGCCTACGACGGCGTCACCACCCAACTGCTGCTGGACAAGGACGTCGAGGGCGCTCGGGCCTGGCTCAAGCAGCTGCTCACCGCGCTGCTGACGGACGGCAGCGGCACACCCCCCAGGAAGGGATGATCGCCATGGACGCCGACGTCATCGTCGTCGGAGCGGGACTGGCCGGCCTGGTCGCCGCGCACGAGCTGACCAGCCGGGGCCGCCGGGTGGCCCTGGTCGACCAGGAGAACGCCGCCAACCTCGGCGGCCAGGCCTTCTGGTCGTTCGGCGGGCTCTTCCTCGTCGACTCCCCGCAGCAGCGCCGCCTCGGCATCAAGGACTCCCTCGACCTCGCCTGGAACGACTGGCAGGGCAGCGCCGGGTTCGACCGGGTCGACGACGAGGACTCCTGGGCGGTGCGCTGGGCCCGCGCCTACGTCGAGTTCGCGGCCGGCGAGAAGCGGTCCTGGCTCGACGGGCACGGCATCACGTTCCTGCCGACGGTCGGCTGGGCGGAGCGCGGCGACCTCACCGCGCAGGGCCACGGCAACTCGGTGCCCCGCTTCCACGTCGCCTGGGGGACCGGCACCGGCGTCGTCGAGCCGTTCGCGCGCTACGCCCGGCAGGCCGCCCGCGACGGGCTGCTGACCTTCCACCACCGGCACCGGGTCGACGAGCTGGTCGTCGAGGGCGGCGCGGCGCGCGGGGTGCGCGGCACGGTCCTGGTGCCGGACGACGCGCCGCGCGGTGTCGCCTCCAGCCGGGAGGCCGCCGGCGAGTTCGAGCTGACCGCCCAGGCCGTGATCGTCACCACCGGCGGCATCGGCGCCGACCACGACATCGTCCGCCGCCACTGGCCCGCGCGCCTGGGCACGCCCCCGGCCCGGATGGTGACGGGCGTGCCCGCCTACGTCGACGGGCGGATGCTCGACATCAGCGCGGAGGCGGGGGTCCGGCTGGTCAACCGCGACCGCATGTGGCACTACACGGAAGGCCTGCGGAACTGGGACCCGATCTGGCCGGGACACGGCATCCGCATCCTGCCCGGCCCGTCCTCGATGTGGTTCGACGCGCTCGGCCGCCGCCTGCCCGGCTCCTGCCTGCCCGGCTACGACACCCTCGGCACCCTGCGGTACCTGCGCACCACCGAGGACATCGCCGAGTACGACCACTCCTGGTTCATCCTCACGCGGAAGATCGTCGAGAAGGAGTTCGCGCTGTCGGGCTCCGAGCAGAACCCGGACATCACCGCCAAGGACCGCACCGCGTTCCTGCGCGAACGCGTCCTCGGCAAGGGCGCCCCGGGTCCGGTGGACGCCTTCCTGCGCAACGGCGCCGACTTCGTCACCGCGCCCACCCTCGAACAGCTCGTCGAGAAGATGAACGGCCTCACCGACGAGCCGCTCCTCGACGCGGCCGAGGTGCGCCGCCAGATCGAGGCCCGCGACCTCCAGATCGCCCACCCCTACGCCAAGGACGCCCAGGTCCAGGGCATCCGCAACGCCCGCCGCTACATCGGCGACCGGCTCGGCCGGGTCGCCGCCCCGCACCGGCTGCTCGACCCGGCGGCCGGACCGCTGATCGGCGTCAAGCTGCACGTGCTGACCCGCAAGACCCTCGGCGGCATCCAGACCGACCTCGACTCCCGCGCCCTGGGCGCCGACGGCACGCCGATCGAAGGTCTGTACGCGGCCGGTGAGGTCGCCGGATTCGGCGGCGGCGGGGTCCACGGCTACAACGCCCTGGAGGGCACCTTCCTCGGCGGCTGCCTCTTCTCGGGGCGGGCGGCGGGCCGGGCGGCGGCGCGGCAGACCGGCTGACCCGGCCCGCGTCACCGCTCCAGCTGCCGGGCGAGCACCGCGGCGTGGCTCCGCTCGGGGGACTTCACGGCGGTCAGCAGCGTCACCGGTCCCTCGCGCACCCACGCCCGGGCGCGCTCGAGCGGCTCCTGCGCCTCGGGCGCGGCCAGTTCCGCCTCGTAGCGGCGCGCGAACTCCTTGTACGACCCCTCGCCCGCGTGGTACCAGCGGCGCAGCCCGGCCGACGGGGTGAGGTCCTTCGGCCACTCGTCCACCCGGGCGGCGTCCTTCGCCAGCCCCCGCGGCCAGAGCCGGTCGACCAGGACCCGCAGGCCGTCGTCGGGGTCCGGCGGCTCGTGGACCCGGCGTACCCGGACGCTCATGGACGGACCTCCCTCGGACGGCGGCCGGTGCCGGGAGCCTAACCCGGGGCGAAGCGGTCCGCCCGATTCCGATCCGGTCGAGCGGGGTACCCCGTTCGCCTGACGGCGAAGAGGGAGGTCACGCATGAGCGCCTGGGACGACCTGCCGGTCGTGCAGACGTTGGCCGAGCTCACGGGCTTGGTCGAGGAACGGCAGGGCGGGCTGTACGTACGGTGGTCCAAGGGGCCCGACATCGACCTGGGCGAGGTGTCCAGTACCGACGAGCTGACCGGTGTGCCCATGCCGGGCCTGTCGGCCAATCCGCTCGACGTCGAGGACTGGTGGCAGGGCCGCCCGGTCCGCCTGTGGGTGGCCCGGCGGCTGTACGACTACGCCCACCTGCCGCACGAGAAGGGCCCCGGCGTCCGGCCCTGGATCCTGGAGGGCAGGGAGAACGGCCGGGGCCCCGACAACGAGCCCCTCGTGGAAGACGTGCGGCCCCTGTGCCATCTCGCCGACGAGGTGATCGACGAGGCGCGCGCCGAGGTGGCCCGCCAGGAGCACGAATGGGGCCCGCTGCGCCGCGGCGCCCGCGGTTGACGGGCGCCACGGGTGCCGGAGCGCCGGGGTGCGCTAACCGGTGTGGCGGGCCTTCCTGCGCCGTTGCAGCGCACGGCGCTCCGCCTCGCCGGTGCCGCCCCACACGCCCAGCGTCTGGCCGGTGTCGAGGGCGAACTCCAGGCACGGTTCACGGACGGGGCAGCGCCGGCAGACCGCCTTCGCCTGCTCGGTCTGCATCAGTGCCGGTCCGGAGGTGCCGATCGGGAAGAACAGATCCGGGTCCTCGTGGTGGCATGCCGCCTGCTCGCGCCAGTTGCTCATGTGACGTCACCCGTCATCGAAGTGGTCTGTACGGTCGGTTACCCGGTACCGGGTCACCGGCGGGGCCGGGGTGAAACGCGCTAGGCCGGACGGCGCAAGGCTTCCGCGGCCGTGGCCGTCACCGCGCGGGCGACCGCGGCGAGGGCGGGGGAGTCCAGCTTCCACTGCTGCCAGTACAGCGGCACGTCCACCTGGCGGTCCGGGGCGAGATGGACCAGCCGGCCGGTGCGCAGCAGCGGCTCCGCCTGCACCTCGGGCACCATCCCCCAGCCCAGTCCGGCCGCCACGGCCTCGACGAACCCCTCCGAGGTGGGCACGGAGTGGCGCAGCGCGCCCGCCCGGCCCCGGCCGCGCCGCAGCAGCCGCACGAACCCGTCCTGGAGGTCGTCGCGCCGGTCGAAGACCACCACCGGCGCGTGCGGCAGCGTCGTGGGCAGCGGCCCGTCGAGATGCCGGGCGGCGAAGTCCGGGTGGGCCACCGCGACGTACCGCATGGTGCCCAGCGCCCGCACCGAGCAGCCCGTCACCGGCTCGGACGACGAGGTCACGGCCGCCATCACCAGACCCTGCCGCAGCAGCACCGCGGTGTGGTCCTGGTCCTCGCGGCGCAGCTCGAAGCAGAGCCGCAGGTCCTCGGGCACCCGGGTGAGCGCGGTCAGGAACCAGGTCGCCAGCGAGTCGGAGTTCACCGCCACGGACACCCGGGTCGGCTCCCCGGCGCCGCTCAGGCCCAGCTCGGCACGCGCGTCCCGCTCCAGCCGGACCAGCTGACGGGCCAGCCGTACGACGATCGCGCCGGACTCGGTGGGCCGTACCGGCTTGGTGCGCAGCAGCAGGACCCGGCCGGTGCGCTGCTCCAGCGCCTTCACCCGCTGGCTGACCGCCGACGGGGTCACGTGCAGGGCGGCGGCGGCCGCGTCGAAGGTGCCCTCGTCGACCACCGCGAGCAGCGTGCGCACCTGGTCGAGGGGAAGTTCCGGCATTCCGGGCGCTATGGCTTCCATCTTCACAGCAGCTAAAGATACGTAAGAATCTTTAGCTGTACGCAGGCTCGGTCGCTGCCTAGCGTCAAGGGCATGTCCTCCACGCTCACCGCCGCTGCCGCCGGATTCGGCACCGGTCTCTCGCTCATCGTCGCCATCGGCGCCCAGAACGCCTTCGTCCTGCGCCAGGGGGTGCGCCGGGAGGCGGTCCTCGCCGTCGTCGGGATCTGCGCCCTGTCCGACGCGCTGCTCATCGCGCTCGGCGTCGGCGGCGTCGGAGCGGTCGTGGTGGCCTGGCCGGGCGCGCTGACGGCGATCGGCTGGATCGGCGGGGCCTTCCTGCTCGGCTACGGCGCCCTGGCCGCCCGCCGGGTGCTGCGCCCCGCCGCGGAGGGACTGCGTACCGAGGGGGAGGCGGCGACCTCCCGCCGCCGGGCCGTGCTCACCTGCCTGGCGATGACCTGGCTCAATCCGCACGTCTACCTCGACACCGTCTTCCTGCTCGGCTCGGTAGCCGCCGACCAGGGCCCGCTGCGCTGGACCTTCGGCATCGGCGCCGCGCTCGCCAGCCTGTGCTGGTTCACCGCCCTCGGCTTCGGTGCCCGGCTGCTGGGCCGCCGGCTCGCCCGGCCCAGCGCCTGGCGGGTGCTGGACGCCGTGCTCGCGGTGACGATGATCGCGCTCGGCATCTCGCTCGTCGTCCGCAGCTGAGCAGGTTCTCGATCAGCGTCCGGCCGAGACTGCGATAGTGATCCCTGGTTCGAAAGATGTATCGAGCAACCAGGAAGCGAGCGACCGGCCACCCCGTGGACACCAGCGACAACGGCACCGAGCAGCAGCATCCCGCACCGGCCCCGGCCGAGCCGCCCCGCAAGGGCTGGCGCCGCTGGGCGATGGACACCCGGCCGTTGCGCCGCCCCGACTACCGCAGACTGTGGTCCTCGACCATCGTCACGGCCGTCGGCAGCCAGCTGACGGCCGTCGCCGTACCCAAGCAGATCTACGACATCACGGGCTCCTCGGCCTGGGTCGGCTATGCGAGCCTCGCCGGGCTGCTGCCGCTCGTGGTGTTCGCCCTGTGGGGCGGCGCGATCGCCGACGCCGTGGACCGCCGCACCCTGCTGCTGATCACCAACAGCGGCATCGCCGTGACCTCGCTGCTGTTCTGGGTGCAGGCGGTGACCGGCCTGGAGTCGGTGGGCGTGCTGATGGTGCTGCTCGCCGCCCAGCAGGCGTTCTTCGGCCTGAACTCCCCGGCCCGCAGCGCCTCCGTCGCCCGCCTGGTCCCCGCCGGCGAACTGGCCGCGGCCAACGCCCTCGGCTCCACGGTGACGCAGACCGGGCTGGTCGCCGGACCGCTGCTCGCGGGCGCCCTGATACCGGTCGTCGGGCTCCCGGAGCTGTATCTCCTCGACGCCGTCGCGCTGTGCGTCACCGTGTGGGCGGTGTACCGGCTGCCCGCGCTGCCGCCGCTCGCCGGCTCGGCCGCGCGGCGGGCCGGGCTGCGGGAGATCGCGGCCGGCTTCCGCTACATCGCCCGGCACAGGGTGCTGCTGCTGTCCTTCCTCGCCGATGTCGTGGCCATGGTCCTCGGCATGCCCCGCGCACTGTTCCCGCAGCTCGCCGCCGAGACCTACGCCTCCTACGGCGAGGGCCTCGCGCTCGGTCTGCTGTTCGCGGCGATCCCGGTGGGCGCGGTGGCGGGCGGGCTGTTCTCCGGGACGTTCTCCCGGGCCCGCCGGCACGGGCTGATGGTCATCGGCGCGGTGGTCGTCTGGGGTGTCGCGATCACCGGGTTCGGGCTGAGCACCAGCCTGTGGCTCGCGGTGGCCTTCCTGGTGCTGGCCGGGGTCGCGGACATGGTCTCGATGGTCTTCCGCGGGGCGATCCTGCTCTCCGCCGCCACCGACGAGATGCGCGGCCGGATGCAGGGCGTGTTCACCGTGGTCGTCGCGGGCGGGCCGCGGCTCGCCGACGTCCTGCACGGCACGGCCGGCTCCGCCGCCGGCCCGCGAGCCGCCGTGACGGGCGGCGGGCTGCTCGTCGTCGCGGTGATGCTCACCCTGGCGGCGGCGGTCCCCGCCCTGCGCCGCCACCGGGTCTGAGTCAGGAGGAGCGGCGGCGCAGCGAGTACTGCTCCATCAGCTGGCCCCGGGTCATCTCCAGCCGGTGGGCGAGGATCTCGGCGACGGTCCGCACCAGTGCCATGCCGAGTCCCGGGTCCTCCTCGCACAGCGCGAGCACCGGTTCCGCCTCGAACTCGTAGGCGCGCACGGGGCTGAAGGCCTCGGCGCCGAAGTCCCACCGGTGCGGCGGGAACAGCCAGGACCAGCCCAGCAGGTCGCCGGAGCCCAGACTGGCGACGGTCACCCGTCGGAGCGACGACACCCGCTGATCGAGCGAGACCGCGCCGGAGCGGATCACCCAGAAGCGGTCGGCCACCCCCTCCGGCTCGAAGATCCGGGTGTCCTCCGGGAAGGACACCTCCCGGGCCAGCGTCATCAGGCGCTGCCGTTGCGCCGGCGGAAGAGCGGTCAGCAGTTTCGTCGCTTTGGTCATGACGTGGTGCTCCTCGCCGACGGTTCCAGTGCGTTGCCTACGCCCATTTCAGCCGCTGCCGGCGCCGCGGGCACCTCGGCGACGGGCGGGATCTCGTCGCGGGGAAAAATTAAAAGCCCTGGCTGGACGGGGGACACCAGCCAGGGCCGTAGCGGTGCCGGAGGAGGATGCCCTCGACTCCGTCACCACGTATGGATGAACCCTAAACCATCTTGGGGTGTCAGCCCCGGCCAAAACCCGGTTACGTGACCTGTTTCACTCGGGTTTCCTCCGTGTTTCGGGCGCGTGACGCTCAGGAGCGGGCCACCACGCGGATCGTCTCCAGTGACGGATCGGCTGCGTCCGGCAGATTCATGCCCGCCGCCAGTCCCGTGCGCAGATAGCGCAGGACGGGTTCGCGCAGCCGCTCGCCGGGCAGGACCGCCGGGACCCCGGGCGGGTACGGTGTGATCATCTCCGTGGCGATCCGGCCGTCCGCCGCGCCGAGCGGCACCGCCTCGGCCGGTCCGAAGAAGGCGTCGCGCGGCAGCACGGCCTGCTCCATCCGTAGCTCGGCCGCCTCCGGCACCGCCACGCGCGGAGCCCCCTCCAGCTCCGGCGCGGACCGCGCCAGCTCCTTGAGCGCGGACAGCAGTTCGCCCGCCGTCTCCCGGTCGTCGGCGTGCGCGGCGCCACGGGCCTGCTTGTGACCCGGCGGGGTGAACGACAGACGCCCGCTGCGACGGTACTCGGCGAGGGCTTCCAGTACGGGTGCCCGGGTGCGATCGGCTGACATGGCACTTCGGGTGCCCGGAGCCCCCGCGGGCCGATCGGGCCGCTCGGCCGTCCCGCCCGGTCAGGCGGGTGAGTCCTCCTCCGGGTGCCTGCCGGGCGTGAGGATCTCGTCCAGTACTCCGATCACCGCCTTGTAGGCCAGCGCACGCACGGCGGCGTCCCGGGCGCCGTCCGGTTCGGCCGGGCGCAGAGCCTCGCTGCGCTCCCGCCACGCGCGCTCCTCCCGCAGGGCCCACGCCCTGCCGCGCTGGATGCGCCGTACCAGCTCGTCTGAGTCCACGACATCGGTCATGACGTCCGCGTACCCCGCATCGCGGTCTCGATGGCGGCTTCGGCGGCGGGTCCCGCACGCGGTTCCGGTCCGCCGGTTGGTTTGGGTCCGGCCTCGATGGTCAGCCGAAAAGGGGGGCAATCGGATAAAACGCCGTGTTCTTGTCCTTGTCTTCGTCCTTTCCCTTTCCCGGCCGACCAGTCAGGGAGTGAGAGAAGTGAGCATCCAGTACTCGCCCGAGCGCCTCGACGGCCCCCCCGGCCGTCCCGGACCCGACTGCCCGGGCACCTGCCATCCGGCCGATGTGCGCGGGGCCGTACGGCGCGTGGTGGACAGGCGGTGCAGGGCCACCGGAAGGCGCTGCGACGCGGACGGCCTGGCCGACGCGCTGCTGGTCGCCTCCGAGCTGACCACCAATGCCATCCTGCACGGCGGCGGGATCACCGAAGTGGACGTCGACGCCGTCGAGCACGGCGTGCGGGTGTCGGTGAGCGACCGCAGCGACCGACTCCCCGAGGTCAGGCCGCCGGTCGACGCCCAGGGGCGACGGCGCCCCGGCGGCCGGGGCTGGCCGATCGTCTGCCGGCTGGCGCGTGACGTGCGGGTCACCGGCCTGCCCGAGGGCGGCAAGCGCATCACCGCCGAGGTGGACGTCTTCTGAGCGGTCGCGGGCTCTTGGACGGCTGCCCGGGTTTGCACCCGGGGTGACCGGGCAGGCGCATTTTCGTGCTTCGGACCGGAGGCGCGCCAGCGGGGAGTGGTCTGCGCTCCGGGGCCTCCGGGTCGACCGGAGCGGCACCCTTCCCCGCGGTCAAGTCAGTCCCGAGAAAGTCGCTGAAAAGACCGTTCAGGAGCGATTCCGCATGCGCATCGACACGTCGGCCAGCCGTACCACCACTTCCGGGCACCCCGCGCACACCAATCGACGACCGCACGACGACGCCCCCGAGACCGCCGAACTCTTCGCCCGGCTGGCCGAACTGCCGGACGGCCCCGAGCGGGACGCCGCGCGCGACGAACTCGTCACTGCCTGGCTGCCCATGGCCCACCGGATCGCCGGCCGGTTCCGCGACCGGGGCGAGTCCGTCGAGGACCTGCGCCAGGTGGCGGCCCTGGGCCTCGTGAAGGCCATCGACCGCTACGACCCCGAGCGCGGCGCCTTCGAGAGCTACGCCGTCCCCACCATCACCGGCGAGGTCAAGCGCCACTTCCGGGACCGCATGTGGGCGCTGCGTGTGCCGCGCCGCGTGCAGGAGCTGCGCAACAAGGTGCGGGTGGCCCGCCGCGAACTGGCCCAGAGCCCCGGTACCCGGGAACCCACCATCGCCGAGATCGCCGCCCACACCGGCCTGACCGAGGAGGAGGTCAGCACCGGGATCGAGGCCCTGGAGAGCTTCAGCACCCTCTCCCTCGACGCCGAACTCTCCTCCGACGAGGACGGCTACAGCCTCGCCGACACCCTCGGCGCGCCGGACTCCTCGTACGACATCGTGGTGGACCGGGAGTCCGCCAAGGAGTGCCTGCGCAACCTGCCCGAACGTGAACGGGCCATCCTCTACATGCGGTTCTTCGAGGACATGACGCAGAGCCGGATCGCCGACCGGCTCGGCATCTCCCAGATGCACGTGTCCCGGCTCATCAGCCGCAGTTGCGCCCGCGTCCGGGACGAGGCGATGGGCCGGCGCGGCACCGGGCGGACGGGTGCGAACCGCACGGCCGGGTCCGGATCGTGCAACGGGCGGCGCCGGCGTCTCTGAAGAACACGTCGGCGACGGGAAGGCGAGAAGGGCGAGAACGGGGGGGCCGGTCCGAAGACCGGCCCCCCCCGTTCGCCGTGCTCACGCCTTCGCGCGAAGAGTGCCGTCAGGACACCCCGCGGCCCGACCCCTCGACGTACTCCCGCACCTGCTCAGGAGTCATGTAGGCGTCGGTGTACTCGAAGTCCTTCAGCTTCGCGGGCTTGCGCGCCTGGAAGCCGGTGCGCACGAAGTCGTCCCCGGCGACGGCGTTGAGCACCCAGTTGGTCAGCACCCGGGTCTTGGCCACGTTGGTGCGCAGCGCGGACCAGTGGTAGCCGCGCGCCACGGCCTGGGCGGGCAGTCCGTGCAGCTCGATGCCGAGCGGCTTGGAGACCGCGTCCTTGCCGCCCAGGTCGACGACGAGCCCGAGGTCCTTGTGGATGTACGGCTCCATGGACTGCCCGCGCAGCGTCGCGATGACGTTGTCCGCGACCTTGCGGCCCTGCCGCATGGCGTGCTGCGCGGTGGGCGGGCAGACGTTGCCCAGGCCCTTGGCCACGTCCGGCACGGCGGCGGCGTCGCCGAGCGCGAAGACCCCGTCGTGGCCCGGCAGGCTCATCTCGGCGTTGACCGCGAGCCGCCCGCGCACCGTCTCCGCGCCCAGCGTCGCGATGAGCGGGCTCGCCACCACCCCGGCCGTCCAGATCAGGGTGCGGGTGGGGATCACCCGGCCGTCGGTGAAGGTGACCTCCTCCGGGCCCGCCTTCTCGATGGACACCCCGAGCGAGACCTCGATGCCCCGCCGCTGCAGCACTTCCATGGCGCTGCGGCCGAGCTTGTCGCCCAGTTCGGGCATCAGCTTGGGCGCGATGTCGATCAGGTGCCACTTGATCAGACGCGGGTCCAGCCGCGGATAGCGTTTCACCGCGCTGTGGGTGAGCCGCTGCAGGCAGGCGGCGG
>NZ_MUND01000251.1 GCF_002154375.1 Streptomyces glaucescens | reverse complement strand
CCCCTGCCCGTGCTCCCCGCCCTCGGTGTCGAACCGGGGCAGCAGCACCTCCACGCCCTTCTCCCCGTACAGGCTCAACTGTGGTTCGACGGCGCCCAGTTCGAGATTCCAGAGGCCCTTGCCGGACTCCGTCCAGCGAAATCCCAGCGAGCCGTTCGGCACCACGGGCCGTCCCGTCACGGCGTCCCGGACAACCGTCTTCCACTCCGCGCCCTCCCCGGTCCGCCCGAGGTCCGAGGCGCGCACGAACTTCCCCGGCACGTACGCGCCGTCCTTCTCCCGCAGCGTGACCAGGAACGGCAGATCGGTGAACCGGCGCACGTAGTCCGTGAAGAACGGCGTCTCGCGGTCGACGAAGAACTCCTTGAGGACGACGTGCCCCATCGCCAGCGCCAGCGCGCCGTCCGTGCCGGGGTGCGGGTGCAGCCATTCGTCGGCGAACTTGGTGTTGTCCGCGTAGTCCGGGGAGACCACCACCACCTTCTGCCCCCGGTAGCGGGCCTCCGCCATCCAGTGCGCGTCCGGGGTGCGGGTCACCGGGACATTGGAGCCCCACACCATCAGATACGCCGCGTCCCACCAGTCACCCGACTCGGGGACGTCCGTCTGGTCGCCGAAGACCTGCGGGGAGGCCACCGGCAGATCGGCGTACCAGTCGTAGAACGAGAGCATGGGCGCGCCGATCAGCGAGTGGAACCGGGCGCCGGCCGCGTGCGACACCATCGACATCGCCGGGATGGGGGAGAAGCCCGCGATGCGGTCCGGGCCGTACGTCCTGATGGTGTGCACGTGAGCGGCGGCGACCAGCTCCACCGCCTCGTCCCAGGTCGCCCGCACCAGGCCGCCCTTGCCGCGCGCCCGCTGGTAGCGGCGGCGGCGCTCCGGGTCGCCCTGGATGTCCGCCCAGGCCAGCACCGGGTCCGTCAGCCGGGCCTTCGCCTCCCGGTACATCTCCAGCAGCACGCCCCGGACGTACGGGTGGCGCACGCGGGTGGGGGAGTACGTGTACCAGGAGAACGCGGCGCCGCGCGGGCAGCCCCGCGGCTCGTACTCGGGCCGGTCCGCGCCCACCGACGGATAGTCGGTCTGCTGGGTCTCCCAGGTGATGATCCCGTCCTTGACGTACACCTTCCAGCGGCAGGAGCCGGTGCAGTTCACGCCGTGGGTGGAGTTGACCACCTTGTCGTGGCTCCACCGGTCCCGGTAGAAGGCGTCCGCCTCCCGGCCGCCGGTGAGTTCCACGCTGTGCAGGTCGGGCGCGGCGGTCCCGGGCCGGAAGAACCGTCCGGCACGCAGCAGCGCCGCGCCCGGCTCGGTGGGGGGTGTCCGCGTGTCCGTCACCTGCGCTCCCTTGCTCACCCGGTCCCTTCGAACCTAGGGGCGGGCAGGGGAGCGCACTCGCTCACGCGGACCGTACGGGTGAGAGCGGCCCCGCGCGGCCTGCGGGCCAGGGGTGCACGCGTGTCACGGCTTGCGCGCCACCCCCGCGTACACCGGCACGATCCCCTCCGCCTGGGCCGCCACGTCCTCCGCCTCCGGACGCCAGCCGTGCACCGGGATCAGCCCGGGACCCAGCAGCTCCAGCCCGTCGAAGAAACGCGCGAACTCGCCGAGCGACCGGGGGTGGAACGGGGTGCCGGCGCGCCGGAAGCTCTCGGCCGCCCTGGCGATGGCCTCCGGGTTCAGATCGGGGGTCACCTGGGACAGGATCAGATAGCTGCCGGGCGCGAGCGCGTCGACGTACCGGGACAGCAGCCCGTAGACGTCGTCGCCCTCCGGGTCGGAGTCCAGGTAGTGGGTGAGCGCCACCAGCGACAGCGCGACCGGCCGGGTGAGGTCGAGGGTCTCGCCGGCCCGCGCCAGCAGGGCGTCCACGTCCCGTACGTCGGCGTGCGCGTAGGCGGTGGCGCCCTCGGCCGAGCCGTGCAGCAGCGCCTCGGCGTGCCGCAGCACGATCGGGTCGTTGTCCGCGTACACCACCCGGCTCTCCGGCGCGGTCTTCTGTGCCACCTGGTGCAGGTTGGGCTCGGTGGGGATGCCGGTGCCGATGTCCAGGAACTGGCGGATCCCCGCCTCGGCGACCGTGCGCACGGCCCGGTGCATGAACCGGCGGTTGGCGCGCGCCCCGCGCACCACCGTGCCGTCCACGGCGAGGATCCGCCGGGCCAGCTCCTCGTCCACCGGGTAGTTGTCCTTGCCGCCCAGCCACCAGTCGTACACCCGCGCCGGGTGCGGCCGGCTGGTGTCGATACGGGCGGGGGCGGCGTCGGATGCGGTCATGACGGTGTCGTCTCCTAGTCGGCCCCGGATGACGGACCCCGGGGCCTCGGTCGTTTCAGGTCTCGCTGTCTCGCTGTTTCGCTCAGAACCGCCCGCGGCACTCCTGGAGGATCTTCTTGGTGCGCCGGGCGGACGCGGCGTGTGCCGTCATGTGGTCCAGCACCTCCAGGTGCGCGGACACCTCCGTACGGGAGTCCAGGTACAGCGCGCCCGTCAGGTACTCGGTGAACACCATGTCCGGCAGCTCCGGCTCGGCGAACCGGAACAGCGCGAACGGCGCGTAGGTCCCCGGGTGCGGGCCGCTCGCGAACTCGGCGATCTGCAAGGTGATCCGGTCGCTCTCGACGGCCTCCAGCAGCCGGTCGAGCTGGCCGGTCATCACCTCGGGGCGGGTGCTCACCGGGCGGCGCAGCACCGTCTCGTCCATGATCACCCACAGGTGGGGCGGATCGGGGCGGGTCAGCAGCTCCTGCCGGGCCATCCGCAGCGACACATGCCGCTCCAGCGACGGCCGGTCGGTCTGCCCGATGGTCCCGGCCTCCAGCACGGCCCGCGCGTACTCCTCGGTCTGCAGCAGACCGGGCACGAAGTGCGGCTCGTAGGAGCGGATCAGCCGGGCCGCGCCCTCCAGGCTCACGAACAGGCTGAACCAGTCCGGCAGCACATCGTGGAACCGCTGCCACCAGCCCGGCTGGTTCGCCTCCTCGGCCAGCGTGACGAACGACTCCACCTCGCCCTCGGGCACCCCGTAGGCGTCCAGCAGCAGCTGCACGTACGGAATCTTCAGGGAGACCTCGGCCGTCTCCATCCGGCGTACGGTCGCCGGGGCCACCCGCAGGACCCGCGCGGCGTCCTCCCGGCTCAGCCCGGCCGTCTCCCGCAGCTCCTGCAACCGCTTGCCGAGCACCACCTGGCCCACGGTGGGCGCCGGCCGCCGCTCACTCACGCCACGCCTCCCCTACGCGCCGGAAGTTCCCGAGCAGTCTGACATGTTCCCGCTGCATACTCACGAGTTCACGGTGGGCTGCTTGCCATATGAGACATGCGGAAGCCCCCGGGTCCGCCCGTCCCGCTCACCGCACCCGGCCCCTCATTACCTCCCGGGTAATCGACCCCGCACCCCGCCCGGCGCGATCGTGGACCCACCGGGTTCCGGGGCGGCGCACTCCGCCCCGGGGCCCGGGCCCCGCTACCGACGACCTCGCCGGAGGATGATCCGCCATGTCCGCCACCCAGCTCGCCGCCCTCGCCCGCACCTCCGACCCGCGCACCATGCTGCGCCGCTTCCTGGCCCTCGACGCGGTCGTGACCGGCACCAACGGTGTCGCCTACCTCGCCCTCTCCGGACCGCTCGGCGACCTGCTCGGCGTCGGCTCCGGTCTGCTGCTCGCCCTCGGCGCGTTCCTCACCGTCTTCGCCGCGGGCGTCGGCCTGCTCGCCGCCCGCCCGCACCCCGCGTCCCTGCCCGTCCGCGCGGTCGTGGAAGCCAACCTCACCTGGGCGGCCGTCAGTGTCGTGGCCCTCGCGCTCTGGCTCACCCCCAGCACCGCGGGCGCCGTGTGGACCGTGCTCCAGGCGTTCACCGTCGCCTCCTTCGCCGTCCTCCAGCACTTCGCACTGAGGGCCCGTCAGGACACCAGCTCCTGAAGGTGCTTCACGGTCGCCGGGTCGGCCGGGAGGAACGTCTCGATGGCCAGCTCGGCGACGGTCACGTCCATCGGGGTGTTGAACGTGGAGATCGACGAGATGAACGACAGGATCCGGCCCTCGTACTCGATCTGCATCGGCAGCGCGAAGTACGGGACCGGCTCCTCCGGCTCGGCGGCCGGCGCCGGCTCAGGCACCGGATACGCCGCCACCTCCTCGTACAGCGCCCGCAGCGGCGCCGAGCGGTGCAGCGCGATCTGCCGTTCCATCTGCGCCAGCAGATGCCCCCGCCACTCGCGCAGATTGCGGATCCGGGGCGCCAGCCCCCGCGGGTGCAGCGTCAGCCGCATCGCGTTCAGCGGCGGCGCCAGCAGGTCCTCGGGCACCTCGTCCAGCAGCATGGTGATGCCCCGGTTCGCGGCCACCACGTTGTAGGTCGCGTCCACCACCAGCGCCGGATACGGCTCGTAGCCGCGGATCAGCCGCTCCATGCCCGCCCGCAACGCCCCCAGCGCCGGATCGTCCAGCGGGGTCTCCGGGAACCGCGGCGCGTAACCGGCCGCCAGCAGCAGCGCGTTGCGGTCCCGCACCGGCACGTCCAGATGCTCGGCCAGCCGCAGCACCATCTCCTCGCTCGGCCGGGACCGGCCCGTCTCGATGAAGCTGATGTGCCGGGCGGAGGAATCGGCGCGCAGCGCCAGCTCCAGCTGGCTGACCCGCCGCCGCTCCCGCCAGGACCGCAGCAGCGGGCCGACTCCCTGGTCGGCGGGGGCGGTCGCGGCAGCCGCGGGCGCGGACGTGAGAATGCTCATGTGTACGACCGTAGTCGAGGAGGTACCGCGTGAACGAGACGTGGCAGCAGGCGAACTGGCAGGCACCGGCGGTGCTCCGGTCGAGAGTGCGCGGCTGCCTGCTCGGCGGCGCGCTCGGCGACGCCCTCGGCTACCCCGTCGAGTTCAGCTCCCTGGACGCCATCCGCGCCGCCCACGGCGCGCGCGGCGTCACCTCCCTCGTTCCCGACGCCACCGGTGTCGCCGGACGGATCAGCGACGACACCCAGATGACGCTGTTCACCGTCGAGGGCATCCTCGCCGCCCACCGCCGCGAACGTGAGAAGGGCATCGGCGGCGCCGCCCACCAGCTGCTGTACGAGGCCTACCGGCGCTGGCTGGTCACCCAGCAGCAGCCCGGCCCCGACGGCACCCTCGCCGGGCACCCCGGGCCCGACCGGCCCCTCCTCGCCGAGCCGTGGCTCTACGCCCGCCGCGCCCCGGGCAACGCCTGCCTGTCCGGCCTGCACCAGCCCTACGTCCCCGACACGGGCACCCCGCTCGGCGGTTTCGGCCCGGTCAACCCCAACGCCAAGGGCTGCGGCGCGGTGATGCGCTCGGCGCCCTTCGGGCTCACCGGCGCCCCCGCCGACCGCGCCTTCGACCTCGCCGCCCGCTGTGCCCGGCTCACCCACGGCCACCCCACCGGCTACTACGCGGCCGGCGCGTTCGCCGCCCTCACCGCCCACCTGCTCGCCGGGGACTCCGTCGAGGGCGCCGTCCTGCGCACCCTGCGGCTGCTCGCCCGCCACCCCGGCCACGAGGAGACCACCGCAGCCCTCGAACAGGCCCTCGACCTGGCCGCCGAGGGCGCACCGAGCGCGGCGAGGGTGGAGCGGCTGGGCGCCGGCTGGGTCGCCGAGGAGGCCCTGGCCATCGGCGTGTACGCGGCGCTCGCCGAACCCCGGGTGACGGACGCGCTGCTGCTCTCGGTCAACCACTCGGGCGACACCGACTCCACCGGCGCCATCTGCGGGAACATCCTCGGCGCCCGGTACGGCGACGTCAGCCTGCCGCACCCCTGGCTGCGGCAGGTCGAGGGACGGGACCGGATCGCCGCGCTGGCCGACGATCTCGCGGCCGAATGTCACCGCACCTGACCCCCGGGAGGCCGTCCGGCCAGGACCGCGGCGGCTCTCCTGTGGCAGGCTGGAGCCGGACCCCCGGGAAAGGAGCGAGGTCATGGCCGTGCAACCGCTGTCGCCCGAGGAGATCGAGGACCGGCTGGCCGGACTGCCGGGCTGGTCGCTGGACGAGGACCGCCTCACCCGCACCTACCGGCTCGGCTCGCACATCGCCGCCGCCGCGCTCGTCATGCACATCGCCCGGGTGCAGGACGAGCTGGACCACCACTCCGACCTCACCCTCGGCTACCACAGCGTGACCGTGTCGGTGCACACCCACAGCGCCGGCGGCAAGGTCACCGAGCTGGACGTCGAGCTGGCCCGCCGCGTCTCCGGCCTCGCCCCGGCCCACGGCGCGAGCTGAGCCGGCGGTGCTGGACTACAGCCAGGAGGCCGAACGCTACGACGCCTCCCGGGGCGGCGAACCCCGCGCGGCCGCCGCCGCGGAAGGCGTCCTCGGCCTGGTGCCCGATGACGCCCGCCGTCTGCTCGACCTCGCCTGCGGCACCGGCATCGTCACCCGGCGGCTCGCCGCGGCCCGGGACGGCCTGCGGGTGACCGGGGTCGACCTCACCGACGCGATGGTCCGCCGTGCCGCCGCCCGCGTCCCGGGCGCCGTGGTCCGCGCCGACGCCCGCCGACTGCCGTTCCCCGACGGCACGTTCGACGCGGTGACCAGCGTGTGGCTGCTCCACCTGCTGCCCGGCCCGGCGGCCGTGCGCGCCGTCGTCGCCGAGTGCGCGCGCGTGCTGCGCCCGGGCGGGGTCTACGTCACGACCGTCGACAAGGCCGCCGGGCACAACGTCGGAAGCGACATCGACGCCGTCCTCGCCGCCCGCCCCCGCAGCCGCGCCGTCGACGAGGCGGCGGCC
>NZ_MUND01000250.1 GCF_002154375.1 Streptomyces glaucescens | reverse complement strand
TACTGGGCCGGGTCCCAGGTGGGGGTGGGCATGCGGGGGCCTCCTGTCGTCGACGGTTCCAGGCTGCCCCGCGGAGTATCTTGACGTCAAGAGACTTCATGTCGACACAACCACTACACTGATCGTCATGGAGGACGAGGTCGATCGGCTGGTCGCAGCGTGGCGCCGGGAGCGCCCGGACCTCGACGTGGAACCGCTCGAGGTGCTCAGCCGGGTGAGCAGGCTCGCCCGGCATCTGGACCGCGCACGCCGGCTGGCCTTCTCCGAGCACAGTCTGGAGCCCTGGGAGTTCGACGTGCTGACCGCGCTCCGGCGGGCGGGCACGCCGTACCAGCTCTCCCCCGGCCAGCTGCTGACGCAGACCCTGGTCACCTCCGGCACGATGACCAACCGGATCGACCGGCTCGCCAAGAAAGGCCTGGTCGAGCGGCTGCCCGACCCCAGCGACCGGCGCGGCGTGCTGGTCCGGCTCACCGCGGAGGGCCGCGACCGCGCCGACCAGGCACTGGCCGGACTGCTGGACCAGGAGCGCGCCATCCTCGCCGAGCTGTCCCGCGCCCAGCGCGGTGAACTGGCCGCACTGCTACGCCAGCTGACCGCCCCGTTCGACAACATCCCCGGTTAGGTCGGCCGGCCCGACCCCGGCCCGCCGGGCGAGCGCCACGGCGGCCAGCGTGGAGTGCACGCCCAGCTTGCCGAGCACGTTCTGCATATGCGTCCGCACGGTGTGCGGGCTGAGGAAGAGCCGCTCGGCGACCGCCTTGCGGCCCAGCCCCGCCACCATGCAGCGCAGCACCTCCCGCTCCCGCGGGGTCAGCGACTCCACCAGCCGCTCGCTCTCCGTGCGGTGCCGGCGGGCGGCGGTCAGCTCCCGCAGCACCCCGGTGAGCAGCGCCGGCGGCAGATGGGTCTCGTCCCGCAGCACCCCGCGGATCACGGTGAGCAGCCGCGACAGCGAGCAGTCCTTGGCGACCCAGCCGGAGGCGCCCGCCTGGAGCGCCAGCGCCGCCCGGCGCGGGTCGTCCTTCTCCGCGAGCACCACGGTCCGCACCCCGGGCTGTGCCGAGCGCACCCCCGCGACCAGGGAGATCCCGTCGACGGCCCCGTCCTCGCCGCTCTCCCGCTGCGCGGGCACGGCCGCCACCGCGGGCCGTGCGCCGGGTCCGCCGCCCCCCAGGTCGGCGTCGACGAGCAGCACGTCGAACCGCCGGCCCTCGGCCGCGGCCCGCTCCAGGCAGCGCAGCGCGGCCGGGCCGCTGCCCGCCGCGGACACCTCGACGTCCGGCTCCGCGGCCAGGGCCGCCGCCAGCGACTCGGCGAAGATGCGGTGGTCGTCGACGACCAGGACTCGGATGCGAACCACTGAAAACCCCCACTGGTCCGGACAGACCCGGAGAACGAAAGCGCCGGCACGGGTACGACGCCCAAGGGTCGCCCAGCCACGAGCGCACGGCCGCCGCCGTGTCATGACTGCTACCACAGGGCGCCGTACCCGACTTTGACTCGCCCCCTGAACAGCACCGGCCCCCACCGGTGCCGATCCTCAGAGTACGGGCGGGGGGCCGCGGCGGAAGGCTATTTGCAGAACTGGCGGTCCGGCACGTTTATGGTGAGCCGCATGTTTCGTCTTGAGACAGAAGTCGACAAGGTCCGACGCGATCTTCTCCGTTCGCGGCTGGCCGACACCAATGCCGCGGCCTCACCGGTCGTGGCGGCGCTTCGGGGCACGCCGGGTGAGCGCGAAGTCCCGCTGCACGTCTGGGCGTCGGACGAGGCGGGGGAGCTGGCGGGCGGGCTGGTCGGGCACACCTGGGCGACCTGGCTCCAGGTGACGTACCTCTGGGTGGACGAACGGCACCGGGGAGCGGGCCTGGGCGGCCGGCTGCTGGCCGAGGCGGAGCGGATCGCCCGCGCCGAACGCGGCTGCGGGGCCGCGCGGTTGGAGACCTGGGACTTCCAGGCCCCCGAGTTCTACCGGAAGCAGGGCTACGAGGTGGTGTGCGTGATCCCCGACTATCCGCCGGGGATCACCGAATACACCTTGGTGAAGCGGTTCCGCAGGAACGGGTTCCCGGCGAACCCGCTCCGGGCGCGGCGTCCGTGGGGCGTCTCCTAGCCGATCCGTCGCGCGCCCGGCGAAGGAACCGCCTCGAACACGCGCGGCGCCGTGAAACCGGCCGCCGCGAACGCCTCTTCGACCGCCTTCGTGAGGGTGTCGACGTCCGCCGCCTCGGCGAGCACGATCGCCGAGCCGCCGAAGCCCCCGCCGGTCATCCGGGCGCCGAGCGCACCGGAGGCCAGCGCGGTGTCGACCACCAGGTCCAGCTCCGGGCAGGAGATGCGGAAGTCGTCACGCAGGGAGGCGTGGCCCTCCGTGAGGACCGGGCCGATGGCCCGCGTCCCGCCCGACTCCAGCAGGGCGACCACCCGCTCGACACGCTCGTCCTCGGTCACCACGTGGCGGACCAGACGGCGCACCTCCTCGTCGTCGCCGAGCCGCGCGAGGGCCGCGTCCAGCTCCCCGTACGGGATGTCCCGCAGGGCGTCCACGCCGAGCAGGGCCGCACCCTTCTCGCAGCCCGCCCGGCGCTTGCCGTACTCGCCGGTGCTGTGCGCGTGCTTGACCTGGGTGTCGACGACCAGCAGCCGCATGCCCTCGGCCGCCAGGTCGAAGGGGATCTGCTTCTGGGACAGGTCCCGGGTGTCCAGGAACAGGGCGTGGCCGTCGGTGCAGCAGGCGGCGGCCGTCTGGTCCATGATGCCGACGGGTGCGCCGACGTAGACGTTCTCGGCGCGCTGGCACAGCCGGGCCAGCTGCCAGCCCTTCAGCCCCAGCCCGTACAGGTCGTTCAGGGCGAGCGCGACCACCACTTCCAGGGCCGCCGAGGAGGACAGGCCCGCGCCCGCCGGGACGGTGGAGGTGAGGTGGACGTCCGCGCCGGTCACCGCGTGCCCGGCCTCGCGCAGTGCCCACACCACGCCCGCCGGGTAGGCCGTCCAGTCCCGGTCCGACTCGGGCGCCAGGTCGTCGAGCCGCAACTCGACGACGCCGCCCTCGACGTCGGCGGAGTGCAGCCGCAGACGGCCGTCCGTGCGCCGCGAGACCGCCGCGAGCGCGGTGTGCGGCAGCGCGAAGGGCATCACGAAGCCGTCGTTGTAGTCGGTGTGCTCACCGATGAGGTTGACGCGGCCGGGAGCCGCCCAGACACCCTCGGGTTCGGTCCCGTACAGCTCGGCGAAGCCGTCCCGCACCTGCTGTGCGCCCACGCTCACTGCTCCCTTGCGTTGCGTGCGATGTGCCGCGCGAACTCCCACGCGTCCGCGACGATGCCCGCGAGGTCGGCGCGGGACGGGTTCCAGCCCAGCTTCTCGCGGGCCGCGTCCGCGGAGGCCACCAGGACCGCGGGGTCGCCGCCCCGGCGCGGGGCCGGGACCTCGGGGATGGGGTGGCCGGTGACCTGGCGGGCGGTCTCGATGACCTCGCGGACGGAGAAGCCGTTGCCGTTGCCGAGGTTGCAGATCAGGTGCTCGCCGGGGCGCGCGGCCTTCAGGGCCAGCAGATGGGCCTCGGCCAGGTCGGCGACGTGGATGTAGTCGCGGACGCAGGTGCCGTCCGGGGTCGGGTAGTCGTCGCCGTAGACGGAGATGGCGTCGCGGCGGCCCAGGGCGACCTGGAGGACCAGCGGGATGAGGTGGGACTCGGGGTCGTGGCGCTCGCCGTGGGCGCCGTAGGCGCCGGCCACGTTGAAGTAGCGCAGCGAGACCGCGCCGAGGCCGTGGGCCTTCGCCTCGCCGGTGATCATGTGGTCGACGGCGAGCTTGGACGCCCCGTAGGGGGAGGTGGGGGCGGTGGGGTCGGTCTCGGTGATCGGCGTGCTGACGGGCTCGCCGTAGGTGGCCGCCGTGGAGGAGAAGACCAGCGTGCGCACGCGCGCCTCGCGCATCGCGCCGAGCAGGGCGAGGGTGCCGCCGACGTTGTTGTCCCAGTACTTCTCCGGCTTCACCACCGACTCTCCGACCTGGGAGAAGGCGGCGAAGTGCAGCACGGCGTCGTAGGAGGAGTCGAGCCACTTGGCGGCGTCGCGGATGTCGCCCTCGATGAAGGCGGCACCGGCGGGCACGCCCTCGCGGAAGCCGGTGGAGAGGTTGTCCAGGACGGTGACCTCGGCGCCCGCCTCCAGCAGATGCTGGGCGACCACGCTGCCGACGTATCCCGCGCCACCGGTGACCAGGTACTTACCGCTCATCAACTCGCTACCTCTCGCAGTCGCTCGGCCGCGCGCTCCGGCGGCACGTCGTTGATGAACACGCTCATGCCGGACTCGGAACCCGCGAGGAACTTCAGCTTGCCGGAAGTCCTTCGGATGGTGAAAAGCTCCAGGTGGAGGGCGAAGTCGTCACGGGTGACGCCGTCGAACTCCGCCAGCTGGCCGAACGGGGCCTGGTGCCAGGCCGCGATGTAGGGCGTGGGCGGTTCACCTTCGCCGAAGATCCGGTCGAAGCGCCTCAAGAGTTCCAGATAAACCTGGGGGAACTCCGAGCGCGCGTCCTCGTCGAGCGCGAGCAGATCGGGCACGCGGCGCTTCGGGTACAGGTGGACCTCGTACGGCCAGTGCGCGGCGTACGGCACGAACGCCGCCCAGTGTTCACCCTCAAGGACGACCCGCTCGCCGGCCAGCTCACGCTCCAGCACGGCGTCGAACAGGTTCTCCCCGCCGGAGGCGTCCTTGTGGGCGGCGAGCGAACGCAGCATCAGGGCGGTGCGCGGAGTGGTGAACGGGTAGGCGTAGATCTGGCCGTGCGGGTGCTGGAGCGTGACCCCGATCTCGGCTCCGCGGTTCTCGAAGCAGAACACCTGTTCCACGGAGGGCAGATGGGAGAGCTCCGACGTCCGGTCGGTCCAGGCGTCCAGGACCAGCCGCGCCTGCTCCTCGCCCAGGTCGGCGAAGGAGGAGGTGTGGTCGGAGGTGAAGCAGACGACCTCGCAGCGGCCGGAGTCGCCCGCCAGGGAGGGGAAACGATTCTCGAAGACGACGACGTCGTACGACGAGTCGGGGATCTCGCTCAGCCGCTCGCCCTCGGACGGGCACAGCGGGCATTCGTCGGCCGGCGGGTGATAGGTGCGGCCCTGCCGGTGCGAGGCGATCGCGACCGAGTCGCCGAGCAGGTCGTCGTGGCGGACCTCGGAGGTCGTCACGGTCGGGTCCAGCGGACGGCGGTCGACCGCGTCGCGGACGGTGTCGTCGCGCAGGTCGTAGTAGATCAGCTCACGACCGTCGGCCAGCCGGGTCGAGGTCTTCTTCACCGCGGACTCTCCATTCGAGCCACCCCATCACGTACCCACTCATCAAACAGAACCAAACACATCGAAACACAACTCACCACGGCAGTCAACATCACAATCAAACAAAGAGCATCACCAGAAGTGTTCAATTACTGAACGCGGAGGCGTAGGTTCCGCCACGGATCAGTTCGCGCAACGAAGCGAGAATTCATGCAGACCCCCACATACACCGCCACACAGCTGGCGGCCGAGCTACGACTCCCCACGAACTGGCTCGACTACACGATCCTCGGCATCTACTTCGTCGTGGTCCTCGGCATCGGCTTCGCCGCCCGCCGCTCGGTCAAGACCAGCCTCGACTTCTTCCTCTCCGGCCGCTCCCTGCCCGCCTGGGTCACCGGACTCGCCTTCATCGCCGCCAACCTCGGCGCCACCGAGATCCTGGGCATGGCCGCCAACAGCGCGCAGTACGGCGTCTACACCACCCACTGGTACTGGATCGGCGCCATCCCGGCCATGGTCTTCCTCGGCCTGGTGATGATGCCCTTCTACTACGGCTCCAAGGTCCGCTCGGTCCCCGAGTTCCTGCTGCTGCGCTTCGACAAGGCCGCGCACCTGCTCAGCTCGATCCTGTTCGCCTGCGCCGCCATCCTCATCGCCGGCGTCAACCTCTACGCACTCGCCATCGTCGTCGAGGCGCTGCTGGGCTGGCCGCAGTGGGTGGCGATCGTCGTCGCCGGATTCTTCGTCCTCGCCTACATCACCCTGGGCGGCCTGTCCTCGGCGATCTACAACGAGGTGCTCCAGTTCTTCGTGATCCTGGCGGCCCTCATCCCCATCACCGTGCTCGGCCTGAAGTCGGTCGGCGGCTGGGACGGGCTGTCCGACAAGCTCACCGCACAGCACGGCGGCGACTTCATGACCTCCTGGGGCGGCACCGGCATCGGCAGCGACAACCCGCTGGGCGCCAACTGGCTGACCATCGTGCTCGGCCTCGGTTTCGTGCTGTCGTTCGGCTACTGGACGACGAACTTCGCCGAGGTGCAGCGGGCACTGTCCGCGAAGAACCTCTCCGCCGCCCAGCGCACCCCGCTGATCGCCGCCTTCCCGAAGATTTTCATCGTCTTCCTGGTGATGATCCCCGGCCTGGTCGCCGCCGCCCTCGTGCCGCGGATCGGCACGCCCGACTCCGACCTGCAGTACAACGACGCCATCCCGTACCTGATGGAATCGCTGCTGCCCAACGGCGTGCTCGGCATCGCGGTGACCGGTCTGCTGGCCGCCTTCATGGCCGGCATGGCGGCCAACGTGTCGTCCTTCAACACCGTCTTCACCACCGACATCTGGGCGAAGTACGTGATCCGCGACCGCGAGGACGCCTACTACGTGCGGTTCGGCCGGCTGATCACCGCGATCGGCGTGCTCGCCTCGATCGGCACCGCGTTCCTCGCGTCGTCGTTCTCGAACATCATGAGCTACCTCCAGACGCTCTTCTCCTTCTTCAACGTGCCGATGTTCGTGGTCTTCATCATCGGCATGTTCTGGAAGCGGGCGTCGATGAAGTCCGGCTTCTGGGGCCTGATCGCGGGCACCACCGCAGCGATGGTGAACTACTTCGTCCTCTACAAGCAGGACATCGTCGACATCCCCTCCGACCAGGGCGCCAACTTCGTCTCCGCGATCGCCGGATTCGTCGCCGGCGCGGTCGTCATGGTCGCGGTCTCCCTGTTCACCAAGCCGAAGCCCGCCGAGGAACTCCAGGGCCTGGTCTACGGCACCCGCTCCCCCGGCATGTCCGAGCCGCCCGCCGAGGGCGACGACGCCTGGTACCGCAGGCCGGCACTGCTCGGCTGGGGCGCCGTCGCCCTGGCCGCCCTCTGCTACATCCCGTTCTCGTTCTGACGCGGGAGGATGGAAAGACCATGTCCGAACACCCCGAACACTCCGCGCACCGCTTCAGCGAGCAGGACGTCCAGCGGGAGGTCACCGAGCTGCAGGGCAAGTCCGCGACGGCTGCCCGGCTCTTCGACATCCGCCGCATCATCGGCGGCCTCTTCGTGATCTACGGCGTCATCGTCACGATCACCGGACTGACGGACGACGACGCAGCGATCGACAAGGCCCAGGGCGTCAACATCAACCTGTGGACCGGCCTCGGCATGCTCGCCCTCGGCCTGTTCTTCCTGATCTGGCTGAAGCTGCGCCCCGTCGCTCCCCCGCCGCCGGCCGCCGTCCCGGAGGAGCGCCCCGGGGCGGAGTGACCTCCGCCGCACGGGTCACGGGGCCGGGGCCGCTCAGGACTCCGGCCCCGCCTCCGTGCCCGGGCCCCTGCCGTACTGACGCACCGGCCCCGCCCGCTCCAGCAGCCCCGTGCGGGCCGCCAGGGCCGCGGCTTCCAGGCGGGAGCCGACGCCCAGCTTCATCAGGACCCGCTGGACGTGGGTGCGGGCCGTGGAGGGGGCGATGCCCATGCCGGCCGCGATGAGGCGGGTGTCCTCGCCGTCGGCGACCCGGACCAGGACCTCGATCTCGCGCGGGGTGAGCATCTCCAGCAGGCGCTGACCCTCGTCGTCGGGCTGGGCGGCCGGGTTGAGCAGTTCCCCGAAGGCTCCCTGGAGGAGGGCCGGGGCGACGGCCGCCTCACCGGCCCTGGCCTTGATGATGGCCCGCTCGACGCCCTCTATCCGCTCGTCGTGGCGGACGTACCCGGAGGCTCCCGCCGCGAACGCCGACGCGATGCCGCGCGGGGACGGCACCGGGCCCAGCACCAGCACCGCCACCTGCGGGCGCTCCCGCTTGATCCGCACCACGGGGTCGAAGGCGCCCGGCTGCGCCGGCTGTGCCGTGCCCAGCAGGCACACCTCCGGCGCCCGGGCGATCACCAGTTCCGCCGCCCCCGCGGCGGGCGCCGCCGCGGCCAGTACCCGGTGCCCGCGCAGCTTCAGCGCCGAGGCCAGTGCCTCGGCGAGCAGACGGTGGTCGTCGACCACCATGAGCCGCACTCCCATCGAGCAACCCCCAGTCCCCCCTGTGGACGCCTCCGCGGCCGCCCACGAGATCACTCGGACAGACTCCGCAACCCCCGGCGCCGGGCCCCCCGGCTCCCCGCCCTTTCATGCCCCCGGAAGCTACACGCTTGTTCGACGTTGCGCTGCCCCCTCCTGATGAGAACTGCCCCGGAACGCCGAAATTCCGCTCATTCGAGGGTGTTGGCGGGGTTGAGAGTTACGCGCACGGCCCCATCCCTGAGCAGGAATGGGGCCGTGCGCTCCGGCGCGTGCGCCGGGTCGATCAGTCGCTCGCCGGATCAGCCGGTCGCGCCGAACGCGATCGCCAGGTACTCGTCGCTGTAGGACGACGAGCTGGCGAAGGTCTCGGACATGAACAGCCGGCCCTGCGAGTACAGCAGCTCCGCGTAGGACGGCAGCATGCTGGTCTCCACGCCGCGGATCGTCTCGTCGGAGGGGTTCTCCAGCAGCTTGGTCTCCTTGAAGGTGCCGCCGTCCAGGCTGACGACCTGTCCGCCCTTGTCGTAGGGCGGCGACTTGTAGGCGATCACATTGCCGCCGTCCATGCGCAGCGGGGTGATCGTGTAGCCGTCGCCGGCGTCGCCGCGCTGGCCGGTCTGCTTGCCGGTGGCCAGGTCGAAGACGACGATCTCGTTGGTCGAGCCGTACTTGCCGGTGCTGTCGTGCTCCTCGGTCGGGACGTACAGCCGGTCGTTGCCGGCCGCGATGCCCGAGCAGTCCTCGATCCGGGAGATGCCGTCGCACTTGGCGGCGTAGTCGTCGCCGGGCGCGGAGATCCGGGTGCGCAGCTGGCCGGTCTTGTTGTCGATCGAGAAGAAGTCGGAGATGCCGGAGCCGTCGCCCGCCGCGTCGCCGACGTCGGCGGCCACCACCAGCGGGTCGGTCGAGACCACGCTCGCGTACTCGATGCCCTGGGTCATCTTGTACTCGGAGAGCACCTTCCCGGACTTCGGGTCGATGGTCTGGATGTGCAGCTGCCGCGCGCCGTACTGGCCGCACTTGCGCACCGCGACCAGCTTGGCGCCGCCGCCGTAGCCCGCGTCGTAGCAGGAGTCGGTCGGCTTGGGGGTCCACAGCGCCTTGCCGGTGGTCAGGTCGAACGCGGCGCCGCCGCTGGTGCTGCCCACGGCGACGGTGTTCGCGCTGACCGTGACGTTGTCGAAGTTGATCGGCTGGTCACCGGACGTGGCGGTCTTCTGCCACAGCTTCTTGCCCGCGGCGAGGTCGATCGCCGCGATCTGGCTGCACCCCTCGGAGGAGTTCTTGTCCGGCATCCTCGGCTGGAAGACCACCGCGGTCTTGCCGTCCTCGGTGGTGTGGCGGCTGGCGTGGCAGACCGGGCCGGGCAGCTTGATCGACCAGGACTTGGTGCCCTTGTCGACGTCGTAGCCGACGATCTCGGCGACGCCGCTCTTGGCGTACACCTCGTCGGTGAGCCAGGAGCCCTCCACGACGACGCTGTCGTCCTTGGCCACCTTGGGCATCGGGACCTGGAACAGCACCTCGGAGGCCGGGTTGGCGGGGACCTTCTCCGAGCCCTTGGAGGAGGTGCCGCCCGTGCCGCCGGTGCCGCCCTTGGGGTCACCGCCGCCGGTGCCGCCGCTGGAGCTCGCGGTGTCGGCCCTGCCGTCGTCCTTGCCGGAGGCGTACAGGACGCCGCCGCCGACGATCAGCGCGATCGCCACGACCGCGGCGATGATGATCGCCAGTTGCGGGTTGATCCGCCGTCCGCCGCCGGCCGGCGCCGCCGCCTGCGGCTGGAGCGGCACGGTCGGCGGCGGGAAGCCGTAACCGGGCTGCTGGCCGTAGCCGCCGGGCTGCTGACCGGGCTGGCCGTACGGCGGGGTGGCGGGGGCGCCGTAGGGCCCGGGCGGGGTGC
>NZ_MUND01000025.1 GCF_002154375.1 Streptomyces glaucescens | reverse complement strand
CTTCGGCGGAGGGGGAGGCGGGTTCGGGGGTGTAGATGGTGAGGGTCTGTTCGGGGTCGCCTTCGACGGTTAGGACCAGGTAGTCGAGGATGAGGTCGCCGACGAGCGGGTGGTGGAGGCGTTTGGTGCCGGTGGTGTGGGCTTGGACGTCGTGGTCGGCCCACATGCGGCGGAAGGTGTCGCTGTGGAGGGACAGCTCCCCGATCAGCTCGGTGAGCTGCGGGTCATCGGGGTGACGTCCGGCGTACAGGCGCAGCATGGCCAGGCAGTCGCCGGCGACCTTCTCCCAGTCGGCGTACAACGCGCGGGCGGCCTCGTCGAGGAAGACGAAGCGGGCGAAGTTGCGTTCGCGGCGGGGCCGGGCTTCGAAGTCGGTGTAGAGGGCGTGAGCGAGCCGGTTGGCGGCCAGGACGTCCGTGCGTCGCCCCTGGACTACCGCGGGGACGCTGAGGGAGTCCAGGGTGCGGTAGAGGACCGGGTGGACCCGTTGGGGTGCGAGGGGGCGCCGGCGGCGGGCCCGGGTGGTGGCGGTGGGCTGGGCGAGGTCGAAGAGGTGGGCGCGTTCGGCCTCGTCCAGGTGCAGGGCGCGGGCGACGGCCTCCAGGACGGTTTCGGAGACGCCCTGGGTGCGGCCCCGCTCCAGACGGATGTAGTAGTCGACGCTGACTCCGGCGAGCTGGGCGACTTCCTCGCGGCGCAGTCCGGGCACCCGGCGGGCGCCGCCGTGCGGGGTGAGCCCGGCCTGGCCGGGGGTGATCCGGGCCCGGCGGGTGCGCAGGAACTCACGGATCTCGCTGCTGCGGTCCATAGGTTCACGGTACGGCGGTGCCTGGCAGGTCAGCTTGCTGTAGGGGGTACTGCCAGACCCCCGGAAGAGCGGTGCCCTTTACGGCGGCCCACAGGACGTTCGCGGGTGGTTGCCTGGAGAGCGGGCCCGGTGCACGGCACTGATCATCCGAGTCTTACGCGCCGTATGGCACGTAGAAGATCGCCGCTGCCGCTGTCCGCCCTCACGCCGTACGTCTGAAGAAGAGGACACTCCCATGGCTTCGAATCTGACCGGCACCGTCGCACTCGTCACGGGCGCGAGCAGCGGTATCGGCGCTGCCACCGCCCGCCGGCTCGCCGACGACGGCGCCTCCGTGGCACTCGTGGCCCGCCGCAAGGACCGACTGGCAGCTCTTGCCGCCGAGATCGAGCAGGCGGGCGGCACCGCGCTGGTGGTGGCCGCGGATATCACCGACCGCTTCCAGGCCGAGGATGCCGTAGAGCAGGTCATCGAGCGATTCGGACGGCTGGACATCCTGGTCAATAATGCCGGCCTGATGCTCCTGGGCCCTGTCATTGGTGCGGATGCCGAGGAGTGGGACCGCATGATTGCCGTCAACGTCCAGGGCCTGCTCTACACCACTCGCGCCGCCCTGCCGCACCTGCTGAAGGCCGCCGAACAGGATCCACGCCAGGTCGCCGACATCGTCAACATCGGCTCCTACGCCGGCCGCGTGGCGAGCAAGGGCTTCGGCGTCTACAACGCCACCAAGTTCAGTGCACGCCTTCACCGAGTCCCTGCGCCAGGAAGTCACCCAGCGCCACGTACGCGTCGGCGTCCTCGAGCCGGGCGCCGTGGAGAGCGAACTGGGCACACACAACAAGCCCGAAGTCCGCAGCGAACTGATCGACCCCTACTTCGAGGCGACCGATGTCCTCGCCGCCGAGGACATCGCCGACGGCGTCGCCTACATGGCCACCCGTCCCCGCCACGCCGCCATCGGCGAGCTGTGGATCATGCCCACCGAACAGGCCTGAGCCCCTCCACCGCCGCCCGGCCGTCACAGCCGGCCGCCCTGGCCGACACTCCCACCCGATCCCCCAACCCACCGGTTGCCGCATGCGGCACCCGAAAAGGAATCCCACATGAGCAAGGTCATCCTCGTCACCGGTGCCGGACGCGGTCTGGGTACCGACATCGCCCGTCAGGCCCTCGCGGCCGGCCACCAGGTCGTCGCCACCGGACGGCGCCCCGAGGAGGTCGAGAAGACCCTGGGCGGCCCGCAGGACAACCTGCTGACCGCCAAGCTGGACGTCACCAGCCTGGACGACGCTCACGCGGCCGCTCAGGCGGCCGTCGACCGGTTCGGCCGCATCGACGTTCTGATCAACAACGCCGGGAACTTCTACGCCGGCTTCTTCGAGGAGATCTCGCCGGAGCACATGCACCGGCAGATCGAGACCAACCTCTACGGGCCCATGAACGTCACCCGCGCCGTCCTGCCCGTCATGCGCGCTCAGCGCGACGGCCACATCATCACGCTCTCCTCGATCGCCGGCCTGGTCGGCGCCGAGTTCAACGCCGCCTACGCGGCCTCCAAGTTCGGTGTCGAGGGCTGGATGGAAGCCCTGCACCACGACATCAAGCCGTACAACATCCGCACCACCATCGTGGAGCCCGGCTTCTTTCGCACCGAGCTGCTCGTGGACGCCTCCACCACCTGGCCCGAGCCCACCATCGACGACTACGCCGAGCGCACCACCGCCACGGTCGAAGCCTGGAAGAGCATCAACGGACAGCAGCCCGGCGACCCCGCCAAGCTCGCCCACGCCCTGCTGACCCTCGCCGACCAGGACCAGCCGCCGCAGCGCTTTCTCGCCGGCGCCGACGCCATCGAAGGCGCCACGGCCAAGGCCCAGGAACTCCTCGCCCAGGCCGAAGCCTCCCGCGAACTGGGCGGCAACCTCGGCCACGACGACACCAACGCCTGACACCACCCACTGCATCGGGCAGGACAACCGACCCGCCCGGTGCGCCAAGAAGACCGCGGTCACAGTCAGGGCGCGTTCCCGGGCGCGGTCGCCAGTGGGCTGGTACGGGCCGCCCCCCTCGCCGGGTGGCGGCCCGTAGTGCTGCGCTCGTGTCCCGCCGCCGTCAGGGGGCCGGACGGCCGTCCCTTCGCTACGCCATTCGATCAGTAGGCCCTCGCTCAGGTCGACCTCACTCCGAGCAGGAGGCTCCCTTGCGCACGATCCGTCTGATCTCGTTCGGCTACCTGCACCTGCCCACCGGCCCGGACGGCTCCCCCCTCCCTCCCGCTGCCGACCGGATCGAAGACGTCCGCGACCGGCTCCGCGACCCGGCCGCCGCCCGCGACATCCTCGACCTCGACGGCCTCAACCCCCGCGTCCAGGACATCGTCCTCAACACCCTCGGCGCCCGCGAGCTGCTCGCCGACCTCGCCGACTACGCGAACGCGTAGAGAAGGCGTGTATCGGACCGTGCTGTGGACAATGCGGCGACCCTGCCCGCCGGCCCCCGCTGCATCGCCATCGGTTGTGCAGGCGGCAGGCACAGGGCATCCGGACTCACCGAACTCCTGGCCCGTGAACTGCGCGCCCGCGGCCGCCAGGTCGACGTCGAACACCTCCACGTCCATCTCCCGCGCATCCTCAAGGCGGCCGACACCAGCACCGGAACGAGCGCATGACCACCACCAGCCTGTACGACCTCGTGACCAGCGAGGGCGACGACGGCACCATGCACCCCGCCGAACAGCTCTGGGCGCCCGGCGAGGACGCGGTGGAGAACGGCTTCATCGTCCATCGCGGCATACACGTCACCGGCATCGACGACCCCACCGACGATCACCCCTATCCGGTCGGCTTCGTCTTCCTTGGCAAGTCAGCAGCACGGCGAGATTGGGCACGCCGAGCTGCGCTGGCCCGGCGGTGGTGCGCTGGTGTTCGGTTCGACCCGGCACACGGACAGCGTGCACGGGCGGATGCGGGCGGGCACCAGCGCGGTCTACGTGGTGAGCGACGACGTCGACGCGGTGCACCGCCGGGTGGTTGACGCCGGCGGCGAGGTCCTCGAACCGCCGCATGAGACCCGGTTCGGGTCGGGCGCCGCGGCGTACGTGTGCACGGTGCGGGATCCCGAGGGCAACCTGTGGACCTTCGGGACCTACCGCGGCCCTTCGCCGGCGTAGGACGCCAGGAAGCGCCAGAGGACCCCGGCCCAAGAACGGGCCGGGGTCCTCTTTTGCGGTGCTGGGGGTCAGTGGCTGCCGGCGAGTTCGCCGGTGAGCTTGCCGTGGAGGTCGGCGCTGGGGTCGTTCAGGCCGGTGATCTCGACGGTCTTGCCGCGCTGGGCGTACTTGGCTTCGATCGCGTCCAGGGCGGCCACGGACGAGGCGTTCCAGATGTGGGCCGCGGACAGGTCGATGACGACCTTCTTCGGGTCGCCCGCGACGTCGAACTGGCCGACGAGGTCGTTGGAGGAGGCGAAGAACAGCTCGCCGGTGACCCGGTAGACGACCGTGCTGCCGTCGGGGTCGGTGACGGCGGTGACCTCGGCGAGGTGGGCGACGCGCTTGGCAAAGATGATCATGGCGGTGATGGAGCCGATGACCACGCCGATGGCGAGGTTGTGGGTCGCCACGACGGCGACGACGGTGATGACCATGACGGAGATCTCTCCGGCGGGCACCGCTTGAGGGTCTTCGGGGCGATGGAGTGCCAGTCGAAGGTCGCGAACGACATCATGACCATGACCGCCACGAGGGCGGCCATGGGGATGTCGGAGACGATCGGGCCGAAGACGATGCACAGCACCATCAGGAAGGCGCCGGCCAGGAAGGTGGAGAGGCGGGTGCGGGCGCCGGAGACCTTCACGTTGATCATGGTCTGGCCGATCATGGCGCAGCCGCCCATGCCGCCGAAGAAGCCGGTGACGATGTTGGCGATGCCCTGGCCGATGGACTCGCGGGTCTTGGAGGAGTGGGTGTCGGTGATGTCGTCGACCAGCTTGGCGGTCATCAGGGACTCCATCAGACCGACCAGCGCCATGGCGAAGGCTACGGGGCGATGGTGGTCAGGGTGTCCAGGGTGAAGGGTGCGTCCGGCAGGCCGGGGACGGGCAGTGATCGGGGAACGAGCCGGTCATCTCCGTGCCGTACCGTGAGCGCAGCAGCACCCGCCCGCCCTTGTACACGGCGAGCTGTGTGCGGTAGCCGTCCCATTTCGGCTCCGCCGCGTACCCGGCGGGCAGGGCGTGGCTGTCCACGGCCACGGCGAGCATCGGCTGGGCAAGGACCACGTCATGCCCGGATCCCTTCCATGCTGCCGACCGGGCTGCATCGGGCGGGAAACGGCGGCCGGCCACGGGAGCCGACCGGGATTTCTGTCACCACATCGTGGGACGTGGCCGCATTTCGGTGAGCAGGAGCCCGCATGCCCGGAAACGGTTCAGCAGGTTCATCAGGTGCGCGTGATCCAGGACGTTGCCGAAGAGTACGGTTTGCGAGCCGATCATCACCGTGTCCAGCTCACAGAACGTCTGCGCGATGCCTGCGGGGATGGGCCCGGTGACGCGGAACTCGTACATGCGCGCTGTGATGCGATCAGGCATGGCAGCAGTGAATTCCGCCGGCACCCGAGAGGACATCACCCGGAACGGGTGAGCGGCAAGGCTGCCGCGTGTAGCGAGAAGCAGGCAGTCGAGCGGGAATTGTCACGCCCTCCAGACGACCGACGATCACCTATCGACCACTACCGCAGCACCTTCGCGTATCTGTGCTCTTGGTCAAGTCGTCATTGAGGGCACACAGTGAAAGCAGCACTACAGCCGAATCCCTCAACGGACAGATCCTGCAGCGCCCGCCCGCCGCACTGGGCTGGGACGGCCGGCGTCCGGCATCGTCACCACAGCCAGGCGTTAGAGTGCCGCAGCCGGGACAGGGCGCGGGCATCCCGTCGCCGACCCCTTGACCGGGGCTGGCCTGGCGCGCGTCGGTACCCCTTGACCAGGTAGGCCACCCGGCACGTTTCTCCTTGACACAGCACGTTCCCGCAGCCGATCAGGCCGTGGTCAAGGGGGTGTGTAATAGAGGGCTGGCCGCGCCGCCGGATGTTCCTGGTGCGGTGCGGTGCGGTGGTTTGCACTACGCGGTGGTCGGGTCCACCGAGCGCGCCAGTCGGTGCGAGGTACGGGCTTACTGGCTCTAACAAAAGCGGTTTGATCATGTGACTGTCGGCTTGATCGTTCGTTGATGTGGTCATGGGGAAGCGTCAGTCGCGGCCGTGGATCGTGTCGGACGAACTGTGGTCGCTGATCGAGCGCCGTTGCTGCCCGAGCCGCCGCCGAAGCAGGTGGAGGGACGGCCTCGGGTGCCCGACCGGCAGGCCTTGTGCGGCATCTTGTTCGTCCTGCACACCGGCATCCAGTGGGAGTACCTGCCCCAGGAGCTGGGCTTCGGTTCGGGCATGACCTGCTGGCGCCGCCTGGCGGCCTGGAACGAGGCCGGCGTGTGGGACCAGCTGCACGCGCTTCTGCTGAACAAGCTGCGGTCGAAGAATCAGCTGGACTGGTCGCGGGCGGTGATCGACTCCTCCCACGTCCGGGCCGCACGCAGGGGCCCAAAAACGGACCCAGGCCGGTCGACCGCGCACGACCGGGCAGCAAACACCACATCATCACCGACGGCCAAGGGAACCCGCTCGCGGTGTCGCTGACCGGCGGCAATCGCAACGACGTCACGCAACTGCTGCCCCTGCTCGACAAGATCCCAGCGGTCGCGGGAGTCGTCGGCCGGCAGCGACGCCGTCCAGACATGCTCTTCGCCGACCGCGGCTACGACCACGACAAGTACCGCCGGCTCCTTCGTGAGCGAGGCATACGCCCGGTGATCGCCGAACGCGGCCAGCCCCACGGCACCGGCCTGGGCATCTTCCGCTGGGTAGTCGAGCGGACGATCTCCTGGCTGCACGGCTTCCGCCGCCTTCGCATCCGGTGGAAACGACGCGACGACATCCACGAAGCCTTCCTCGGACTCGCCGTCTGCCTGATCACCCACCGACACGTCCAGAGGCTTTGTTAGGGCCAGTTACCGCCACGGCGGGCGAGGAGATCTGACCCGCCTCCGGACGCACCACGGGCCCTGGGGAGTGAAGGCATCCCCGAGGCCCGGTGTATGGAGTCGCGCTGTTCAACGACGGCGCGACGTCGGCGTCACGCCTCGGGCTGTGAAGGCTGCACCTGGCACAGGCAGTACACGCACCTGGACTCGGAGTCGATGCGGCCCATGCACCGCCGGCACCCCCCGCGTTCACGCACAGGCCCCCGGGAGTCCGCACAGCCGGGGCAGGTCATCACCGGCTGCCGGAAGCCCGACGGGCGGGCGGATCGTGGCCGTCCGCGTCACGCTCCACCCCGAAAGGGGGACTTACTGCGTAGCCGAGAGGCGAGGTAGACGGCCGACCGGTCAGCCGATGATGGCGACCGGGGCGTCCCAGGCGTTGCGGTCGACGTTGATGGTGTGACCGCCGCGGGTCTCCTTGCTGTTGGCCTTGTACTGGTGGCCGCGGCTGTGGTCGGTGTACAGCTTCGGGTTCCAGGGCCAGTCCTTGGTGGTGGTCTCCTGACCGTTCCACAGGGCGTACCAGAGGTTGCCCGGCAGGTTAGTGCGGTCCTTGGCGGTCGCGATCGCCTTGGCGCTGGAGCTGCTGAAGCCATAGAGGCCGGCCCGGTAGGTCTTGGCGCGCAGGGTCTTGGTGAATGACCGCACGTAGGTGAGGGTGGCGTCATTGCACGCCTTGTCGGTGATGTCGTACGACTCCATGTTGAGGTAGATGGGGCTGCCGGCCTTCATACCGAGCGCCGAGGCCTTGACGATCGCGTCGTTGGCGTTGCTCACCCCGACCGATGCCGCGGAGGCCGCGGTGAACCTCTCTTTGTTCCGGCTCTTCTGGCAGGGCGGCTGGGCGCCGACGTACAGGGGGATGACCCGCCAGCCGAGCGTGTCGACGGACTTCACCCAGGACTTGGTCAGGTTGGGCTGGGCGCAACCGCGGTTTTTGCCACCGACGTAGACCGCGACGCCACCGTAGTAGGCGTCCCTCTTCCATGCCTTCATCGCGGTGAGCGACGGCGCCGTGCAGGCGTCGAACGCTCGGCCCGTGTAGGTCTTCTGCGCCGGCCACGTCGAGGCGGCCATCGAGGTCTGTGCCGCGACCCCGGCACCGGCCACGACGACGACACCTGTCGCCGCCAAGGCGATGTAACGGTTCTTCCTGGACAACCCGTGCTTCGGCATTCCCCACCCCATTCGACATACGAAATCGAGCTCGCTCCGGTGCTCCGGAGCGGGACCGCAACCACTTCCGGCCCAGTTTCGCAGGTTGCACCAGCGGTCGTTCCACCAACCAGCGTCCGGTGCTGTCGCGATCCCTGGGTCGCTGCCGCGTGGCGGGGCGTGGCCGTCGAGTACGGACCATGGGGCGGATCGGATCCACGGCCTCGCACGACCATGACCCCAGGGCTCCACGGCTCTCGCCGTGACAGCGAGGCCCGGGACTCCTGGGGTGGTCGTCAGCGAGCTGGTCACCAGCGCCGTGAAGTACGCGCCCGGTCCCGTCGTGCTCGATCTGCGGATCAGCGACGGCGCGGTGCGGGTGTCGGTGTGGGGCAGCGATCCGGTGCTGCCGGGCGTCGCCGCCCACGACCCCCAGCGTGTGGGCCGCCACGGGCTGGAGATCACCCTCGCCGTCAGCCAGGCCTACGAGGTACGCCGCGAGCCGGTCGGCAAACGCGTCACCGCGGTGATCGCGCTGGCCGACGACCCCGGCAGGAACATCGCCAGCAGCAGCACCACCACCTGACCCTGCCACACAGCACCCGAGCAAACGCTCCGCCCCGCGCCCCCATGGGACCAGCGGCCGTCTACCGCCGCCGCGTCTCCTGATACGCGGCGATGCTCGGCGCCCGGCCGTGCAGCACCGTCGGCTTGCCATGTGCAAGAGTTGAAGGTTTGGTTCTCGAATCGCGGGGCAGGCGCACTTTCGTGTCTCTCGTGCAAGCCGATCTGCAGGCGCAGGTTCGGCATGCCTTGAGTCAGGCGGGATTCCACATTGTCGACGAGGGTGCCGAGGACGGCGGGCCCGGGCTCGTGGTGACGGCGGTGCCTGCCGGGGTGTGCGTCACATGGAGGGCGTCGGACCGGTTCACATCGCTGGTAAGGGAGCAGTCAAGGGCGTCGGGCGACAACATGCAGGCGATCGTGCACGCTGCGGTCTCGGGCCTGCTGGTCCAGCTGGGACACACCGTCACGGAGCCAGCAGCCGGCGGTGACTTGCTGGTTCTGTCCAAGGCTCAGGGCCGGTAGCTGACCCCGTACCTCCAGCCACAGCGCGTACGCCACCAACTCCACGTGTTCCCGGGTCAGATGCAGCTGCCAGCGCCCGCTGCCGTGGTCGCGCCGGACGGCCCGAACGGACTCGGCCAGGCTCGGCGCCGGCGGGGTGTCCAGCTCGTTGGCGAAGCCGATGAAGGTGCGCACCGCGGGCATCGAGGACGGGGAAACTCGACCAGCTGCTGCCCGGGCGGTTGAGGCGGGCCGCCCGGCATAGGACCGCTCGTCCGGCCAAGCAGCCACTCAGGTGGCGGTGCCCGGCAGCATCCTCCGCATCTAAGTTTCGTTTCCCCTCGCGTCGCTCCTCCAGTGCAATCCAGCCGCCGATCTGGGCGACACCGCCGTCGCCGCCTGCTGCACCACCACCCGCGGGCAAAGCAGAGCAACTGAAGTTGCGACGGTTCATCACGGTTTGACTGCGGCCTGGCGAGTCGCTCGAAGGCCAGCACTGCGGGTGTGACACTGGTGGTACCTGGTGCGCTGCATCCGGTGGGCCGCCCCCGTGGCCCCATAACGCCCTGCTTCCCCCGTGCGGGGCGTTGC
>NZ_MUND01000249.1 GCF_002154375.1 Streptomyces glaucescens | reverse complement strand
TTTGACGACACCCCCTAGTACGGCGCCCGGAAGTTGATGTACCCCAGCAGCACGATCACCGCGGCCACGCAGCCGAGGACCACCGCGGTGGACACCCACGAGGAGCGTCGCCGCGTCAGGTGCTCGGGATCGGCCCGGAACGGCACGGGCCCGGGCGGGTTGTGCTTCCAGCGCGCGGCGAGCATACGGGCCCGGGCCGAGGGCTCCTTGTGCTCGGCGCTCTCCGCCCAGCGGAGGTCGAACTCCCGTTCCTGCTCGTCCCGTTCGGACATTCCCCGTCTCCCCGTCGGTCCATGCCGTGCCTCGAACAGCTGTACAGGAAAACCATACGGCGGCGCCCCCGCCCTGAGAAACGCGTCTCAGTGACGGGGGCGCCGCGGCGACCGGGGAACGACCGGTTCGGGTCGATCACACGTCGAAGTACAGCTCGAACTCGTGCGGGTGCGGACGCAGCTGCAGCGGGGCGATCTCGTTCGCGCGCTTGTAGTCGATCCACGTCTCGATCAGGTCCGGGGTGAACACGTCGCCCTGGAGCAGGAACTCGTGGTCGGCCTCCAGGCGGTCCAGGACCGCGCCGAGGGAGGTCGGGACCTGCGGGACGCCCGCGTGCTCCTCGGGAGCCAGCTCGTACAGGTCCTTGTCGATCGGCTCGGCCGGCTCGATCTTGTTCTTGATGCCGTCCAGGCCCGCGAGGAGCAGCGCCGAGAAGGCGAGGTACGGGTTGCCGGAGGAGTCGGGCGCGCGGAACTCGACGCGCTTGGCCTTCGGGTTCGAACCCGTGATCGGGATACGCATCGCGGCGGAGCGGTTGCGCTGCGAGTAGACGAGGTTCACCGGGGCCTCGAAGCCCGGGACCAGGCGGTGGTAGGAGTTCACCGTCGGGTTGGTGAAGGCCAGCAGCGACGGGGCGTGCTTGAGGATGCCGCCGATGTAGTAGCGGGCGGTGTCGGACAGGCCCGCGTAGCCCTGCTCGTCGTAGAACAGCGGCTCGCCGTTGCTCCACAGCGACTGGTGGACGTGCATGCCCGAACCGTTGTCGCCGAAGATCGGCTTCGGCATGAAGGTCGCGGTCTTGCCGTTGCGCCAGGCCACGTTCTTCACGATGTACTTGAAGAGCTGGAGGTCGTCGGCGGCGGCGAGCAGCGTGTTGAACTTGTAGTTGATCTCGGCCTGGCCGGCGGTGCCCACCTCGTGGTGCTGGCGCTCGACCTGCAGGCCGGCCCGCTCCAGCTCCAGGGAGATCTCGGCGCGCAGGTCGGCGAAGTGGTCGACCGGCGGGGCCGGGAAGTAGCCGCCCTTGTAGCGGACCTTGTAACCGCGGTTGTCCTCGAGCGCGCCGGTGTTCCAGGCGCCCGCCTCGGAGTCGATGTGGTAGAACGACTCGTTCTCGGACGTCTTGAAGCGCACGCTGTCGAAGACGTAGAACTCGGCCTCGGGGCCGAAGAAGGCGGTGTCGGCGATACCGGTGGAGGCGAGGTAGGCCTCGGCCTTCTTCGCCACGTTCCGCGGGTCACGGGAGTACTGCTCACCGGTGATCGGGTCGTGGATGAAGAAGTTGATGTTGACCGTCTTGTCCCGGCGGAACGGGTCCACGCGCGCGGTGGTGAGGTCGGCGCGGAGCGACATGTCGGACTCGTGGATGGCCTGGAAGCCACGGATCGAGGACCCGTCGAAGGCCAGCTCCTCGTCCGGGTCGAACGCCGCAGCGGGGATCGTGAAGTGCTGCATGACGCCCGGCAGGTCGCAGAAGCGGACGTCGACGAACTTGACGTCCTCGTCCGCGATGAACTTCTTGGCCTCGTCGGCGTTCTGGAACATCCAGCTCCTCCTACTCCCGACCGTCCCGCCGGGGTGGTAGATCGTTCGTGCGGCCAGTGCGGTGGCACACGCTGTCCTCGACCCTAGGGAGGCGTGATTTCTCTGGCGTGACCCATTTGTTTCGCACAAGTTAACCGGCTCGGGTCCCACCCTAGTCCGCATACCGTCCGGAAACACCCCGCCGTCCATCGGTCATATACGGGCGCAGTACCGTGTACGGGTGGACAAGAGGCAAGCAATCGGATCATGGCTTTCCGGGCCGCGTGCGGCCATGGAGGAGGCCGGTGCCGACTTCGGATACCGGGGCGAGCAGCTCGGTCTGCCCGAGGACGGCCCGGGCTCCCTGGCCCGCCCGGGGCGGCGGCTCGGCGCGCTGGCCGTGGACTGGGGTCTGTGCCTGTTGATCGCATACGGTCTCATCACGGACGGCTACGGCCAGGCGACCAGCAACTGGGCCCTGCTCGTCTTCTTCGTGATGAGCCTGCTCACCGTCGGCACCATCGGCTTCACTCCGGGCAAGCGGCTGCTGGGCCTGCGCGTCGTCGCCCTGGACACGGGCACCGTCCACCCGGGCCGCGCCCTGGTCCGCACGGTTCTCCTCTGCCTCGCCGTCCCGGCCCTGGTCTGGGACCGCGACGGCCGCGGCCTGCACGACCGGCTGGCCCGCACGGTGGAAGTGCGGATCTGATCCCTCGTACGGCGAAGGGGGCGCCCGGAGATCTCCGGGCGCCCCCTTCGCCGTACGAGGGAATCGGCTCGCGGCGCGTCAGCGGGCCTTCGGTCCGCCGCCCTTCGGCAGGCGCATGCCCTTCGGCATGGGCCCCTTGGGGAGCGGCATGTTGCTCATCAGGTCGCCGAGGGCGCGCAGCCGGTCGTTGGTGGCGGTCACCTGCGGGCCGGTCAGCACGCGGGGCAGCTTGAGCATGGTGGTGCGCAGCTTCTTCAGCTCCACCTGGCCCTCGCCGGTGCCGACGATCAGATCGTGCACGGGGACGTCCGCGACGATGCGGTTCATCTTCTTCTTCTCGGCGGCCAGCAGGCTCTTGACCCGGTTCGGGTTGCCCTCGGCGACCAGCACGATGCCGGCCTTGCCGACGGCCCGGTGCACCACGTCCTGGCTGCGGTTCATCGCCACCGCGGGGGTGGTGGTCCAGCCCCGGCCGATGTTGTCCAGCACCGCCGCTGCCGCGCCCGGCTGGCCCTCCATCTGCCCGAAGGCCGCTCGCTCGGCCCGGCGCCCGAACACGATCGCCGTCGCGAGGAAGGCGAGCAGGAGGCCCAGGATGCCGAGATAGATGGGGTGACCGATCAAGAAACCGATCGCGAGGAAGACACCGAAGGTGACGATTCCGACAGCCGCGAGCACAAGACCGATCTTCTTGTCGGCCCTGCGGGTCATCTTGTAGGTCAGGGCGATCTGCTTCAGTCGCCCGGGGTTCGCAGCCTCGGCTGCCGTGTCCTTCCTCGCCATGCCACGAAGTCTACGTGGCTCCGGGAGCGCCTTCGACGGCAGTGCCCCGGCGGCCGTCGCGGCGGGGTCCGGACGCGGCCGGGGCGAAGGCGGACGCGCGGCCGGGGTCAGAGGCGGACGGTGTGCGCCTGCTGCAGGACGCGCTCGGCCTCGACGCGGGCCTTGGCGCGCTGGCGGTCCTCCAGGACGGAGGTCCAGGCGTTGCGCCGGGCGGTGCGCTGACCGCCGCTCATGAGCAGGGACTCGACCGCACGCAGTGCGTCGGTGACGGAGGGAAGCGCGGTGGCGCGGACAGGCGCGGCCTGCATGGTGGATCCCCCTAGGGGTCAGTGCGCGGGTTCACGGGGTGTGAAACCAGGGTCACTGATTGGTGTTACCAGGACGTGACCGGCCGGTCAAACGGACATGAAGGCCCGATGCGGCCGATCGGCCGAAGGGCGGGCGGGCCCCGGAACGCCGTCGCGGCCCCGACCGGCTCCTCAACTGGGAGGACGTTCGGGGCCGCGGCGAACCGGCGTCTACTGGCCGGTAATGCCTTGTGCCTGAATTCACACAGCCTGGGCGGCGATGTACGTCCCGCGCTTCTCGACCGCCATCTGGTACAGACGACCGGCGCGGTAGGAGGAGCGGACCAGCGGGCCCGACATCACACCGGAGAAGCCGAGCTGCTCGGCCTCCTCCTTCAGCTCCACGAACTCCTGCGGCTTCACCCAGCGCTCCACCGGGTGGTGGCGCACGGACGGACGCAGGTACTGGGTGATGGTGATCAGCTCGCAGCCCGCGTCGTGCAGCTGCTTGAGCGCCTCGCTGACCTCCTCGCGGGTCTCGCCCATGCCGAGGATCAGGTTCGACTTGGTGACCAGGCCGAAGTCGCGGGCCTCGGTGATCACCTTCAGGGAGCGCTCGTAGCGGAAGCCGGGGCGGATGCGCTTGAAGATCCGGGGGACCGTCTCGACGTTGTGCGCGAAGACCTCGGGGCGGGACTCGAAGACCTCCCGCAGCAGCTCCGGGACGGCGTTGAAGTCGGGGGCCAGCAGCTCGACCTTGGTCCGGCCCCCTTCGCGCTGTGCCGTCTGCGCGTGGATCTGGCGCACGGTCTCCGCGTACAGCCAGGCGCCGCCGTCCTCCAGGTCGTCGCGGGCGACGCCGGTGATGGTGGCGTAGTTCAGGTCCATGGTGACGACGGACTCGCCGACCCGGCGGGGCTCGTCGCGGTCGAGCGCCTCGGGCTTGCCGGTGTCGATCTGGCAGAAGTCGCAGCGCCGGGTGCACTGGTCGCCGCCGATGAGGAACGTGGCCTCGCGGTCCTCCCAGCACTCGTAGATGTTGGGACAGCCGGCTTCCTGGCAGACCGTGTGCAGGCCCTCGCTCTTCACGAGGTTCTGCATCTTCGTGTACTCGGGACCCATTTTCGCCCGCGTCTTGATCCACTCGGGCTTGCGCTCGATGGGGGTCTGGCTGTTCCTGACCTCCAGGCGCAGCATCTTGCGTCCGTCGGGTGCGACTGCGGACACGACCGGCTCCCTAGCGTTGATTCTTCGGCGCCCTCAAGGGTACGCCCGTTGTTTTGATGGCCCTCCGACCGGGCCAACCCCCACAGCGCGGGCCCCATTCCCGGGGCCCGCCCCGTGGATCAGGCCGGCGTCCTCTCGATCACCCGCGGCTTGAGGTCCGCGTTCTCCAGGATCTCCCGCAGGTGCCGCTCGGCGACCGGCAGCACCTCGTCGATCGTGATGTCCCGGCCCAGCTCGTTGGCGATCGAGGTGACCCCGGCGTCGCGGATGCCGCACGGGATGATCCGGTCGAACCAGGCGTTGTCCGGGTTCACGTTGAGCGCGAAGCCGTGCATCGTGACGCCCTTGGCGACCCGGATGCCGATCGCCGCGATCTTGCGGTCCTCGCGGCGCTGGCCCGCGTTGGACGGGGCGTACTCCGGGCCGTTGAGCCGGGGGTCGAACTCGTCGTCGGTCAGCCGCGGGTCGAAGTCCAGGGAGAGCCCGCCGAGCGCCGGGCGCTGCTCCACCGGATCGCCCAGCACCCACACGCCGCTGCGCCCCTCGACCCGGGTGGTCTCCAGGCCGAACTCGGCGCAGGTGCGGATCAGCGCCTCCTCCAGGCGGCGGACGTGCGCGACGACGTCGACCGGGCGGGGCAGCTTCTGGATCGGGTAGCCCACGAGCTGGCCCGGGCCGTGCCAGGTGATCTTGCCGCCGCGGTCCACGTCGATGACGGGCGTGCCGTCCAGGGGGCGCTCACCGGGTTCGGTGCGCCGGCCGGCCGTGTAGACCGGGGGGTGCTCCAGCAGCAGCACGGTGTCCGGGACGCGGTCCTCGAAGCGCGCCGCGTGCACCCGGCGCTGCTCGTCCCAGGCTTCCTGGTAGTCGACGGCCTCGGCACCGAATCCCATACGGACGAACCGCAACTCACTCACGGCGAGCCCCTCCTCGAAGGTCGTAAGGCGTGAAACGCGCCTACGTCACTGTACGACCGTCGGACGCACGTCAGCCTCGGGGGCAATCCTCACACGATCGGATGAATCAGTGTCGAAGCGTGCGATCGGGTGCTTACTCTCCGCTACATTCGCGCCGTTCACTAGCCCATATGGGCTGCTCACCGGCAGTCCGGGCATTTCAGAAGCCCGTCAGGCAGGAGATCGCACCGCAGATGACGGAACGACCCGCGCAGCGCACCCCCAACCGTCAGCTCGCCGCCCTCATCGCAGAAGCGGGGTTCTCCAACGCCGGTCTCGCCCGTCGAGTGGACCAGCTCGGCCTCGAACACGGGCTCGATCTCAGATACGACAAGACATCCGTCACCCGCTGGCTGCGCGGCCAGCAACCCCGGGGCACCACCCCGGCCCTCATCGCGGAGGTCTTCACCCGCCGCCTCGGCCGCCGGCTCACCGCCCAGGACCTGGGCCTGGACGCCTGCGCCCCCGTCTACGCGGGCCTGGAGTTCGCCGCCTGCCCCGAGGAGGCCGTCGACATCGTCAGCGGCCTGTGGCGCAAGGACTCCGGCAGCCACGCCGAACTGCGCAAGATCGCCTTCACCCCGGCCGGGCTCGTGGTGCCCAGCCGCGACTGGCTGATCGGCCGCGCCGACGAGAAGGTCGCCCGCGGCGCCGAGCCCGCCCGCGTACCCGCCCAGGGCCGCCCGGTGGTGCCCCGGCAGCGCGCCGTCGACCGCGGCCCCGGCCACAAGGTCACCGGCGGCGACATCGCCGCGCTGCGCTCGGTCGGCGAACTCTTCCGCACCCTCGACGACGCCTACGGCGGCGGTCACGCCCGCCAGGCCCTCGTGCGCTACCTGGAGCACGAGTGCGAGCCGATGCTGCGCGGCAGCTACGGCGAGCAGACCGGCCGCCGCCTGTTCGCCGCCGCCGCGGACCTCACCCGGCTCGCGGGCTGGACGTCGTACGACATCGCCGCGCACGGCCTCGCCCAGCGGTACTTCGTGCAGGCGCTGCGGCTCTCCCAGGCGGCCGGGGACCGGGCGTACGGCTCGTACGTGCTGGTCACCATGAGCCGCCAGGCCGTCTACCTCGGGCACGGGCGCGAGGCCGTCCAGCTGGCGCGGGTGGCCCAGCAGGGGGTCGGCGGCTCGGCGCCGCCGGTCGTCCAGGCGCTGCTGCACGCGGCGGAGGCGCGCGGGCACGGGGTGCTCGGCGAGGTGCGGGCCTGCACCGCCTCGCTCGTGCGCGCCGAGCGGGCCCTGGAGGCCGCCCGGCCCGGCGACGAGGTGCCGCACTGGGCCCGCTTCTTCGACGAGGCCCAGCTCGCCGACGAGTTCGGCCACTGCCACCGCGACCTCCAGCAGTTCCGGGCCGCCGCCCAGCACGCGGAGCGCTCGCTGCAACTGCGCGCCCCCTCGTACGCGCGCAGCCGGCTGTTCTGCAGGGTGGTCCTGGCCACCGCCCGACTCGGGCTCGGGGAGCTCGACCAGGCCTGCTCGCTCGCCGCGGAGGCGGCGGGTCAGGCGGCGGAGATGCGGTCGGTGCGGGCGGTGGAGTACGTGCGGGACTTCGAGCGGCGGCTCGAGCCGTACCGGGACGCGGCGCCTGTGCGGTCGTATCGGGACAAGGTGGCCGCGTACGGGTAGCGCCGGGGCGTGGGCGCTCAGGCCGCCCGGGCTGTCGGGGCCGGGTCCGCCCTGTGCATCGAGCCCGTCGCGCCCAGGTCGGTGAGGATCGCGGCCGCGGCCCGGTGGCCCGAGTGCAGGGCGCCCTGGACGGTGCTGGAGTCGCGGTGGTCGCCGCAGACGTAGAGACCGGCCAGGAGCCGTACCGGGCGGCGCAGGTCGTGCGGGGGACGCATGGCGGGCACCGCCTCCGGGGTGTGGTGCACGGCCAGCGTCTCCCAGCGGGTCGTCGAGGTGCCGTACAGCCGGGACAGGTGCGTGCGGACGGCCGTGTCGATGTCGGACGGCGGGGGGCCGAGCACCGTCGAGGAGACCAGCGCCCGGCCGGCCGGCGCGCGGCTCGGGTCCACCGCGCTGACCACCGCCGTGTGCGCCACCGGCCCGCCCCGGTCGGAGTCCAGCAGCAGGGAGGCGCCGGTGGCCGGCGGCTCGTCGGTGGTGTGGTGCACGACGGTCACCGGATGGAAGTCCGGCACCCGCAGGCCCGGCAGCAGGCCGGCGGCGGTGCGCGCGTCGGTGGCGAGCAGCACCGCCCGGCAGCGGAACTCGCCGTGCTCGGCGGTGGTCACCGAGGTCGTGGAGACGGAGGTGACCCGCACCCCGGTGTGCACGCTCCCCGGCGGCAGCCCCCGCGCCAGCAGCTCGGGCAGCACCTCGGCCCCGCCCTCCGGCACGGCCGCCCGCCCGGCGGCGAACGCCCGCAGCGCGAGGTCCGCGCAGCGGCTGGAGGTGGTCAGGTCCGGGTCGCACAGCAGCGCCGCGAGCAGCGGCCGCAGGAAGCCGTCGACGGTGCGGGAGGGCAGTCCCCGGTCGGCCAGTGCCTGTCCGGCCGGCAGCTCCGGGCGGGCCAGCAGGCGTTCCAGGGGGGTGCCCGCGATCCGGGCGAGCGCGCTGCCCAGCCGGGCCTGGTCGACGGCGCCGCCGAGGGGGGCCGTGGACCGGTTCCGGGGCGGGGGCAGGGTGCCAATGCCGCCTCGGCCGCGGCCCGGCGCGACCCGGGGGGCGCTCGCAAGGGCGCGCACCGCATTGAGTGCGCCCCTTGCGCTCCGCCCGTGCACCGGGGCCCCCGCCCGGTGCCGGCGGCCGTCACTGTGCAGCAGGACGCCCGGGGCGAACAGGCGCAGCGCGAGCGCGTCCAGCCCCGGCGTCAGCCGTAGTTCCGGATACGACGTGAACAGCAGCTGTCCGACGCGGTCGAGGCGGAAGCCGTCGACCTTCTCCGTCGACATCCGCCCGCCCACGCACGGGCCGGCCTCCAGGACCGTGGTCCTCACTCCAGCATGGGCCAGCCGAAGCGCCGCGGAGAGACCGGCGACCCCCGCTCCCACCACGACGACGTCCGCCTGAAACGCGGGCTCAAACACGTGCCCCTCCTCGACGTTGAGCGGCCGGTGGAGACGTGATGCCCCCAACCGGCCCCGGGGATACCCGAGTTCGCGTCGAGGTTAGGCATCGTGAACCGGTCGGGGTCAGTCGCGCATCGGCAGGGCACGGTCGCACGGCGGTCGCATACGGTCGGGGCGCCCTGTTTCGCCGGACGGTTCACGGCGCCGCCCGGACCGCCGTTCACAACGCCGCCCGGATCGCCTCCTCGATGCCCGGGAAGGCGAACCGGAACCCGGACTCCAGCAGCCGCCTCGGCAGCACCCGCTGACTGCCCAGCACATCCCCGGCCAGCTCGCCCAGCACCGTCCGCAGCACCGGCGCGGGCACCGGGAACACCGCCGGCCGGTGCAGCACCCGGCCCATCGCCGCCGTGATCTCACGGTTCGTCAGCGGCTCGGGGGCGGTCAGGTTGAACGGCCCGGACAGGTCCCCGCGGTCCAGGAGGTGGCGCAGGGCAGCGACTTCGTCGTGCAGCGCGATGTACGACCAGTACTGCCGCCCACCGCCCAGCGGGCCGCCGAGACCCGCCTTGAACAGGGGGAAGAGCCGCCCCCACGCACCGCCCCGGCGGGACACCACCAGGCCGGTACGGGCGAACACCGTGCGGACGCCCGCCTCCTCGGCCGGCGCCGCGGCCCGCTCCCACTCCACGCACAGCTCCGGCAGAAAGCCCGAGCCGGGCGGGGAGTCCTCGTCCACGGGGCGGTCGCCGGTGTCGCCGTAGATGCCGATCGCGCTGCCGTTCACGAAGACCCGCGGCGGCCGGTCCAGTGAGGCCACCGCCCGGGCCAGGGCCGCCGTGCCGTCCACCCGGCTGGACCGGATGCGTGCCTTGTACTCCGCGGTCCAGCGCCGGTCGCCCACCCCCGCCCCCGCCAGGTTCACCACGGCGTCGCACCCGGCGAGCACCGCCGGACCCACGTGGCGCCGCCCGGGGTCCCAGTGCGCCTCGTCGGCGGACCGGGGCGTACGGCGGACCAGCCGCACCACGTCGTGTCCGTCCGCGACCAGGGAACGCACCAGGGCGCCGCCGATGAGACCGGACGCCCCGGCCACCGCGATCCTCGAACGCTGCATGGCCTCATCCTGCCCCCGGGCGCCCGGAAAACCCCGGTGAGACGCGGGTGTCCCGCGCGTAGGGTGACCGGCATGCCTGAACCGTCCATACGCACCGCCCGTCCCGAGGACGAGGAGCAGCTGCGCCGCCTGGACCACGCGATCTGGTCGTACGTCCACGCGGTCACCGGCCCGCCCGCCCCGGACGAGCCCTTCTTCCGCGACACCGCCGGCCCCGACGACCACCTGGTCGCCGAACTCGACGGCCGCGTCGTCGGCTACATCCGCCTGGGCTTCCCCACCCCGGTGCCCTCCAACTCCCACGTCCGGCACGTCCGCGGCCTCGGCGTCGCCGAGGAGGCCCGCGGCCGGGGCGTCGGACGGGCCCTGGTGCGCGCGGCCGTCGAGGAGGCGCGCGCGGGCGGCTTCCGCCGGATCACCCTGCGCGTGCTGGGGCACAACACCCGCGCCCGCGCCCTGTACGAGTCGGAGGGCTTCGTCGTCGAGGGCGTGCAGCCGGAGGAGTTCTTCCTGGACGGCACCTACGTCGACGACGTGATGATGGGGCAGAAGCTGGTCTGACCGCGCCCCCGCGCACCCCGCCCGCTCACGAGGTGATCAGCTCGCCCGTGTCCACCCGTGCCGTCGCCCGCGCCGCCCGCTCGGCGTCGTCGGCGACCTCGGCGGCCGTGAGGACGTATCCCGTCTCCGCGTCGGAGGTGGACCGGGCGAACACCACCCCGAACACCCGGCCCTCCGTGGTCAGCAGCGGACCGCCGGAGTTTCCGGGGCGGACCGTGGAGCGGATCGCGTAGATCTCCCGGGTGACCGTCTCGCCGTTGTAGATGTCCCGGCCCGTCGCCCGCACCCGGTTCGCGACCGTCGCCGCCTGCAGGTCCAGGCCGCCGTCCTGCGGATATCCGGCCACCACCGCCGCGTCCCCGCGCTCCGCGTCGTCCTCGAACCGCAGCACGGGGGCGCGCAGCCCGGGCACCCGGAGCACGGCGACGTCCTTCTCCGGGTCGAAGAGCACCACCGTCGCCTCGTACGCCCGGCCGACCCCGCCGACCCGCACGGTCGGCTCGTCGATCCCCGCCACCACGTGCGCGTTGGTCATCACCCGCTCCCGGGCGTACACGAACCCGCTGCCCTCGCGGCCCTGGGTGCCCGCGACACCCTCCACCTTCACCGTGCCGCGCTGGGCGGCGGTCGTGGCGGCCGGCGTGACGCTGTCCCCGGAGGGCCGCGCCACCTGGGCCGTCGACTCGTTCTCGAACGGGTTGAAGACCTGCGGGAAACCCGCCTCACTGAGTGCCGAGGTGGCCCGCGAGAACCAGGCGGGCGTGGTGTCCGGCATCGCCTCCTGCACCGTGCCCAGGACCCGTGAGCCGCGGATCGCCGACGACAGCGGGGCGGACGAGGACGCCGCGAGGACGCTCGCCGCCACCCACGCCACGATCAGCACGGCCGCCGCGTTCGCCACCGCCCCGCCGATCCCGTCGGCCACCCGCAGCGGCCCCCGGTCCAGCTCCCGCCGCAGCCGCAGCGCCAGCCGGCCCGCCAGCTCGTGGCCCACCGCGGCCGGGACAAGCACCGTGAGCACCGCGGTGACCGTGGCCGCCGTGCTGCCCGGGGTCACCGGGTCCATCACCCAGGGCAGCACCCACACGCCGATCACCGCGCCGCCCACGAACCCGGCCAGCGAGACACAGCCGGCCACCAGCCCGCGCCGGTAGCCCGAGCCGGCGTAGAGCAGGACCGCGAGCAGCAGAAGGATGTCGAGGAGGTCCACCGAGCCGCCTTTCTCTCGGACCCCTATACGCGAGGGACGGGCACGGTGATCAGCCGTGCGCGGGGCCGCCGGCGTCGAACCGGCCACGCGTGCGTGTACCCGGGGAAACGTCACGGACCGGGACGATGGTTCCGCCGGGTGGCACAGCGCACATCGCGGGCGGTGGGGATCGTGCGGACAGTGGGATCATGCGTGTCTTCCCAGGAGCCCGACGAGCCGCAAGGCCCCGACGAGCCGCCCGGCCCCGACGAGCCGCCCGGGCACGGGAGGCGCGCCGGCCCGCCCCGCGCAGGGCCGTCCCGCGC
>NZ_MUND01000248.1 GCF_002154375.1 Streptomyces glaucescens | reverse complement strand
GGCCCTCAACACCCCAGCCATACAACGGAGATGCCCAGTTCACGGCCTTCTGCAATACCCTTTAGACGTCATTTCACTTGGCCAGTCGGCGGTGGCATATGAGGGTCGCGGCGATGGCTGTGAAGGCAAGGAAGTGTTCCGGCTTGCGCTCGTAGCGGCGGTGCAGGCGGCGGCAGCCGGACAGCCAGGACACGGTCCGCTCCACCACCCAGCGGTGTCGGCCCAGCCGCCGGGACGACTCGATGCCCTTGCGGGCAAGGCGGTGCCGGATGCCGCAGGAAGCGAGCCATCGCCGCAGGTGGCGGTAGTCGTAGCCCTTGTCACCGTGCAGCTTGGCGGGCCGCCGGCGTCGAGGGCCGCGACGTGAGCGGATGGGTGGGATGCCGCGGACCAGCGGGATGAGGGCCTGGCTGTCGTGCAGGTTGGCGGCGGAGATGCCGATCGACAGGGGCAGGCCCTGGCGGTCGACGATGAGGTGGATTTTCGATCCCTTCTTGCCGCGATCGGTCGGATTCGGTCCCGTCAGCTGCCCCCTTTGAGGGCCCGGACGCTGACCGAGTCGATCGCGCACCGCGACCAGTCCAGCTCACCTCGGGCACCGAGTTCATCCAGGACCAGGCGGTGAAGCTTGGCCCACACCCTGGCCTCGGTCCACTCGGTGAACCGGCGGAAGGCCGTCACGCCCGACAGCCCGAAGCCTGGTGGCAGTTGATTCCAGGTGCAGCCTGAGGTGGCCACGAAGATGATGGCGGCCAGCACCTCACGGTCCCCTCGCCGCCGGTGCCCTCCACCCTGAGGGCGGACCGGCGCCGGCGGTACCACCCGCTGGAACAACGTCCACAGTTCTTCCGGCGCCATCCGCTCGACAA
>NZ_MUND01000247.1 GCF_002154375.1 Streptomyces glaucescens | reverse complement strand
CTGAAACCACGAACAACCCCATGTGCCACACATGGTGCGGTTGATTGTTTCATAGTGTTTCGGTGGTCATAGCGTGAGGGAAACGCCCGGTTACATTCCGAACCCGGAAGCTAAGCCTTACAGCGCCGATGGTACTGCAGGGGGGACCCTGTGGGAGAGTAGGACACCGCCGAACTCCTTTTAGAGCTCTGGCTCTTGGGCTGCAAAAGCCCAAGAGCCAGAGCTTTTTTGCGTTGAGGTAAGGTCAGGGGGCATCGTTGGTACGTTTTCCCACAGGAGGCCCCCGGGTGGAGGTCCAGGAGACCCGCGTTCAGACAGACCGGGTCCTCACCATCCCGAACATCCTCAGCATGGCGCGTCTCGTCGGCGTGCCCCTCTTCCTGTGGCTGATCCTCAGGCCGGAGTTCGGCGGCCCCAAGAGTGACGGCTGGGCGCTGCTGGTGCTCGCTCTGAGCGGCGTCAGCGACTATCTGGATGGCAAGCTGGCGAGGCGCTGGAACCAGATCAGCAGCCTCGGCCGGCTTCTCGACCCCGCGGCCGACCGGCTGTACATTCTCTCGACCCTCGTCGGCCTCACCTGGCGGGAGATCCTGCCGCTCTGGTTGACCGCCGCACTGCTGGCGCGTGAGCTGGTTCTGCTGGTGATGGTCGGCATCCTCCGGCGGCACGGCTATCCGCCGCCGCAGGTGAACTTCCTTGGGAAGGCTGCGACCTTCAACCTCATGTACGCCTTCCCGTTGCTGCTGCTCAGTGACGGTACTGGCTGGCTCTCGTCACTCGCTGCTATTTTCGGATGGGCGTTCGCCGGATGGGGTACAACCCTCTATTGGTGGGCAGGAGTCCTCTACGTGGTCCAAGTCCGCCGTCTCGTTCGTGCGGACGCTGTGGCCGATTGAGCTCGCCGATTGGTGCGGTCGCAACGGCGCGATGGCCCGCACGGGAAAAGTGCGGGACAATTCGGACGGGTGAAGTCGGCTAGACCGTCGTCTCTTGTAGGAGGACGCTTCCGACATGAAGGCCGTCGTGATGGCCGGCGGCGAAGGCACGCGCCTTCGCCCTATGACCTCGAGCATGCCCAAGCCGCTCCTGCCGGTGGCCAACCGGCCGATCATGGAGCACGTTCTGCGGCTGCTCAAAAGGCATGGTCTCAACGAGACCGTCGTCACCGTGCAGTTCCTGGCCTCGCTGGTCAAGAACTACTTCGGTGACGGCGAAGAGCTCGGAATGGAGCTCACCTATGCCAACGAGGAGAAGCCTCTCGGTACCGCGGGAAGCGTCAAGAACGCCGAAGAGGCGTTGAAGGACGACACCTTCCTCGTCATCTCCGGTGACGCTCTGACCGACTTCGACCTCACGGACCTGATCAACTTCCACAAGGAAAAGGGTGCGCTGGTCACGGTCTGCCTGACGCGGGTGCCGAATCCCCTGGAATTCGGCATCACCATCGTCGATGAGGAAGGCAAGGTCGAGCGCTTCCTGGAGAAGCCGACCTGGGGCCAGGTTTTCTCGGACACGGTGAACACCGGCATCTATGTGATGGAGCCGGAGGTCTTCGACTACGTCGAGGCCGATGTGCCCGTCGACTGGTCCGGGGACGTCTTCCCGCAGCTGATGAAGGAAGGCAAGCCGATCTACGGCTACGTCGCCGAAGGCTACTGGGAGGACGTCGGCACCCACGAGAGCTACGTGAAGGCGCAGGCCGACGTCCTGGAGGGCAAGGTCGACGTCGACATCGACGGCTTCGAGATCTCCCCCGGTGTATGGGTGGCCGAGGGCGCCGAGGTGCATCCCGACGCCGTTCTGCGGGGCCCGCTCTACATCGGCGACTACGCCAAGGTGGAGGCCGGTGCCGAAATCCGCGAACACACCGTCGTCGGGTCCAACGTCGTCGTCAAGAGCGGTGCCTTCCTGCACAAGGCCGTGGTGCACGACAACGTGTACGTCGGACCGCACAGCAATCTCCGCGGATGCGTCGTCGGCAAGAACACCGACATCATGCGAGCCGCACGCATCGAGGACGGTGCGGTCATCGGGGACGAGTGCCTGGTCGGTGAAGAATCGATCGTCCAGGGCAATGTGCGGGTCTATCCGTTCAAGACGATCGAGGCCGGTGCCTTCGTCAACACCTCGGTCATCTGGGAGTCCAGGGGACAAGCGCACCTCTTCGGCGCCCGTGGCGTCTCCGGCATCCTGAACGTCGAGATCACGCCCGAACTCGCGGTGCGACTGGCCGGCGCGTATGCCACCACGCTGAAGAAGGGCGCGACGGTCACCACGGCCCGCGACCACTCCCGGGGTGCCCGTGCGCTGAAGCGGGCGGTGATCTCCGCGCTCCAGGCCAGCGCGATCGAGGTCCGGGATCTGGAGAACGTACCGCTGCCGGTGGCGCGGCAGCAGACCGCGCGGGGCAGTGCCGGCGGGATCATGATCCGGACGACGCCCGGGGTGCCGGACTCCGTGGACATCATGTTCTTCGACAGCCAGGGCGCGGACCTGTCGCAGGCCAGTCAGCGCAAGCTCGACCGGGTCTTCGCGCGACAGGAGTACCGGCGGGCGTTCCCGGGCGAGATCGGAGACCTGCACTTCCCGGCGAGCGTGTTCGACTCCTACACCGGGTCGCTGCTGCGGAACGTCGACACGACCGGGATCGCCGAGTCCGGGCTGAAGGTCGTCGTCGACGCGTCGAACGGCAGCGCGGGCCTGGTGCTGCCGAGCCTGCTCGGCAAGCTCGGGGTGGACTCCCTGACCATCAACCCGGGCCTGGACGAGTCCAGGCCGACCGAGTCCGCGGAGTCGCGGCGCAAGGGGCTGGTGCGGCTCGGCGAGATCGTCGCGTCCGCGCGAGCGGCGTTCGGTGTGCGGTTCGACCCCGTAGGCGAGCGGCTCTCGCTGGTCGACGAGAAGGGGCGGATCGTCGAGGACGACCGGGCGCTGCTCGTGATGCTCGACCTGGTGGCCGCCGAGCGGCGCAGCGGGCGGGTGGCTCTGCCGGTCACCACCACGCGGATCGCGGAGCAGGTGGCGGCGTACCACGGGACGCAGGTGGAGTGGACCACCACCTCGCCGGACGACCTGACCCGGGTCGGGGCCGAGGAGTCGACGATCTTCGGCGGTGACGGCAAGGGCGGCTTCATCGTTCCGGAGTTCAGCAGTGTCTTCGACGGCACGGCGGCCTTCGTCCGGCTGATCGGGCTCGTCGCCCGGACCCAGCTCACCCTGAGCCAGATCGACGCGCGGATTCCGCGGGCGCACGTCCTCAAGCGGGACCTCGCGACTCCGTGGGCCGTCAAGGGTCTGGTCATGCGGCGGGTCGTCGAGGCGGCCGGAGACCGCTTCGTGGACACCACGGACGGCGTGCGCGTGGTGGAGGCCGACGGGCGCTGGGTGATGGTGCTGCCCGACCCGGCGGAGGCGGTCACCCACCTGTGGGCCGAGGGGCCGGACGACGCGTCCGCGCAGGCCCTGCTCGACGAGTGGTCGGCGGTCGTGGACAGCGCCGGCCGGTAGAACGCCCCGTACGCGCGCGTGCCGGACAAGCGTCCCGCAAGGGGCCTGTCCGGCACGCCGGTGGGGCCATTCGGAGGTACCGGGCGCGACGTGCGACGATGTGCGGCATGCCGCAGGAGCCCCCCGTTCGAAGCACGTCCACGCGCCCGTATGCGCGTCCGGACGCGTCCATGTCGCTGCTCACCAATGTCATGGACCACAGCCTCGACGACGGCTACGCCGAGGCGGCGGCGCGGAAGAGAGCCGCGGGGGACAGGGGGATGCCCAGGACCCTCCGGGCCAGGCTGGGGCTTGCCGCCGGTCTGGTCCTGGCGGCCCTCGTGGTCACCGTCGGCGCGGCGCAGGCACGCGTGGCCGCTCCCGCTCTGGCGAAGGAGCGCGAGGAGCTGATCGACCGCATCGACCGGGAGACCGAGGCCGCGGACGAGCTGGAGAGCGACGTCGACGAGCTGCGGACCGAGGTCGACGCGCGCCGGCGGGCCGCGCTCAGGCAGAGCGGTGGCAGCGACCGCATGGAGCTGATGGGCATCCTGTCGGGCGCCACAGAGGTGCACGGGCCGGGGGTGAAGCTCGTCGTCGACGACGCCGAGGACTCCGGTGCCGGCGGTGACGCCGACCCACGCGGGACCTCCAGCTTCTCCGACACCGGTCGGGTGCGTGACCGGGACATGCAGCGAGTGGTCAACGGCCTGTGGGAGTCGGGCGCGGAAGCCGTCTCGATCAACGGGCAGCGGCTGACCGCGCTGTCGGCGATCAGGGCCGCGGGCGACGCCATACTGGTCGACAACCGGCCGCTGGTACCGCCGTACACGGTGCTCGCGGTGGGGGACGGCAACAACCTGAGCACCCGGTTCCAGAACAGCGCCGACGGGCTGTATCTGCATGCCCTCCAAGAGAACTTCGGCATCCGGACCGCCATCTCCGCGGAGGACGATCTGCGGCTTCCGGCCGCGCCGAGCGTGATCGTGCGCACCGCGCGGCCGAGCACCGAGTCAGCACAGCCGAGAACTGAGAAAGGCACATCGTGATCGCCGTACTGGGCCTCGTCGTGGGAGTCGTGGCCGGCCTGTTGGTCCGGCCCGAGGTTCCGGCGGTCGTCGAGCCTTATCTGCCGATCGCCGTGGTGGCGGCACTCGACGCCGTCTTCGGTGGTCTGCGGGCCATGCTCGACGGCATCTTCGACGACAAGGTCTTCGTGGTCTCGTTCCTGTCGAACGTGGTCGTCGCCGCGCTGATCGTGTTCCTGGGCGACAAGTTGGGCGTGGGCGCCCAGCTGTCCACCGGTGTCGTGGTCGTGCTCGGCATCCGGATCTTCTCCAACGCCGCGGCGATCCGCCGGCACGTGTTCCGGGCGTGAGGCCGATGAGCAATCTGGACGAAACAGGCGGGAACCGGCTGCGCAGGGAGCTGCCCGAGGAAGTGCCGGCGGCTGTGCCGCAGGCCGGCGAGCCGGAGAGCACGGCCGAGCCGGTGCTGACCGGCCGGCAGAGGCTGGTGAAGGGACTGTGGCCGCCGCGCGTCACCCGGGCCCAACTCATCGTGGCGGTACTGCTGTTCGGGCTGGGCTTCGGGCTGGCCGTGCAGGTCGCGTCGAACAGCGACGGCGACGACGCCCTGCGCGGCGCGCGTCAGGAGGATCTGGTCCGCATCCTCGATGAACTCGACGACCGCACGCAGCGTCTTGAAGACGAGAAGCAGGGGCTCGAGAAACAGCGGGACGAGCTGGAGAACAGCTCGAACCAGGCCGAGGAGGCCCGTCGGCAGACGATCGAGAAGGAAAGGCAACTCGGCGTCCTGGCGGGCACGGTGGCCGCGGAGGGCCCTGGCATCACCATGACCATCGAGGACACGAAGGGGACGGTCGAGGCGGACATGCTGCTCGACGCCATCCAGGAACTGCGCGCCGCGGGCGCGGAGGCGATCCAGGTGAACGGCGTCCGGGTGGTCGCCGGCACCTACCTCACGGATTCCGGCGAAAGCGTGAGCGTCGACGGGAACAAGATCAACGCGCCCTATCGTTTCAAGGTCATCGGCAAGCCGCAGGACCTCGAACCGGCACTGAACATCCCTGGAGGCGTGGTGCAGACGCTTGAGAAGGAGCAGGCCACCGTGACCGTCGAGCGGTCCGACAAGATCGTCGTGGACGCCTTGCGGGCCGCGAAGCGACCTGACTACGCTCGGTCGTCCTCCCGGTGAACCGCCGGTGCATGGCGGACTTCCGGCGGGGGCATGAGGTTGCGGGGGGTCGACGCACCGATTGGGTGGTGCGTGGTGGAAACTGTCTGGTGGACACGGACGTTGTGAGGATGTCCGGCTCGACCAGTGTGTGCAATCAGGGTTCGTCCTGCCCCACGGGCGGGTCTGTTTCGGTCAAGGGGAATCGCCCGTGAAGTTGTTTGCGAAGTTGTTCGGCAAGAGCGCACGAGAGGGCCGCGACAGCAACGCGACCGCTCGCCATCGCGCACAGCCTGACGCGGAGGGCCAGCGCCCGCTCTTCAGGGACCAGGTGGCTGGTCCGGGCGGTGACATTCCGGGAGGTCAGGGCGCGTCGTCTGTTGACCCTGCCCAGTCCGGCGGCATAGGTTTCGGGCAACCGTCAACCTCAAGTACGGGTGGAGGGTTTTCCCCCGGCCCGTACGCGTCCAATGCCCCGGCGGGGCAGCCGCGGCAGGAGGATCCGTCCATGTCGGTCCTGGTGTGTACGAGGTGCGGTAACCGCAACGCGGAGAGCAGCCGCTTCTGTTCGAACTGCGGCGCGCCGCTGCGGGCGGGCGCGACGCCGGAGCGTCCGTCGGAGACGACCTCCACGATCTCCATCAGCGGTCTGGAGGCCTACGACGCCGAGGCCACCGGTCAGACGCCGATGCCGACGCTCTCCCCGGAGGCGCAGGCCGCCGTCGACGCGCTGCCTCTCGGCTCCGCGCTGCTGGTGGTGCGCCGCGGGCCGAACTCGGGAAGCCGGTTCCTGCTGGACAGCGACCTGACCACGGCCGGCCGTCATCCGCAGAGCGACATCTTCCTGGACGACGTCACCGTCTCCAGGCGGCATGTGGAGTTCCGGCGCAGCCCGGACGGCTCGTTCACGGTGGCCGACGTGGGCAGCCTGAACGGCACGTACGTCAACCGGGAGCGGATCGACCAGGTTGCTCTGTCGAACGGTGACGAGGTGCAGATCGGCAAGTACCGACTGGTGTTCCACGCCAGCCGGCAGGGCATCTGACCCTCCCCCAGGCGCAGCCCGGGGGAACCCCAGGGAAGGTCCATGCTTCAAACACCGAGCGGCGGTGCCGGCCACGGTACCGCCGCCGCGGACAGTGGGCTGATGAGCATCGGCACGGTGCTGAACGTGCTGCGCGAGGAGTTCCCCGAGGTCACGATCTCCAAGATCCGTTTCCTGGAGTCCGAGGGACTGATCGAACCGCAGCGGACCCCGTCGGGGTACCGCAAGTTCAGCGCCGGTGACGTCGAGCGTCTCGGCCTCGTCCTGAGAATGCAGCGGGACCACTATCTGCCGCTCAAGGTGATCCGCGAGCACCTCGACGCGGTGGAGCGCGGTGAGGAGGTACGACTCCCCACGCTCGGCAGGCAGCGTGACGGCGAGACCGTGCCGGAACAGGCCGAAGGGCCCACTGCGGCCCGGATCGGGCGGGCTCAGCTGCTCGACGCCGCCGGGATCGACGAGCGCCAGCTGGCCGAGTGGGAGGCGTACGGCCTCATCTCGGCCCTGGCGGACGGGGTGTACGACGCGGAGACCGTCACCGTGGCGACCCTGGTGGCGGAGCTGGGGCGGTTCGGGATCGAGCCGCGCCACCTGCGGCTGATGAAGGCCGCCGCCGACCGGGAGGCCGGGCTGGTGGACCAGGTGGTGGCTCCGCTCAAGCGCCACCGCAACCCGCAGACCCGGGCACTCGCCGAGGCGCGGACCAAGGAACTGGCGGGGCTCACCGTGAAGCTGCACGCGGCGCTGGTGCGGACCGCGCTCGGGGTTCGGCTGCCCTGAGCAACCGGGTGCCACCCCGCGCTCCGAGCTGCGGGTCGCCGCCCCGAGGGTGGCACGGGCAGGGGGCGCCGGGGGCTGTCCGACGGGGCGCGGGCGGCCGGATCGGGCGCCTGATACCGGCCCGACTACCCAAACATCCCGAGCACGGCCTAGGGTTGCTGTGTGAACGAGCTCGATGTCGTAGGTGTCCGGGTGGAAATGCCCTCCAACCAGCCGATCGTGCTCCTGCGTGAAGTGGGAGGCGACCGTTACCTCCCCATCTGGATCGGGCCGGGGGAGGCGACGGCGATCGCTTTCGCCCAGCAGGGCATGGCCCCCGCGCGGCCGCTGACCCACGACCTGTTCAAGGACGTGCTGGAGGCCGTCGGCCAGGAGCTCACCGAAGTGCGCATCACGGACCTGCGTGAAGGCGTCTTCTACGCGGAGCTGGTCTTTGCCAGCGGAGTCGAGGTGAGCGCCCGTCCTTCCGATGCCATAGCGCTGGCCCTGCGCACCGGCACGCCGATCTTCGGCAGTGACGGGGTGCTGGACGACGCCGGTATCGCGATTCCGGACGAGCAGGAGGACGAGGTGGAGAAGTTCCGCGAGTTCCTCGACCAGATCTCGCCCGAGGACTTCGGCACCAGCAGCCAGTGAGGCGGGGCGCGGTCCGGTGGCTCTTGGGCCTGCCGGACCGCGCGCCCCGTGACCGCACGCCGTCGGCACGGCCGACGGCGTGTGTGAGCGTCCTGCGGCTCCCGCCGAGAGCATTCGGCTAGCCTTTCCCCGCGGTGGGGTACGGGAAACCACTCTTAGGGTGATTATCACTCGGCGTGCCGAGTGTGGCGATCGTTGACGCACCCCTGGTGACTGCCTACCGTCGAGAAGGCAGGTCAAGGACGGAGGTCGGCGTGAGAAGCAGCGGCGACGGTACGGCTGGGGGTGTCCCCGGACGCGGTCTCGGGGAGCGCGGTCCGTATCCGCTTCACGGCAGGGCGGCCGATCGCACTCCGCAGCGGCCTACGGCGGTGCCCGACGGCGAGGGGGCGGAGTCCCAGGCGACCGAGGAGGTCGGTTATCGCGGCCCGACGGCCTGCGCGGCCGCCGGCATCACCTATCGGCAACTGGACTACTGGGCGCGCACGGGCCTGGTCGAGCCGAGCGTGCGACCCGCGTACGGGTCCGGGACCCAGCGGCTCTACAGCTTCCGGGACGTCGTCGTCCTGAAGATCGTCAAGCGGTTCCTCGACACCGGGGTGTCCCTGCAGAACATCCGCACCGCGGTTCAGCATCTCCGGGAACGCGGTTTCCGTGATCTCGAGCGTATGACGCTGATGAGTGACGGTGCGACGGTGTACGAGTGCACCTCGCCCGACGAGGTCCACGCGCTGCTCCAGGGCGGTCAGGGCATCTTCGGGATCGCGGTGGGCGTGGTGTGGCGGGACGTCGAGAACGCGCTGTCCCAGCTGCACGGGGAGCGCATCGACACGGGGGAGACGCTGGTCGGGCAGAACCCGGCCGATGAGCTGGCACGGCGGCGCAACCGCGCGGTCTGAGGGGTCGGAGGGGCGGTCGCAGGCGGCGAGCCGGGAATGACCCGGCGGTCCATGGTGACGGGCAGCGGATCACACGATCCCCAAGCGCTTTCCGAGGCGTGCGGCCGCATTGTCAGTGGTGTGGTGCAGCATCGGAGATGTGAGAACCGTGCCCACGATCCTGCATCTCGACATGGATGCCTTCTTCGCCTCGGTGGAGCAGGCGTCGAAGCCGAGCCTGCGGGGAAAGGCCGTCATCGTGGGCGGGCTCGGACCCAGGGGAGTGGTCGCCACCGCCTCGTACGAGGCCCGGGTCTTCGGGGTGCACTCGGCGATGCCCATGGCACAGGCGCGGCGGCTGGCGCCGAACGCCGCGTATCTGGTGCCGCGCTTCGGCCTGTACCGGTCGATCAGCGAGCAGGTGATGGAACTGCTCGGATCGCTGTCGCCGCTGGTGGAGCCGTTGAGCCTCGACGAGGCGTTCGTGGACCTCGAGGCCGGGGGCACGGCCTGGGACGAGGAGTCGGCGCGGCTCGCGGGAAGGCAGCTGCGCGCGGACATCCGCGCGGTGACCGGACTGACCGGTTCGGTGGGGCTGGCGGCGTCCAAGATGCTCGCGAAGATCGCGTCCGAGCAGGCCAAGCCGGACGGGCTGGTGCTGATCGAGCCGGGGACGGAGCGGGCGCTGCTCGGGCCGATGCCGGTGCGGACGCTGCCCGGCGTGGGCCCGGCGACGGGGGACCATCTGCGGCGGGCCGGGATCACCACGGTCGGCGAACTCGCCGAGGCGGGGGAGGACGAGCTGGTGCGCCTGCTCGGCAAGGCACACGGGCACTCGCTCTACGCCATGGCGCTGGCCCGGGACGAGCGGCCTGTGGTGGCCGAGCGGGAGGCGAAGTCGGTGTCCGTGGAGGACACCTACGACGTGGACATCCACGACCGGACCCGGGTCGGCCTGGAGGTGCAGCGGCTGGCGGACCGGTGCGTGCGGCGGCTGCGGGGCGCAGGGCTGTCGGGGCGGACCATCGTGCTGAAGGTGCGCCGGTACGACTTCTCGACGCTGACCCGCTCCGAGACGCTGCGCGGGCCCACGGACGACCCGGCGGTGGTGCGGGAGGCCGCGGCGCGGCTGCTGGAGTCGGTGGACACCACGGGCGGGGTCCGGCTGCTCGGGGTCGGCGTCACCGGCCTCGCGGACTACACGCAGGAAGACCTGTTCGCGCAGGCGGCGGGAGAACGGGAGGACGGGCCCCTCGAGGCCCGGGCCGAGGAACGGGCACCGGCGGAGACCGAGCCGGCCGAGCGGCACTGGTCGGCGGGGCATGACGTGGTGCACGCCGAGTACGGGCACGGCTGGGTGCAGGGCAGCGGGCTGGGCCGGGTGACCGTGCGGTTCGAGACGCCGGATTCCGAGCCGGGCCGGGTGCGGACGTTCCGGACCGACGATCCGGCGCTGGAGCCGGCGGAGCCGCTGCCGTTGGTGCGGCGAAGACCTGGGGAACGCGGGGGGTCGGGGGGACCGAGCGATTCCCGTGATCACCGTGGTCCGGCTGATCTCGGTGATTTCGGGGGCCTTGGCGGTCGGGATGGTTCCGGTGGTGGAGGTCCGGGGAGGTCCGGGAGCCGTGGCAGTCCCGGCGTGCCCGGCGAGCCGGGTGGTCTCAAGAAGGTGGGCGGCGCCGGCGGTCCGGGCGGCGCCGACGGTCCTGGCGGCGCCGACGGTCCGGGCATGTCCGGAGGCTCTGTCGGCCCCGTGAGGCTCGGTGGTCTCGGAGGGCCGGGCGGCGCGCGCGGCCTGGGCGGGTTCGACGGCCCCGGCGGTTCCGGCAGTGCGGGCGTTCCCGGCGGTCCCGGCAGCAGCCCTGTGGGTCCTGGTGGTCTCGAAGATCCGGGCGGGCGTTGAGGCAGCGGTGGTCCGGGCGGTCCTCGAAGGCGGGGTGGTCTGGGGTACCTGTAGGCCGTGACAGCGCCGAAGGTCCGGTGGAGGCCCGAGTCCGGGTGGTCCGGGCGGCCCTGGCAACCCAGTAGGCCGTAGCAGCCCCGTAGGTCTTGGTGAGGTTGAGGTGCAGGTGGGGCAGAGACCGCGGTGGCACCGGCCGACGGGCCTGACGAAGCCGTTGGCCCCACCGCCCGGCGGGCCTGGCGGATCGGCGAGCCCTGGCAATCCCGTATGCCGTGGCGCTCCCGCACGCCGTGGCGCCCTAGGTCGTGTCCGCAAAGTCCCGTCTGCCCCGCGACGCCTGGCACGCACTCTCGCCGCGCCGGGCGAAGCCCCAAGTACATCCAGTACGAGGGACTCCGCCCGGCGCGCCGAGAGCACGCACCAGACGCCGCGGGGCCCGCCCTTCGGGCGGACGACGGGACTTTGCGGACACGACCTAGGGAGTTCGGCCCGGCCGTCGGGATGCGTCGGTCAGGCCCGCGAC
>NZ_MUND01000246.1 GCF_002154375.1 Streptomyces glaucescens | reverse complement strand
CGAGAAGACCTGCACCGGCACACGGTCCGGTGCCGGTGCAGGTCTTCTCGCCGTGCAGGGCGGGCCGCTTGGTGCCGGGGCGGAGTGGGAAGACGTGCCAGCCGAGATCCGCGGCGTCCAGTGCCGCGCGCAGCAGCGCTGAGCGTGGGTCCTGGGTCATGCTGGAAGCCTCCAACGGGTTCGTTGCGGACTGGTTGGGCAAGGGCGGCCCCGGTTTCATTGGCGTGAGGTTGGGGGCCGCCCTTGGTGTGGTCAGGCGATGTCGAGGGTGAGCTGGGACGGGGCGGGGTCCGCGGCTTCGGGCGCGGGGACGGCGAGCAGGGCGCGATAGGCGAGTGCGGCCTGGTGGATGACGACGCCGTTGCCGAGGATCTTGAGCTGGTCGGAGCGGGACAGGCCCAGGTCCGTGCCGGTCACCCAGCCGGGATCGGCGCCCATCATCCATTCCACGAAGGCGGGGGACAGGCGGCGGTTTCCCTTGGTGCCCGGTTCGGTCGGGTCCGGTGCGGGACGGCCCAGCACCTGCTCCCAGCGGCGGATGGCGGGCCCGTAGTCGGTGCCGTTGGTGGCCACCCACCGGCCGTCCAGGCGGACGGCCTGGCCGGGGAGGTAGTAGTTCCCGGCGGTGTCGCGCTGGTTGGGTCCGCCGTGTGGTCCGTCGGAGGCCTTGGGGGTGGGCAGCAGGTTGACCACCACCTCGTTCAGCGGGCGGGAGTTGGTGCCGATCAGGTTGGAGGCGCCGGACTTCCAGTCGCGGGCGGCGGGGGTGGGCAGCAGGGTGACGGCGGTGCGCAGGTTCATGCCGCCCTGCCGTTTGGGGGAGGTGCCGGGGCCGCCGGTTCCGTCGGCGGCGGCCGGGGTGGGCAGCAGCCTCATGCGTCCGTCGGGGGCAGCAAGAAGACCACTTCGTCCTCCAGCGTGGGCCCGTGTCCGCCCGCCTTGCGCTTGTCCGGGTGCTGCGGTCCGCCGTTGCGCCCGAGCTGTGAGGTGGGGGTCTTCAGCAGCGGGATAGGCGGCGGCGAACCAGCGGTCGCGCCGGTGGCAGGCTCCGACTTCGGGATCTCCAGCGCGTAGGCACATCCACCGTGCGTCGTACCCGCACGCGGCCAGGTCGGCGGCGACGACGTCGAGTCCCCGGCTGCGGATGGCGGCGACGTTTTCCAGGAACACGAGTCGGGGTCGAAGGTGGCGAATGGCGTGGGCGATGGTTTTCCAGAGTCCGGAGCGGTCACCGGCGATTCCTCCCCGAGGTCCGGCGTTGGAGATGTCCTGGCAGGGGAAGCCGGCGGTCAGTGCCGCCGGGCGGGGCATGAAGTCGGCGACCGCCTCCCAGTCGACGGCCGTGACGTCGCCCAGGTTGCGGGCCCCGGGCATGCGGGCGGCCAGCAGCCGGGAGGCGGCCGGGTCCTTCTCGGCGACCGCGACCGTAGGCAGGCCGGTGACGGCTTCCACGGCCAGGTCCAGCGCACCGGAACCGGTGCACAGACTGATGTTGCCGCCGTCCGGCGGCACGGCGGGGTGATGGGTCATGCTGGAGGCCTCCAACGGGTTCGTTGCGGACTGGTTGGGCAAGGGCGGCCCCGGTTTCATTGGCGTGAGGTTGGGGGCCGCCCTTGGCGTAGCTAGCCGTGGAAGTGGTTGCGCTTGAACACCGCCCGGCGGATGTTCACGGTGGTGCCGCCCTTGTGGCCGCTCGTGCTGAGCACCTGGATGGCGATCCATCCGCCGAAGATGACGGCGGCGAGGATGATGAGCTGACCGATGAACGCGGTGAGCGCGGCGATGAACGAGGTGAGCAGCAGCAGTCCGCCGCACACTGCGAGGAAGCCGACGCCTCCGAGGGCGACGTTCACCGCCGTGCGGGAGACGGCTGGCTTGGCCGCCACCGGCTCCGGGCGGGCCGGTTCGACGGCGTAGCCGGTGACGACGCGGCCGTCGGGGAGGACGATGCTCGCCACGGCCGGCACGGTGCCCGGCTGCACCGGGACGACCGGCGCGGAGTGGACGACCGGGGGCGGTATCGGGGTGGGCTGGTGGACTTCCACGGCCCGCTGAGGGGCGTGGTCGGGGTACATGCGGAATCCCTTCCGGCCGATGGCCAGGGAGGCGGCGGCACCCCCTTGGGGGTGCCGTGCGGAGGGGTGTTTTGAGGGTCTGACCTGCGTGCCTCCCTGACTCCCTGAACGATCATTCGTGCAGGTCAGTGCCAGGGAGGCGGGTCAGGGAGGTGGTCAGGGAGTTCTCCCTGCCTCCCTGTCCCGCACGCGGTCGGCTCCCTGGCGTCAGGAGGCGGAAGCGGAATCGTCGGTGTCGCGGTTGGCGAGGGCGCGGGCGACGCGGTCGCGGGAGACGACCATGACGCCGTCGGACTTGTACGGCTCGGCGCTGGCGTCGTCCAGGACGCGCTTGAGGTCGATGAACGACCAGCCGCCGTAGGCGCCCGGGTTCCGTGCGGCGAGCCGCGCCAGGACATCCTTGGTGCGGACGCGGGGTGCGTCGCCGATGGCGGCGGCGATGTCCGCGAGCGGGTCACGCTCCTCGCTCCGCTCGATGGCGTGCAGAGTGGTGACGCCGTCGCGCAGGGCCTTGGCCCGGTCGGTGATCGCGGTGGCGGCGTCGTCGTCGATGTAGTGCGTGCGCACGGTGATGGACGACTGTCCGGCCGGGATGGTGATGCCGTCGGAGGCGACGACCAGCGTTCCCCGGTCCAGACCGGGCCGCAGCAGGTTGGGAGCGGCGCCGCCGTCGACGGCCTTGTCCCCCAGGGCCATGCGGGCCTGCGACTCGGTACCGAGGGCGAGGGAGGCACGTGTGTGGGCGCCCTCGCGCACGAGCTTGGGCAGGTTCTCGTTCGTCGGGTCCTGGGTGCCCTGCCACATCAGCACGTTCACCGCACGGCCCTGGTTGTGAATTTTCCGGACGGCCATGAAGTACCGGGAGTTGGCCTTGGACCCGCCGTAGGGGCGCTTGTCCTCGTCCTTGGCCGGGCACATGAACGCCACCTGCGCCTCGTCCACGAGCACGATGAGCGGCGGGAACACGGTGCCGGGCGCGGCCTGGATGCGGCGGTTCATCTCGTCCACCGCGCTCTCGACCATCTCGGTCACCTGGATCACGTGCTCATCGGTGGGTCCCTGGATGAGGGTTGTGGCGAGGCCGTCGAACATGGCCCAGTCGCCCACGCCCTTGAGGTCGCCCATGAGGAACTGCACCGACTTGTCCAGCGACAGCCACAACGCGAGGGAGCGCAGGGCCACGGTCTTGCCCTGGTTGGACAGACCGGTGATCAGGAGATGGCGCTGGTAGAGGGAGAGGGCTGCGGCGTCGCCGCGCAGATCCTGCCCCCACGGGGCCTTGCCCTTCTTGTAGTCGGCGGTCATCGTCTCGTCGGTGACCAGCGGCGACGGGCCGATCGGCTCATCCAGCGCCCCGGAGTCGGCAATCCACAGCCGCACCGTGCGGGCGGCCTGCGGGATCGTGATGAACACCTCGTGCTCGTGCCGCGTCAGGTTCTCCGCGAGCTTGCGCCGCTTGCTCTGGACCTCGTTCGTCGACACCCCCGAGGGAAGCGTCACATCGACTTCCACGCCGCACCCGGCAATGGTGATGGGCCCGAGCATGGACGCGCCTGCGTCGCCCATCTCCTTGATGGCCCGCGCGAGGGCGGGCACGCCGAGGTCGCGCAGGGCCTTGACCACGATGGACGGCGTGATCGGTTCCCCCTCACCCGAGCGGACGTTCGCGGGGAGTGCCCACTGGGGTGCGGCGTGCTGCTTGCGTCCGACCGACCACAGGGCCAGCAGCGCGAGGAACGGGCCGATGGTGACCGCAGGGCCCCATACGACCTGCACGATGCGGATCAGTAAGGCGATGAAGTCGACGGTCGCGGTCAGCGGCGTGACCACGTCGGTGGCCTGGCCGGTGCTGATGGCGAGGACGACGCCGAGGGCGACCAGCACACCGACGCTCATGCCGGCGCCGACGGCTACGCCCTTGGCGGCGTCGACCGGGGAGTGGAGCAGGTCCATGCGTCGGTGGTGGCGGGCGGCGCGGAAGCGCTGCAACCGCTCCTCCCACTCCTCCGCCGCCTCCAGGTTCCCCGCGGCCTCCGCCGCCCGGATCATCCGCTCATACCGCGAGCCGGTGCGGCCGTCCCACGCCCGACGCGCGGCGATCCGGCCGCCGTTGAACGTGTAGAGGCCGTGCCGGACGACGGCGCGGCCGGCCGACCGGGTGCGCTCGTGCGTGACGGCGGTCTTCACCGCGCGGCCGGAGCGCACCCACAGCGGCACCGGCCGCGCGGGCGGCGCGTCCGGGACCACGGTGAGCACCGTCGGGGCCGTGTCGACGGTCGTCGGGGTGTTGGTGTGCTTGTGGAGGTGAACGACGTTCTCAGACATGCTGGGAGAGCTCCTGACTGCCCCGGTGGGGCGGTTGTTGAGGAGAGCCGGGGTGGCCGGGTCCGTGGAAAGAGCGGCCACCCCGGTACAGGTGAGGGCTGGTCACCACCAGCCAGAGGACTTCTTGGCGGCCTTGGCGCGGGCGGCCTCGGTGATGAGCCGCTGTCGCTCGCCGTGCAGCGCGTTCAGCTCGGCGGTCAGCCGCATCTCAGCGGCGCTGCCGGTGGTCTCGATCTGCTGTTCCGCCCGGCCGGTGCTGCGGCCCCGTGCGGTGCGGTAGGCGCCACCGGCGGCGGCGCGGAGCATGGCGCGGCGCTCGCGGCCGTTCAGCGGCCACAACTCACCCCGCCGCACGGCCTCCAGCTTCTTCGTGGTCGCCCGGATCTCGCGGTCCAGGCGGCGCAGGTCGGCGTTGCTCATGGGGTGCTCCCATCGGACCCGTGCGGGTCGGGGTAGGCGCAGGGCACGCACATGCCCAGCGCGGTGGGGATGACGTATCCGGCATCGCGCCGACATGCGGGGCAGGTGCGGCGGGCGGCGTTGGCCTTGGAGAGCGCCGCCCTGCGGGCCGGGGTCATGGGCCGGACCGGCACGGCCAGGTCGACGCGGTAGAGGTAGGCGACCAGCGGGCCGCGCCGACGGCGGGGGCGTTCTAGCTGCGCGGCCACGTCTTGGCCGCCAGGCCGCAAGCCCAGGGCGCGGAGTTGGCGGCGGGTGGCGTAGCCGTCCGGGGCGAGGCGCCACCGGAACACCGGCAGCGCCCCCATCACGCCACGCGCTTCCACGCGGCCCGAAGGCGCACCTCGGATGCGGAGTGGCCGGCGGCCCGGAACCGGGCGGCCATCTCTCGGTAGGAGAGTGCCGGTGTCTGGCTATTGCGGATCTCGTCGACGAGAACGTCCAGTGCCTCATCGGTGAGCGAGAGTGCGGCTTCCAGCGAGCGGGCCGTGAGCGACTCGGTCGGGCCCCACACCGGGAGCTCCCAGCGGGGCGTGACACCGGGTGTGACGCGGGCCGTCACGCTGGTCAGCGCCCTGCCGGTCTCCTCGCCCGCGCGGGCCGTCTCCAGCGTCGACCACGCCCCCGAAAGGGTCTGTGCGGTCCGGGCTTGGACGCGCGCGACACGGGCACCGGCCTCCGTCACGGCCGTCAGCCGCGTCTCCTCGGTCGCGGCTTCTGCCCGCAGTCGGGCGCGGGCCACGGCCGCCTCGTCGCGTGCCTCCTGCTGAATCCCGCGGATCGCGTCCAGCGCGACGGGGGTGAGCGCGGTGCGCTCCCACAGGCCGTGCACGAGCCACAGGGCCTTGGCCGCGATCGGCAGCCAAGCTACGGCCAGCCACGCCCCGGCGGACTCCTCGGCCGTGAGGGCGTGGGCGACCAGGACACCGGAAGCGAGAAGGCCGAAGGACCAGCCGACGGCGGTTACGGCCCGGTTGTGGTCGCCTTGTGCGGCGAGGCGGCGTTCGTAGGCGAGGGTGGCCAGCCATCCCCCGTCGATCCCGAGACCGACGACCAGGGCGACCAGCCACGGCATGACCGGACCGAGCCACATCACGACTACCGCGAGGGTGAGCACCATGGACACGGCCGTCATCGCGACGGCCGGCAGAACGGTCTTTGCCCTCATGCGATGGCCCCTTCCTGCTCGCGCACGTCCACGGCCGCGATCAGGACGACCGGCGTGCTGTCGTCCTCGGGCTTCCGGCTGTCCTCGATCCAGGACCACGCCGCGCCCGGCGCCACCTCGTATCCGAGGGCGGCCAGCGCGGCCCGGCGCTCCGCCCCGGTGGGCACGGGCCTCGTGCGCTCCCACCGGAAGGCGGGCCACTCTGTCTCGCCGTACAGCACGACATACAGGCGCCAGGCGCTGCCGTCGCTTGACATCTGCGCGGTCAGCGTCTTCACGCCGCACCCCCGGGAAGGCTTGCGTCGGCGCGGTTGAGGAGAGCGACACGGGCGGCCAGCGCGCGGCGGCGGGCCCGGCGGATGCGCCGGTTGTCCAGCTCGGTCGGCGTGCGGTCGAGGGTGACGATGTGCGCGTCGAGCAGCTCGACGTCCGCGAGGATGACGGGCATCTCCCGCTCTATCGCGTCCATTTCCGCGGCGGTCGGCTCCATGAAGTCGGCGAACGCGGTAACGGCGTCCTGAACAGTGACGATGTGGTCCATTGGGTCGTGTGTCCTCTCACAGGTTGGACGGCCCGTCGCGGCTCCCGGGGTGCCTCCCGGGGGCCGCTCGCCGTTGAAGGAGTGTGGGTCAGTAGCTGTCGGTGATGCGCAGGCTGAGGGCGGGCTTGTTCTGGGCGCGCAGTTCCCGGCGGATCAGGGACAGCGCGTCGGCCCGGGTGATCGGGTAGTCGAAGTGCGCGGTGTCGGTGATCTGCTCGCGCTCGTCGGTCTTCAGGTCGGTCACGGTCGCGGTGAACGTGAAACTCCAGCGCGGCATGGCAGTCCTCTCAAACAAGGGGAAGGAGTGGAGACCGGCCCGGACAGGGGCCCCGGCTCCCCGCACTCCCGCCCGTACGGCCCGCACAGAGCGGGACGGACGGGCGGGAGAGGCAGCCGGACGCAGCATCAGCACTGCGAGACCAGAAAGCGGACCGGCACGCTGAACGGGTGCCGCCGGCCGGTCCGGACTCCAGCGGCACCCCAGGTCTGTCGTCGGTTCACACCGAACCCCCGTACGTCGCAGGGGAATCGACTTGATCTCTCGCGGCTCCGTACGCGCCTTGCTCCGCCTCCCATCGACGGCGCGCCATTGCCGTGCCGCTCAGTCGTCACTCGCTGAACGGCGCTCCCATCCCTCGCGGGTGTCATGGACCGGGTGCAGCCCAATCACCGGGGTCCCTGTGATCCGGTCCCTGGGTCTACGCCCGAGGGTCAGACCAGCGGCTTAGCCGATGACACCGATCGATCCGTGAAGACGACGGACTTCTACGTCTCCCCTGCCGCACAGACCGCGTGTAAGCAGGACCGGCGGGGTCGTTCCGCGCACCAGGGACCGAAGCCAGCTCCGTATCTGGTGCGCACCAGTAGATTGCATCTGGTGCGCACCAGAGTCAAGGTGGTTCGCCATTTCGGGTGGCGTTCGCTCCCTGCGGTGCCTCTCCAGAAGACCGCTCAGAGCAGGGCTGCCGGTAGCCAACAGCGCTTAACATCCGTCCTGTTAAGCCCTGTTGACCTGCGGCAATGTGCGGCATGCTGAGAGCGCCAGTGAGGGCTTCGACCGTCGGACGGTGATCTGTGAGCGCAGGACTTCGAAGCGCGCGGACGGCGCGCGGCTGGTCCCAGGAGCGACTGGTTCGCGAAATCGAGCAGTACGCCCGGCGGAACGTCACGGACGTTGCCTCCACCGCGAGCCTGCGCGTGTACGTGTCCGAGTGGGAGAACGGGAAGCGCACGCTCTCGGACCGGTACGCGGGCATTCTGCGGAAGCTTCTCGGCGTCACTGACGCGGAGCTGAGGGGGGCTGCACCGACGCCGCTGGCCGCTTCGGTCGACGGCTACGACGAACTACTCAGCCGGATCGACGCGGCCGGCAGTGTCGGTGAGTCCATGGTTCAGGCGTTCAACGACCAGACAGAGTTACTCCGCACCATGGACAGGCAGAGGGGCGCGGCCGGTCTGGTCGACCAGATGACAGGGCACCTTGCCGCACTGGAAGACGCGCTCAACTTCGCCGTGCTGCCGTCTGCGCGCCGCCCTGTCGCCCTCGCCCTCGCGGGTGCGTCGACCCTCGCGGCGTGGCAGGCCATCGACTCCGGGGCGGTCGAACGGGCTTGGCGACACTACGAACTCGCGAAGCGAGCGGCGCGTGATGCTGAAGCCCCGATGTATCTCGCCCACGCCATGGCGGAACAGGCGTACGTGCTCTGTGAGGCCGGTCGGCCAGCCCTCGGAGTCGACCTCGTGCGCGACGCGCGGCGCACCGTTGGCCAGTCTGGTTCCGCCCGGTTGCGGGCGTGGCTGCACGCTGCCGAAGCGGAGATGTGCGCATACGCCGGCATGCCGGACGACTCCCGACGCGCGCTCGATGCGGCCTTGGCCACTATCCCGCCGGGGCCGGACGACAGGGACCCCGACATGCTGAGCATCTTCCTGAACGGAACCCACCTTGCTCGGTGGCACGGCAACGTGCTCGCCATGCTCGGTGACGGCGACGCGGTCACGCGCTTGTACGGAGCGCTGGAAGACATGGATCCGTCGTTTGTCCGGGCGCGCGCTGGACTGCATACGGACCTGGCACAAGCGCACCTGACGCGAGCCGAGTACGACGACGCTCACACGCACCTGAGGCAGGCCCGGCTACTGGCGGGCCGCACCGGTTCGGTGCGGCAGCGCCGTCGTGTCGACATGCTCAGCGCGCGGCTGTGATCCCTTGAGCGCGCCGGTTGGCCAGGATGTGCAGCAGGGCAACGAGGGTGCCGGACCCCATCAGCTCTCCGCGGGCCATGAGGCCGGGAATGTCTGCGAGGGGCACCCACTCGATGTGGCTGGCTTCCTCAAGGTCGGTCGGTTCACCGACTTTTTCGGCCCCGTGGCCGACGAAGATTTCGTGAGGTGAGTCGACCATGCCGACCATGGGCTGATAGCTCACGACGTGTTCCAGCGTCTTAGGACGCCACCCGGTTTCCTCGACCACTTCCCGCAGCGCCGTGTCCACCGGGTCCTCGCCGGCATCGACGATGCCGCCTGGAAGTTCCCAGCCGAACTGTTGGGGCACGAAGCGGTAGCGCCACATCATGAGTACGCGGTCCTGGTCGTCCAGAACAGCGGTGACGGCCACGTGGTGAAGCCTCACAACGTGGTGCTCAAACGACTTCATGCCGGGCGGTTCCACGTCCCAAAGCTGAAGCTTGACCCATCGGTTGTCGTACAGATCGCGCTCACCGTGGATGCGCCATGGCTCCACTCCTTGGGGCCGCTCGACGCTCACAGCGCCCGGCACCCGATACGAACTGCGGCCCCGCACCTCCAGAGCCCCTTCGGAAACGAGACGAGCGAGTACCTGCCGTAGCGCAGTCCGGCCGATGCCAAGCTCTTCGACCAACGTACGTTCCGAAGGAAGCTTGTCGCCGGGACCGTACTCGCCCGACGAGAGTCGTTCGCGTAGCGCCTCGTACACCTTGGTCGTCTTCGGTCCCATCCGCAGAGCACTCTCCGATCCTCAGGTGGTGCGTACCAGCTTAGCGGGCGGAGGTTGCTCATCAGCATACTCATCCAAGTGATCGTTCTAGGTGCCCGGAGATCTCAGCCAACGCACGCTGGATTGTTTAGGTTACGTGTCGACGAGCAGAGAACTCATGATGAAGTACACGTGACCGTCAACCAACTCCGGATCAATCTGAGCGACTTCGTCTTCATTTTCGTCACCTTCTTCGTCGCCGCCGAAATCCATTGATTCGTAGTGGCGCTCGTTGAAGAGCTCAGCACTTATTGGCCATCTTTCCAGGCAATCCTTGTACTGTCTCATGTACGTTAATCCGTACCGGAGCGTTTCACTGTCTGGATCTGCTGGACCATAGCAGTAAAGGTCGAGCATGGCATCGGCCAACTGGTCTGCCTCAGCGCAAATTGCGTGTCGAACCTCTTCGTCAATGAGGTCTCTAAGCCACAAAGCGTAGGTGGCAGCCCGGAAAAGTCCGCACTCCCTGCGGTCTCTATTGAAAAGTGCTGTCAGGCCCTCCCACTGCAGCTCCCTGTATCGAGCGCGAAGTCTTACATTGCGGGATCGACTAGCCAGTTGAAGCAAGTGGGCAATGTCATCCAGGTGGGTTGCGCCGTAGAGCCTTCCCGGGATACCGAGGGCCTCAACCGCAGCTTTTTCCAGCTGAGGTACATCAAGTTTTTCTGCAATTCGCAAGCATACCCCAATGCGCCGAACTAGATCTTGGTCTGTTGATTCGGTCTGCCAAAAAGTTGCCAAGGCCGCTCGTTCGAATTCTGCTGCATAGGGCTGCAAGTCGATTTTTGCGGGGACCTCAGCGTCGCATGGACCGGTGTGGGCGTCCCATAGATTGGCGACTTGGTCAAACGAGAATGGGGTTTTCAAGAGATCCAGCAGGAGGCCTGTCTCGTTGGCCAGTTTCACCAACATGAAGTCATTGACTGATGGGTTGCTAAATTGGACCCAATCACAGCCTTTGTCGCTGAAGATCCGCACGAGCGATCCCTCAAGGATCCTCAAACTCTTCTTGAACTGAATGTCGTTCCCTGCTCCGGCTTTGGCGAACGCCTGTCGAAGGCGACTCAGAAGAGCTTTGGAGTCCAGCGAAAAAAGTAGCGAGAGTAGGATTCTTTCTGCGTCCGATAGCTGATTATCGAAGACGTGTTCCCATAGTGACAGAGGGTTGTCCAGGCTGGCCAGTACCTGTTCTGCCGGATCCCCGAAGTCCGGATCAAAGTCAGTCGCCAGTACGTTCGCGATTGCTCGTGGATTGAAGTTCGCATGGCGCAGAATTGGGCGATAGGACTCCGGGTGAGCAAAGTCCTCCTTGGCTCTTTGTGGCCACTTCGACCAAAATACGTGATTGTAAAGTATCTTAGCCTTCTCCTCGCGCGTGAAGCCCTCAAGATTTACAGTAAAGGTGATCGGCTCCAGGTCGGCCCTGTCGAGCCGCTCGTACCTCTGTCGTGCCTGATTTAGGATGTAAGTGCGCGTTGTGCATATGAGTCTTTTGTTGGGATCCTGTCGAATCCTAGCGATGGCTGAAAGTAGGCGGCTATCCTCGTTCTTGTGCAATTTCTCATGCAGTGAACTTTGACCGAGGAAGTCGTCGTAGATGAACACCTGGCGGGCGTTTTTGTCCCATGTTCGAAATGCATCCTCAATGTTTTCTGACACTTCGATCAGTTCGAATGATTGGGATGCGTAGTAGGCGCAGAGTACTTGCGCTAAGGTGCTTTTGCCTACACCCGGCGGGCCTGCCAAGACGCATACGTGGTTTTCCTCTGCAATTCCCATTGCCTGCTGCAGATTGCGGCTTGGCACGTAGGTTCGCAAGGTTTCCAGCACCTCATCGGCAAGATGTTGCGATCTCCAAATAATGTTTCTGTTGAGTGATGCCTCCAGCACGGTTGCGTCGTTAAGCCATAGCCGGATGTGCTTCTTGATGATCTCTGGATTGTTTCTCAGTGTCGACGCAATTTCATCGACCCCAACAATATCTTCGGTGCTTCGCAGGTAGGGTTTAAAAGCATCATAGAGCTTTTGTTTGGCTTGCGGGGTCATTCCTACGGTGGTTGCGATGATGTACCGAGTGGGCGCTAGCTTGCGTACCTTGCTCAACTCGACATCAAGCATGTGGGACACGAATTTGGTTCGACCGCTTCGCATCCAATGCTTGCACTGGACTATTACTTTCTCCCCATTCGCGCCCAAGTGTCGCAAGTCAACTCCTGCATCCGGGCCAGGGGTAAATAACTCCAGGCTGACACCGAGGAGTTTTGTGAAAATGTCCCTGCATAGATTCTCAAAGTCGAAGTCAGATAGCTTCTGCAAGTCGATCGGGTGCACCGCGGCTCTCCTGTGAGGTCGTCACACGCAGGAAAGACCAATCTTAGTGAAATGGTGAGTGCTTGGAAGGGGTATGAGGGGAATCGGGGCGGTCGTCACGCGATGTGATCCTGCCCGTGCAGGCGGCCTCTCAACGAGGAGGGCCACATTCCCTCTGGGGCGTGTGAGGCCCAGTCAAGGAGCACGGCGGGGCCCTGTGGGGTGATGGTGGGGCGCGGAGAGGCAGCCCACCTCCCTCGGCAGGTCAGGGCACGAGGTCGCGCGGACTGTAAATCTGCCGGCTCAGCCTTCCCAGGTTCGAATCCTGGCGCCGCCACACGGGAACGAAGGGCCCGTCACCTGTAACAGCAGGTGACGGGCCCTTTGTCACACTCTTGACGATCAGCACCTCCCGCCGACGTAGATCACAAGGTGCCAGGCACCGACGGGCCGGCGATCTCCTGTTCTCCACCCTCTCCCCACGCCGCACGCGAGACCATGGCTCGCGGTGCATGTGACGATCACCAGGGATGGGGGCAACGTTGACCGACACCACGCAGCGCCTCTTCGTCAGCTACGCGGGCCCGGACCGGGCCTGGGCGGAGTGGGTCGGCTGGCAGCTGAAGCAGGCCGGGTGCGAGGTCGAACTGGACCGATGGGACTGGCACACGGGAGACGACCTCGTCCAGAGAATGAGCCTCGCTCTCGACCGGGCCGACGCGGTGGTCGCCCTGTTCTCCCGGCACTACTTCGCCCCCGAGCGCTGGACCGGTGACGAGTGGACGGCCACCGTGGCCGCCCGGGGACGGCTCGTCCCGGTGGTGATCGAGCCGCTGGCCGACCAGGACATCCCCGCCCTCCTGGCCGGCAGGCTGCGCACCGATCTCCACGGGCTGGACGAGACCGCCGCCACCGCCGCCCTGCTCGAAGCCGTCCACGGACCGTCCGCCCCCACCGGCCCGGCAGCCTTCCCCGGCGCCCCCTCGGCCGAGGTGCCTGCGGAACCCGACGCGCAGCGCCCTCGGCTGCCCAGCAGCGCCGGCCCCCCCGAGGTGTGGAACGTACGCCGCCGGAACCCGGACTTCTCCGGCCGCGACACCGAAATGGTGCAGCTCCGCTCCGGGCTGCTCAGCGCCCAGCACGCGGTCGTCCAGGCGCTGCACGGCATGGGCGGCATCGGGAAGACCCAGATCGCTCTGGAGTACGCCCACCGGTTCGCCAGCCAGTACGACATCGTGTGGTGGGTCGACGCCGAACAGGCCGACCAACTGCCCGTCCGCTACACCGAACTGGCCGACCGTCTCGGCATAGCGAAACCCGACGCCGGTACCGAGGCCAATGCCCACCTGCTCCTCCAGCACCTGCGGACGCGGCACCGCTGGCTCCTCGTCCTCGACAACGCCGAACAGCCCGACCAGATCGACGCCTGGCTCCCCGAGGGCCCCGGCCACGTCCTCATCACCTCGCGCAACCCGGGCTGGCACGGGATCGCTCACCACAGCCACCTGGACGTGTTCACCCGCGCCGACTCCCAGGCCTACCTCCACGCCCGCGTCCCGGGGATCACCACCGAGGAGGCCGGCCTCCTGGCGCAGGACCTAGGCGACCTGCCGCTCGCCCTCGCCCAGGCCGCCGGTGTGCTGCGCAGCGGCATGTCCCTGGACCGCTACCGCGGGCTCCTGGCCACCAACACCGCGCGTCTCCTCCAGGAGAGCGACGTCCGTGACTACCCGGTACCGCTGGCCGCGACCGTCGGAATCGCCATCGCCCGCCTCACGGACGGCGGTCACTCCGAAGCGACCGCCCTGCTCCGCCTCGGGTCCTTCCTCGGCCCCGAGCCCGTCCCCACTGCCTGGCTGGAGACGGCCCGCCCCGGGCTGACCACCATCCCCGGCGACCCGGGCGACCCGATGTGGCTCCGGAACGCCCTGCAGCACCTCAGCCGCTTCGGACTGGCCCGCACCGACTTCGGCACCTTCCAGATCCACCGCCTCACGCAGGCCATCCTCCGCGCTCAGACCACCGCCGACCTGGTCTCGGCGGTCCGGGACGACGTCACTGCCGTCCTCGCCGCGATCGATGTCGGCGACCCGCAGGCTCCGGCCGACTGGCCGACGTGGTCCTCCCTCACCGTCCACCTGGCCACCCCTCACGTCACCACCGCGATCGCGGACCGGACGGCGTTGCGCCCGACGCTCCTGAAGGCCGTCAGTTTCCTGCTCGCGAGCGGTCAGTCACGCGCCGCGCTCGACCTCGCCACGACACTGGACCAGGCGTGGAGCACCGGCCTGGGTCCGGATCACCCCGATGTCCTCACCTGCGCCGAACGTCTGGGGCACGCCACGGCAAGCCTCGGTGACTACGCGAAAGCCCGGGCCATCATCGAGGACACCTTCGCCCGTCGTCGCCGGGTCCTGGGCGAGGACCATCCCGGCACCCTCCAGTCCGCCAACAACTTGGCCAACACGCTGGGTGACTTGGGGGACTACGCGGAGGCGCGTCGGATGCAGGAGGACGTTCTCGCCCGTCGCCGCCGGGTCCTGGGCGAGGACCACCCGGAAACCCTCCAGTCCGCCAGCAACTTGGCCAATACGCTGGGTGACTTGGGGGAGTACGCGGAGGCGCGTCGGATGCAGGAGGACGTTTTCGCCCGCCGTCGCCGCGTGCTGGGCGAGGACCATCCCGACACCCTCACCTCCGCGAGCAACCTCGCCGGCACCCTGGGCGCACTGGGGGAGCACGGGCAGGCCCGTCGCATGCAGGAGGATGTTCTCGCCCGCCGTCGCCGCGTGCTGGGCGAGGACCATCCCGACACCCTCACCTCTATGAACAACCTCGCCAGAACCCTCAGCGAGTCGGGCGATCAGGCCGAGGCCCGTCCGATGCAGGAGGACGTGCTCGCCCGTCGTCGCCGTCTACTGGGGGAGGATCATCCCGACACGCTCACCGCGGCCAACAACCTCGCCGGCATCCTGGGGAGGCTGGGGGAGTACGCGGAGGCGCGTCGGATGGAGGAGGACGTGCTCGCCCGTCGTCGCCGTCTACTGGGGGAGGATCACCCCGACACGCTCACCACGGCCAACAACCTCGCCAGCACCCTCGACGACCTGCAGGAGCATGCGGTGGCTCGACGGATGAAGGAGGACGTTCTCGCCCGTAGTCGCCGTGTTCTGGGTGAAGACCACCCTGACACTCTCATGGCTGCCAACAACCTCGCCAGCACCCTGGGCGCTCTCCGTCGGTACCAGGAGGCCGTCGACCTCCTGAAGGACACACGTGCCCGCTCCCTGAGCGTCCTCGGCGCCAAGCACCCCGACACTGTGCGGGTCACCCGGAATCTCGCTGCCGTGCTGATCGCGGCGGGTCGGAGATACGAGGCCCAGCGGCTGACGGACGGCAAGCCGAGAAGGGAGAAACGCCGCTTCGGCCGTAAACGGCGGTGACACCGGGCTCTGGCGCCGCGCGGCACACTGATCCCATGTCGTCCCGTCGCAGAACCTGCCCCGAGTGCCGCCGAGACATCGCCGTCGTCGCCGGACGGTTCGCCCGGCACGATCCGCCCGGCGCGCGCGGGAGCGGTCGGCTGGTGTCCTGCCCCGGGTCGCGACGCCAGGCGCAACTCGGGGCCGTGCAGCCCTCGCTGGACGGCTATGTGGTGCCCGAGATCCCGGGGCAGCTGCCGCTGTTCTGACGAACCGGCCGCGCGGCGCGCTCAGTTCCCCGCGACCGACTTCACCGCCACAGCGACCGGTGTCGAACCGCTCACCAGTTCCAGGGTCAGACCGGCCGTCGCGGGGGTCTCCAGGAGTTCGGCCAGTACGGCGGCCACGTCGTCGCGCGGGACCGGGCCGCGGCCGGTGTGAGCCTCCAGGCGGACCAGGCCCGTACCGGCCTCGTCCGTGAGCGAACCGGGGCGCAGGATCGTCCAGTCCAGGGCGTCCAGACCCTGGACGTACGCGTCGGCCTCGCCCTTGGCGCGCAGGTACACGTCGAAGATCTCGTCGCCCTCGTGCCGGGGGTCCGCACCCATCGAGGAGACGACCAGGAACCGCCGTACGCGCGCGCGTACGG
>NZ_MUND01000245.1 GCF_002154375.1 Streptomyces glaucescens | reverse complement strand
GCGGCCGTGTGCCGCGCGTCGTGCGCGGACAGGATGTGACGGCGCGCCCGGTGGCCGAGCGACGCGCGGCACACGGCCGCGGCGGTCGCGGACCTCTACCGCGACCTGCTCGGCAGGGGGCCCGGGGCACGCGTCGTGCCCACCGAGTACAGGGAGTCCATCCACTCGTGAGTGCGGAAAGTACTGCGGAAAGTACCGTGCCCTCCCCCGGGGCCCAGCCCTGGGGCGATGGATCCCGGCCCGTATCGGTGCTGCCGGCGCGCCGCCGGGGTACCGGCTTCCGGTTCCCGGCCCGGCGCCCCGCGGCGCGGCCCGGCGCGCCGCTGCCGCTGCTCCTCGCGGATCTGCTGGCCGCCCTGCTGGGCTGCCTCGCCCTCGCCGGGCACCGCCGCCCGGTGCTGATGGCCCTGCTGGTCTCCGCCGCGCTGCTGCTGCGCCCGCACCGGCCGCCCCGCCGGGTGCAAGGCGTGCTGGACGAACTGCCTTCCGTGTGCGGCCGGATCGCGGTGGCCTGGCTGGCGCTGGCCGCCCTGGTCGCGGCGTACGCCCCGCACCACGCGCTGTCCGCCCGCACCCTCGTCGCCGGCTGCGTGACGCACTGCGCGGCCGCTCTCACCGGGCGGGCCGTGGTGCACTGGCGGCGGCGCGCCGCGCTGCTGCGCCGGCCGCGGGCCGCGCTGGTCGTCGGTCCCGCCCGGACCGCGCAGCGGGTGGCCGCCGCGGTGCTGCGGCATCCGAGCTGCGGGGTACGCCCGGTGGGGATCGTCGCCGAGCGGTCGGACGACGCCGACGGGCTGCCGGTGCTGACCACCGGCGAGGAGGTCCAGCGGGCGCTGATCCAGAACTCCGTACGGGACGTCCTGGCCGTGCATCCGTCGGTGCGCGCCCAGCAGGGGCCGCTGCTGCGGGAGCTCGCCGAGTCCGGGTGCGCGGTGTGGGAGATCGACTCGGACTCGCCCTCGTACGCGGCTCCCGACCGGCTCGCCGGGTTCGCGTGCCGGCGCCTGGAGCCGGGGCTCGGGCGGCGCGGCAGCGCCGGCAAGCGGCTGCTGGACGTGGTGGTGTCGGGGGTGCTGCTGCTGGTGGTGAGTCCGCTGCTGCTGGTGTGCGCGACGGTGCTGCGGCTGAGCGACGGGCCCGGTGTGGTGTTCCGGCAGGAGCGCATCGGCAAGGACGGGCGCCCCTTCACCCTGCTGAAGTTCCGCACCCACCGGCCGGCCGACGCGCGCGAGGCGGCGACCCGGTGGAGCGTGGCGAACGAGCGGGACATGCCGTGGTTCTGCCGCTTTCTGCGCCGCACCTCGCTGGACGAGCTGCTCCAGCTGTGGAACGTCTTCCGCGGCGACATGAGCCTGGTCGGCCCGCGCCCGGAACGGCCCTACTTCGTCGGCCAGTTCAGCCAGACGTACCCCGGCTACGCGGCCCGTCACCGGATGCCGACCGGCATCACCGGCCTCGCCCAGGTCAACGGGTTGCGCGGGGACACCTCCATCGAGGACCGGGCCCGCTTCGACAACGCCTACATCGACAACTGGTCGCTGTGGCAGGACGTGTGCATCCTGCTGCGCACCGCGGCGGCGCTGGTCCGGCCGACGGGGAGCTGAGCCGATGAGTCTCGCGCAGCCTCCCACCCGGTGGCCCGCCCCGCGCCCGCTGTCCCCGGTGCTGCCGGTGGTGGCCGTGGTCGCGCTGCTCGCGCTGCCCGTCGCCCCTGGCGGCGAGGGCGGAGCCGGTCCGGCGGACGTGCTGTCCGCGCTGGTCGTCGTCTTCTGCGGCGTCCGGCTGCTGCGGCAGCGGCGGCGCCCCCTGACCCGGACCGCCGCCGTCGTGCTCGGACTGCCGGTCGTCGGGCTCGCGCTCGCCTCGGCGGGCGCGGCCTCGACGGGCGCCGGGCTCACCGGCCTGGGCCGCTACCTCCAGATCTTCGTCCTGGTCCCGGCCGCCGTGGCCCTGCTCATCCGCGACCGGCACGACTTCCGGCTGCTGGCCTGGTCGTTCGTGGGGCTCGCGGTGTGGCAGGGGGCGGTCGGTGTGCACCAGTACGTGACCGCCACCGGCGCCTCCTACCAGGGCCGTCCGATCCGCGCGGTCGGCACCTTCGGCCCGCAGGACATCATGGGGATGGCGACCGTGGTGTCCCTCGGACTGGTGTGCGCGGTCGGGCTCGCCCTCGGCCGCGCCTGTGCCGTACGGCAGCGGGTCTGCGCCCTCGCCTGCGCGCTGGGCCTGCTGCTGCCGCTCGCCCTCTCCTTCAGCCGGGGCGCCTGGATCGCCACCGCGGTGACCTGCGTGGCGCAGCTGGTGCTGGCCGGACTGCGGCGGGCGCTGTGGGTGGGGGCCGTGGTGGTGTCCGCGGGGGTGGTCCTGGTCGGCGGGTTCGGCGTGGGTACGGCCATGCTCCAGGAGCGGATCGCCAGCATCACCCAGGTCACGGACGCGCCCGACCAGTCGGTCACCGACCGGTACACCCTGTGGGCGGCGGCCGTCGGGATGTGGCACGAACGGCCGCTGACCGGGGTCGGGCTGAAGGGCTTCCCCGAATACCGGGACACACACGCCTCGCTGGCGCTGTCGGCGGGCAGCGACACGGAGGGCGCGGGCGCGGCCTTCCGCAAGCAGCCGCTGCTGTCCCCGCACAACATGTATCTGCTGGTGCTCAGCGAACAGGGCGTGATCGGCCTGTCGGCACTGGTGGGCAGCTGGTGCGCGCTGCTGGTGTGCGCGCTGCGCGGGCTGTGGCGGGTGCGCGCCGGGTGGACACGGGGCACCGGGCGGTCGCGCGGGCCGGACCTGGACTGTGCGTCGGTGGCCTGCGGGCTGCTCGTGTGGCAGCTCACCGACTTCCTGTACGCCGACATCGGCGGCCCCTCCGCCGTCCTGACCGCCGTCTGCTTCGGGCTCGCCGCGTGGTGGGCGCTGGCCGGGAGCCCCGCGGAGGGCGCGCCGGCCGGAGACCGCCCGGGCACGGCGGCCGGAAGCCGCCCGGAGGAGGCACCTGCGCGATGACGGTGACACCGCCCCGGGTGCCCCGGCCGGACGGCCGTGGGGACTCCGGTCACCAAAAAGGCATGGAGGTTCCGGCCGCCGTGGGCGCCGCGGAGATCCCGGAGACCCCGGAGATCCCGGACACCCCGGAGATCCCGAAGGTTCCGAAGGATCCAGAGGCCCCGGGCACCCTGAGGGCCCCGGATGCTTCGGCAACCCCGAAAGCCCTGGGTTCCGCAGGGGCCCCGGACACCCCGGACACCCGTGAGGCCCCTGAGGCCCCGGACATGCCGGACGCCATGAGTCCCGTAGGCGTGCCGGACGCCCCGGACTCCCCCGCTGCCCCGAATGCCCTGGGTGCCGCTGAGGCCCGGGAGACTCCGGAGGCCTTGGGCGCCGAGGCCCCGGCCACCCCGGACGCCCCCAAGGC
>NZ_MUND01000244.1 GCF_002154375.1 Streptomyces glaucescens | reverse complement strand
CTACTCCCGCACCGGCGAGGGCATGCACCGCTTCACCGACCCCACCGACGGCGAGACCTACGTCTACACCCAGCTGTTCATGGACGACGTCCAGCGCGTCTTCGCCGCATTCGACCAGCCCGACCTCAAGTCCGTCTTCGAACTGTCGGTGAGGGCGCCCGAGGGCTGGACCGTCCTCGCCAACGGCATCACCGAGCACACCGACGGCCTGTGGACGGCGGCACCGACCCCGCTGATCTCCACCTACCTCGTCGCCGTCGCGGCCGGCCCCTGGCACTCGGTGCGCACCGAGCACCGCGGCCTGCCCTTCGGCATCCACTGCCGCCGCTCCCTCGCCCCCTACCTGGACGCGGACGCCGAGGAGCTCCTCGAGATCACCCAGCAGTGCTACGACCGCTACCACGAGAAGTTCGAGGAGCCGTACCCCTTCGACTCCTACGACCAGGCCTTCGTCCCCGAGTTCAACGCGGGCGCGATGGAGAACCCGGGACTGGTCACCTTCCGTGACGAGTTCGTCTACCGCTCCGCCGTCACCGACACCGAGCGGCAGACCCGCGCGATGGTCATCGCCCACGAGATGGCCCACATGTGGTTCGGCGACCTCGTCACCCTCAAGTGGTGGGACGACATCTGGCTGAACGAGTCCTTCGCCGAGTACATGGGCTACCAGACCCTCATCGAGGCGACCCGCTTCACCGACACCTGGACCGACTTCGGCGTCGTCCGCAAGGCCTGGGGCTACGACGCCGACCAGCGCCCCTCCACCCACCCCGTCGCCCCCGAGGCCGTCGAGGACACCGCCTCCGCGCTGCTCAACTTCGACGGCATCTCCTACGCCAAGGGCGCCTCCGCGCTGCGCCAGCTCGTCACCTGGCTCGGCGAGAAGGACTTCCTCGCCGGCATCAACACCCACTTCGCCAGGCACCGGTTCGGCAACGCCACCCTCGCCGACTTCATCGACTCCCTCGCCTCCGCCACCGAGCGCGACGTGCCCGCCTGGGCGGACGCCTGGCTGCGCACCACCGGCGTCGACACCCTCACCCCGGGCGTCACCCCCGCCGCCGACGGCACCTGCCTTCTCACCGTCGGCCACGCGGGCAGCCGCCCGCACCGCATCGCCGTCGGCCTGTACGACCTGGACCTCACCGACGAGGGCCGCCTCGCCCTGCGCGAACGCCTGGAACTCGACGTCCCGCAGACCGCCCCGCAGCCCATCGGCAAGCGGCCCGCCCTGCTGCTGCCCAACGACGGCGACCTCACCTACGCCAAGGTCCGCTTCGACCCCGAGTCGTTCGAGGCGGTCCGCTCCCACCTGTCCGGGCTGCCCGAACCGCTCTCCCGCGCGGTGGTGTGGAACGCGCTGCGGGACGCCGTCCGCGACGGCGAACTCCCGGCCGCCGCCTACCTGGAGGCCGCCCGCGCCCACCTCCCGCACGAAACCGACCTCGCCCTCGTCCAGGGCGTCCTCGGCTTCGCGACCGGGCAGATCGCCGACCGCTACCTGGCTCCCGAGGCCCGCCCGCAGGCCCTCGCCACCCTCGCCGACCTCTGCCGCGACCTGCTGCGCCGCACCGAGGACGGCGATAACCCCGGCCTGCGCCTGATCGCCGTACGGCACTTCATCGACACCGCCGCCCACTCTCACGCCATCGCCGCCTGGCTCGCCGACGGCACCGTCCCCGGCGGCCCCGAACTCGACCCCGAGCTGCGCTGGCGCATCCTCGGCCGGCTCGCCGTCCTCGGCGACACCGACGAAGCGGCCATCGCCGCCGAACTGGACCGTGACCCCAGCGCCACCGGCCAGGAGGGCGCCGCCCGCTGCCGCGCCGCGCTGCCCGACCCGGAGGTCAAGCAGCGCGCCTGGGAAGCGATGTTCACCGGCGACGACCTCTCCAACTACCTCTTCACCGCCACCGCCCAGGGCTTCTGGCAGCCGGAACAGGCCGACCTCGTCCGCGAGTACGTGCCGCGTTTCTACGCCGACGCCGTCGCCGTCGCCGCCCGGCGTGGGCCCGCCATCGCCGAGGCCGCCGGCCGCTGGGCGTTCCCCGCGCACGCCGTCGACACCGAGACGCTGGCCCTCGGCGAGCAGTGCCTGCGCGACGCCGGCCCGATCCCCGCCCTGCGCCGCAAGCTCGTCGACCAACTCGACGACCTCGCCCGCGCGTTGCGGGTCCGGGAAGCGGCCGAGGCCCAGGCCCCCCGGGCCTAGGGGGTGTCGTCGAACTCCCGTCGTCGTCCGCAGGACGGCCCTGCGGCGTCCGGTGCG
>NZ_MUND01000243.1:219-734 GCF_002154375.1 Streptomyces glaucescens | reverse complement strand
CGCCGCCGCTGCCGGAGCCGGAGCAGCCGAAGCCGCCGCGGTCGACGGCCTCGTCGCGGCTGAAGGTGCCGTAGTCGGCGTAGCCGCCGCTGACTTCGGCGTCGTAGTACCAGGCGGCGTCGCCGCTGCCGGTCTTCTTGCCCTTGCCGGAGGTGCCGCCCTTGCCGCCCCTGCCGTAGGAGGAGGAGCCGGACTTGCAGTTCTTGTCGGCGATGATCTTGTAGCCGTTGATGTAGTCGTAGCTGTCGCGGTCGACGCAGCGGCGGTCGGGGTCGGAGCCGCAGGAGGTGAGGGCCGCGGCGATCACGCCCATCCCGCCGAGTACGACGGTGCTGGAGCGCAGCCGTCGCCGGTTCTCTGCCATGCCGTTCTTCTCCCCGCTGCCTGTGCGCTGCCGTGTCCGCGGCGTCGGCCCGCGATCATACGGGGCCGACAGGGACCGGACACTTGCCGGGCCACTCTAGGGGGTGTCGTCGAACTCCCGTGGTCGTCCGCAGGACGGCCCTGCGGCGTCC
>NZ_MUND01000243.1:0-168 GCF_002154375.1 Streptomyces glaucescens | reverse complement strand
GTTCGACGACACCCCCTAGGGCAGGACGTTGCACAGGGCCTCCAGGGTTCCCGCCCATGCGTGGTCGGGCGGGGTGCCGTAGCCGACGACCAGGGCGTCGACCGGGCGGGTGGTGGCGTGGGGGTGGCGGTAGCGGGCGAGGCCGTGCACGGCGAGGCCCTGCCAGGT
>NZ_MUND01000242.1 GCF_002154375.1 Streptomyces glaucescens | reverse complement strand
GGGGGGGGGCGGGTGCGTCCATCGGCTCCGGGGTCGTTCGTCATGCGTGAGGTGTGACCGGGCCGGTCAGGAGGCGCGGGGCGCTGAGACGGTCATGGGAAGCGGAAGCGGCGGATGTCCACCGGGCGTGCTCGCCGGGCGCCCCATCGGCACTCTCGCCGGGGACGTGCGCACATCGAGGGGCCTCGGCCGCCACCAGACGGTCACCGTACGGCCGTTCCTCATCGTCACCGGCCCTGTCGGTGACGGGAATTCCATCACCGCCCTGCTTCAAGTCGGGCGCGGCGCCTGCCGTCTCGCCCGCACCTGACGCCATGGCAGGACGGCAGGACGACGGCAGTTGTGCAAGTGCCCGCCACCTACGTCCTGTTCGCCGCTCGCCGCCGGTGCCAGGACCTCGCCGCCGAGTCCGCCGGATCAGGGGCCAAGAGGGCGCAGCGACAAGACGGTGTGTTTTCCGGAACCGCCTGTGCGGTTGTCGTCGGACGGATGAAGAATGATCGCGCAGGCCGGTGTGTGCCTGCCTTCCGTCCTTGCCCTCCTGCCCCTGAGAGTGATTCCGTGAACGATCGTCCCTCCCCCGAGCAGCCCGGTGGCCAGCCCTCGATATCCGACGAGGAGCTGGAGGCATTCCTGCGCGAGGCCGCGCAAGGGGGTGCCGCCGGGGCGTCGAAGGAACCGTCGGCGCGGGCCCGGATGGTGGCCCGGCGGCTGCGCGAGGAGCCGGCACCGCCGTCGGGATGGCGTACGGGGCCGCCGCTGTACGGGAGGGAGCGCCGAGGCCGCCGCAAGCACCGTCTGGGAGCGGTGATCGGGGTGGCGCTGACCGCGGGACTGGCGGTCGTGGCGATACGGCCGTCCCTGCTGCTGGACCGGCTGCCGGGCGGCGGCGACGAGCCGTCCGCCGCGTCCTCTGCCCCCGTGACGCCGAGCGGAGGAGCGGAGGGGGGACCGACGCCGGACGCCCCCTTCCGCGGCTCGCCGGCCCGGTCCTGGGCGGAGGGTGCGGACGCCATCGAGGTCCCGGCCGCGAAGGCGGTGGGCGGGCTGAGCGCGGAGCAGGTGGAGCTGGCCCTGCGCCGCACCAAGGAGTTCCTGGTCGCCTCCAACCTCGACCCGGAGGTCCGGCGGGGCGGGCAGCCCGACGAGGCCCTGGCCCTGCTCGACCCGAAGCAGCCGGACATGCTCCCGGACGCCCGCCGGTCGCTGCGCTCCCCGGACCGCGAGCACGACCCGGTCACCCTCTTCACCCGCTTCGACCCGGACGAGGCGCGTCCCGTGGGCGGCGTGGTCAAGGTGCGCGGCGAGATGACGTACGAGGCGGGCAAGCCGGGCCAGGTGCGGGTGCGGGCCGACTACACCTTCGTCTACCCGATGGCGAGGGCCGGCGACGGCGCCGAGGGGATCACCCGCACGATCGTCCGCCGCGAGCTGACCATGCTCCTGTCCGACCCGTCCCGCTGGGCGGCCACACCGGGCCGGCTCCAGGTCGAGCGGTACGACGCGGCCTTCTTCAACGTCTCGTGCGAGAACGACGGCGGCTACCTCCACCCGTCCTTCCCGACGGCCGCCCCTACCGGCACCGCGCCCACGGGCGAGGCCCGCGACCCGTACGACCTGGAGACTCCGCTCAAGGGCGTCATCGAGGGCGGGGGGTGCGGGACGGCGTCCCGGACCTAGGGGGTGTCGTCAAACTCCCCGTCGTCGTCCGCAGGACGGCCCTGCGGCGTCCGGTGCGGCGAGAGTACGTGC
>NZ_MUND01000241.1 GCF_002154375.1 Streptomyces glaucescens | reverse complement strand
CCAGTTCCGCGTCCGCGCGTGTCAGCCTCCGGGCGGTGGGGCACGCGCGGACGCGGAACTGGGGGCACGGGGAGTATGGAGAACGGGCCGGCGATCTTCACGGGGATGGTGTTCGCCCTGTTCGGAGGGGGGCTGCTGGTGTGGACCGGGGTGCGGGCCCGGCAGCGGCAGCCGGTGGCGCACGGTGTGAGTCCGGTCGCATCGGTGGCCCTCGCGGGCGTCGTCGGGGTGCTCGCGTTCGCCGTGGGGGCATGGTGTTTCACACGAGTGTGAGCATCATGGAAGGGACGCTGCGCCGGTAAGAGGGAGTCCATCGCTCCGGATCGGCCGGAAAGCGGCGGCGGACACACCGGGCGGCAGGAATGGCGGAAGTCGGGTTACCGTTCGAGTGGCCGTTGCGGGCTTTTACCGTTTGACAACAGGGCGGGATGTACCGTCACACTCCGCAGCGTCACCACCACCCGACCCCGGGAACGAGAAGGCCTGGGGAGGCCCCAGCGTCGACCGGAGAGAAGAGCCAAGTTGTCCCCGACCAGCGAGACCGCACAGGGCGGCCGCCGACTCGTCATCGTCGAGTCGCCTGCCAAGGCGAAGACGATCAAGGGCTACCTGGGCCCCGGCTACGTAGTCGAAGCGAGCGTCGGGCACATCCGCGACCTTCCCAACGGCGCCGCGGAGGTGCCGGAGAAGTACACCGGCGAGGTGCGCCGCCTCGGCGTGGACGTCGAGCACGACTTCGAGCCGATCTATGTCGTCAACGCCGACAAGAAGGCCCAGGTCAAGAAGCTCAAGGACCTGCTGAAGGAGTCCGACGAGCTCTACCTCGCCACCGATGAGGACCGCGAGGGCGAGGCCATCGCCTGGCACCTCCAGGAGGTGCTGAAGCCGAAGGTCCCGGTCAAGCGGATGGTCTTCCACGAGATCACCAAGGCCGCGATCCAGGCCGCCGTGGCCAACCCGCGCCAGCTCAACCAGAAGCTGGTCGACGCCCAGGAGACCCGCCGCATCCTCGACCGCCTCTACGGCTACGAGGTCTCACCGGTGCTGTGGAAGAAGGTCATGCCGCGGCTGTCGGCGGGCCGCGTGCAGTCCGTCGCGACCCGGCTGGTCGTGGAGCGGGAGCGCGAGCGCATCGCGTTCCGCTCCGCCGAGTACTGGGACCTCACCGGCACCTTCGCCACGGGCCGCGCGGGTGACCCGTCCGACCCGTCGTCGTTGGTCGCCCGGCTCCAGACGGTCGACGGCCGGCGTGTCGCCCAGGGCCGCGACTTCGACTCCCTCGGGCAGCTGAAGGGCGCGAACACCCTCCACCTCGACGAGGCGAACGCCCGCGCGCTCGCCGCCGCACTGGAGGACACCCGGTTCTCGGTCCGGTCCGTCGAGTCCAAGCCGTACCGCCGCTCGCCGTACGCCCCGTTCCGTACGACGACCCTCCAGCAGGAGGCCAGCCGCAAGCTCGGCTTCGGCGCGAAGGCCACGATGCAGATCGCGCAGAAGCTGTACGAGAACGGCTACATCACGTACATGCGTACGGACTCCACGACGCTGAGCGACACGGCGATCTCCGCCGCCCGCGCCCAGGTCACGCAGCTGTACGGCGCCGACTACCTGCCGCCGCAGCCGCGTACGTACGCCGCGAAGGTGAAGAACGCGCAGGAGGCGCACGAGGCGATCCGCCCCTCGGGTGATCGTTTCCGCACGCCCGCCGAGACCGGTCTGACCGGTGACCAGTTCAAGCTGTACGAGCTGATCTGGAAGCGGACCGTCGCCTCCCAGATGAAGGACGCGACCGGCAACTCCGTCACCGTGAAGATCGGCGGCACCGCCGCCGACGGGCGGGACGTCGAGTTCAGCGCGTCCGGCAAGACCATCACCTTCCACGGCTTCCTCAAGGCCTACGTCGAGGGCGCTGACGACCCGAACGCCGAGCTGGACGACCGTGAGCGCCGGCTGCCGCAGGTCGCCGAGGGCGACCCGCTGACGGCCGACGAGATCACCGTCGACGGTCACTCCACCAAGCCCCCGGCCCGCTACACCGAGGCGTCGCTGGTCAAGGAGCTGGAGGAGCGGGAGATCGGCCGCCCGTCGACGTACGCGTCGATCATCGGCACCATCCTCGACCGCGGCTACGTCTTCAAGAAGGGCACGGCCCTCGTGCCGTCCTTCCTCTCCTTCGCCGTGGTCAACCTCCTGGAGAAGCACTTCGGGCGGCTCGTCGACTACGACTTCACCGCCAAGATGGAGGACGACCTCGACCGCATCGCGCGCGGCGAGGCGCAGGCCGTGCCGTGGCTGAAGCGGTTCTACTTCGGCGAGGGCACCGTCGAGGGCATGGCCGCCGACGCCGGCAACGGCGACGGGGACCACCTCGGCGGCCTCAAGGAGCTGGTCACGGACCTGGGCGCGATCGACGCCCGCGAGGTGTCGTCGTTCCCGGTCGGCAACGACATCGTGCTGCGGGTCGGCCGCTACGGGCCGTACATCGAGCGCGGCGACAAGGACACCGACGGCCACCAGCGCGCGGACATCCCCGAGGACCTGGCGCCCGACGAGCTGACCGTCGAGCTGGCCGAGGAACTGCTCGCCAAGCCGAGCGGCGACTTCGAGCTGGGCGTCGACCCCGCCACCGGCCACACCATCGTCGCCAAGGACGGCCGCTACGGCCCGTACGTCACGGAGATCCTCCCCGAGGGCACCCCGAAGACCGGGAAGAACGCGGTCAAGCCGCGTACGGCGTCACTGTTCAAGTCGATGGCGCTGGACACGGTGACGCTGGAGGACGCGCTCAAGCTGATGTCGCTGCCGCGCGTCGTCGGCACCGACACCGACGGCCAGGAGATCACCGCGCAGAACGGCCGCTACGGCCCGTACCTGAAGAAGGGCACGGACTCGCGGTCGCTCCAGTCCGAGGAGCAGCTCTTCACGATCACGCTCGAAGAGGCCCAGGCGATCTACGCCCAGCCCAAGCAGCGTGGCCGCGCGGCCGCCAAGCCGCCACTGAAGGAGCTGGGCGAGGACCCGGTCAGCGGAAAGCCGGTCGTGGTGAAGGACGGCCGCTTCGGCCCGTACGTCACCGACGGCGAGACCAACGCGACCCTGCGCTCCGGTGACAGCGTCGAGACGATCACGCCGGAGCGGGGCTTCGAGCTGCTCGCCGAGAAGCGGGCGAAGGCGCCCGCCAAGAAGACGGCGAAGAAGGCGGCGACGAAGAAGACCACGGCGGCCAAGACCACGGCCGCGAAGAAGACGGCCGCCAAGAAGACCACGGCCGCGAAGAAGACGGCGGCGAAGAAGACCGCCGCCAAGACGACGGCCGCCAAGACGACGGCCGCCAAGACGACGGCCGTGAAGAAGACGGCCGTGAAGAAGGCCACGGCGTCCAAGGCGGCGTCCGAGGACTGAGCACCGCGGCGGGAGCCGGGCGGGTGTGTCCCGGCGGGCGCGGGGTAGGCGGTTTCCGGCGGGAGCCGGGTGCGTGTCACCCGGCGAGCGCCGGGTGTGGGTGATTTCCTGCGAACGCCGGACGGGCTTTCCCCGTCCGGCGTTCGCGAAACCCAACACTCCGGCAACGTTCGGGTGTCAAGGCGTGCGGGCGTTCGGGCGCGCGCCGCGGAGTGTCGGCCCGGCCCGATAGGCTGAACGCATGACGCGAGCCGAGCAGCCAACGGCCCCTCACCCGGACCCCGACGACGCGCTGGTAGCGGACTCCCGCGAGCGCGCCGTCCGCTCCCTGTTGCGCCAGCCACAGCTGAAACGGCTGTGGAGTGCGCAACTGGTGAGCGGGGTCGGTGATGTCCTCGCTCTTCTCGTGCTGGTCCTGCTCGCCCTCCAGGCCGCCATCGCCGCGGGCTCCTTCGGCGGCGGCTACCGAGGCGTGGCGTTCGCAGTGGCGACCGTTTTCGGGGTGCGCATCCTGGCCACCCTGCTCTTCGGCGCCGTCCTCCTCGGCCCGCTCACCTCGCTCACCTCGCCGGACGGTCCCCTCGACCGCCGCTGGACCATGGTCGGCGCGGACGGCGTGCGCGCCGCGTTGCTGATCGTGGCCCCGCTGTGGATCGACTGGACACCGGACGACGCGCTCGCCGTGCTCCTGGTCACCGTCTTCGTCACCGGCGTCGCCGAGCGGTTCTGGACGGTGTGCCGGGAGAGCGCCGCGCCCGCCCTGCTCCCCGCCCCGCCCCCGGAGGGCGCGACGGTACGGCCGCTGCCCGACCACCTGGACGCCCTGCGCCGCCTGTCGCTGCGCACGAACTTCGTGGCGATCCCCGTCGCGGGCGCCGTGCTGGTCGCCGCCGCCCTGCTCAACAACCTCCTCGGTGCCGGTGCCGACTGGTTCTCCCAGCACCAGGCGGCCCTCGGCGCGTATGTCGCGGCCGGCCTGTTCGCCGCGTCCCTGTCCGTGCTGAGCTTCCTCGACCTGCCCGCCACGCGCACCCCCCGCGCGCGGTCGCCGCTGGAGGGCCTGCGCCGCCCGAAGACCGGCGCCGGCGCCGACAAGGGCCGCACCGGCGCGATCCCGCTGCTGGTGCTCGCCTGCGCCGCCGTCGCGGGCGCGGTCGCCGCCGCGGTCGCCGTCTCCGTGCTGCACGCCAAGGACCTGGGCGGCGGCCCCGTGACGTACGGCCTGCTCGTGCTCGCGCTGACCGGCGGTGTCGTCGTCGGCATCCGTACGGCGCCCAGGGTGCTGGTGTCGCTGTCGCGGCGCCGCATGCTCGCGCTGGCCGTCGCCTTCACCGGTGTCGCCCTGCTGGCCGCCGGGCTGGTCCCGGACGTCACCACCGTGCTGCTCATCGTCGCCCTGGCCGGGGTCGGCGCGGGCATGGCCGCCAACACCGGGCACGCGCTGCTCGACCAGGAGACCGAGGAGTACCGGCGCGCCCGCACCACCGAGCACCTGCACGCCGTCGTCCGGGTCTTCGTGGCGCTCGGCGCCCTGCTCGCGCCCCTGGTGGCCGCGCTGATCGGGCCGCACCGGCTGGAGAGCGGAAAGTTCGTCTTCGCGCACGGCGGCGCCGCGTTCACCCTGATGCTGGTCGGCGCGCTGCTGCTGCCGGTGGCCGCGCTGGTCCTCGCGAGGCTCGACGACCGCTCCGGCGTGCCGCTGCGGCACGACCTGCGGGACGCGGTGCTCGGCGGCGACGACCCCGTGCAGGCGCCCGCGGGCACCGGATTCTTCATCGCCCTGGAGGGCGGCGACGGCGCCGGGAAGTCCACCCAGGCCGAAGCGCTCGCCGAGTGGATCCGCGGCAAGGGCCACGAGGTCGTGGTCACCCGCGAGCCCGGCGCCACGCCGGTCGGCAAGCGGCTGCGGTCCATCCTGCTCGACGTGTCGAGCGCCGGACTGTCGCACCGCGCGGAGGCCCTGCTGTACGCCGCGGACCGCGCGGAGCACGTCGACACCGTGGTGCGGCCCGCGCTGGAGCGGGGCGCGGTGGTCGTCTCCGACCGGTACATCGACTCGTCCGTTGCCTACCAGGGCGCGGGGCGCGACCTGTCCCCGACGGAGATCGCCCGCATCAACCGCTGGGCGACCAACGGGCTCGTCCCGCACCTGACCGTGCTGCTGGACGTCGCACCGGAGACCGCCCGCGAGCGGTTCACCGAGGCGCCGGACCGGCTGGAGTCGGAGCCCGCCGAGTTCCACGCGCGCGTGCGCTCCGGATTCCTGACGCTCGCCGCGTCCGACCCCGGGCGCTACCTCGTCGTCGACGCCGGGCAGGAGCCAGAGGCCGTCACCACCGTCATCCGCGCCCGGCTCGACCAGGTGCTGCCGCTCTCCCAGGCCGAGATCGAGGCCCGCGAGGAAGCGCGCCGCAAGGCCGAGGAGGAGGCCCGCCGCAAGGCCGAGGAAGAGGCCGCCCGCAAGGCCGAGGAGGAGCGCCTGGAGCGCGAGCGCCAGGAACAGCTCGCCCGGCTGCGCGCCGAGGAGGAGGAGCGCAAGCGGCGCGAGCTGGAGGAGGCGCAGCGGCGCGAGGCCGAACGGCAGGCCGAGGAGGCCCGGCTGCGGGCCGAGGAGGCGCGCCGGCGCGCGGAGGAGGAGCGGCAGCGGCTGCTCGCCGAGGAGAAGGCGCGGGCCGAGGAAGAGGCCCGGCGCAAGGCCGAGGAGGAGCGGCGCCGCCGGCAGGCCGAGGAGGAGGCCCGGCTGCGGGCCGAGGCCGAGGCGCGGCGGCTGGAGAAGCAGCGCAAGGCGGAGGAGGCCCTGCTGCGCGCCGAGGAGGCCCGGCGGGCCGCCGAGCAGGCCGCTGCCGCCGCGCAGGCGGGCCCGAAGCCGCCCGCACCGGTGGCTCCCGCGCCCCCTGCGGAGGCGGTGACCGTGCCGACGCCCGTGGTGCGGCCCGGAGAGGCCGCGGACGACGCGACGACGGTGCTGCGGCCGGTGCGGGAGCGCGAGGCGCGGCGGCGCGACCCCGACTCCGAGGTGACGGCCGAGCTGCCGCAGCCGCCGGTCGCGGAAGGCGCGCAGGCCGTGCCGGGTGCCGCCGACGAGACGGCGGTGCTGCCGCAGGTGCCGGGTGGCGGGGACGAGACGGCGGTGCTGCCGCCGGTGCGCGGGGAGGCTCCGGCGGACCGGGTTCCGCAGGGCTTCTTCCGCGACGAGCGGGACGGGGCCGGGTCCGACGACTCCGCCGACCGTACGCGCGAGCTGCCGCAGGTCGACGCCGAGGACACCGCACCGCGCCGAGCCCGGTCCGACTGGGCGGAGGAAACCCCGCTGGACGACCTGCCGACGCTGGCGGACGAACTGCTGGGGCCGCGG
>NZ_MUND01000240.1 GCF_002154375.1 Streptomyces glaucescens | reverse complement strand
CGATGTAGTGCACCGGCAGGACCTGATCCTGCCGGTGCACTACATCGACACCCGGGAGATCCACGACCCCGCGCTGCGCGCGACCGACGAACTGGCCGAGGTCCTGCACAGCCGCCAGCACGCCGACTGGCGCGAGCTGCGCTTCGAGCCGTTCAGCTCGCCGGTGGTGCGCCGGGCGATCGCCCAGCTGGCGACCCGGATGCGGGACACGTTCTGGCGGATGCCCGCCCCGGTCGCGGCGCCGCCCGTGGTGGCCCCGCCGGTGCGGCGACCGGACCCGCGGGACCTGGCGACGCGGCAGACCGGGGACACCGGGGCGGCGGCCGGGACCCCCGCCAAGTCTCCGTCGCCCACCCATGTGGTCGACCCCTACCACCGGGGCCACTTCACGACGATCAGCGCGGCGATCAAGGCGGCCGCTCCCGGCGACTGGATCCTCGTCCGGCCCGGCCTCTACGAGGAGAGCCTGATCGTCGACAAGCCGCTGGAGATCATCGGTGACGGGCACCGCGAAGACATCGAGATCCGGGCCCACGACGCCAGCGCCTTGGTGTTCAAGGCCGGCATCGGGCGGGTGTCGAACCTGACGCTGCGGCGGGTGGCGGGAACGGGGCGGTCGCACGCCGTCACGATCTTCCAGGGACGGCTGGATCTGGAGAAGTGCGACATCAGCAGCGACAGCCTCGCCTGCGTCGCCATCCGCGACGGCGCCGACCCGCGGCTGCGCGAGAACAAGATCCACGGCGGCAGGCAGAGCGGCGTCTTCGTCTTCAACCACGGTCTGGGCACGCTGGAGGACAACGAGATCTTCGAGAACCAGTTCAACGGTGTGGAGATCAAGAGCGGATCGAACCCCACGCTGCGCCGCAACCAAATCTTCGACAACAAGGTGAACGGTGTCTACGCCTACGAGGGCGGCCTCGGCAAGCTGGAGACCAACTTCATCACCGGCAACGGCGGAGTGGGCGTACGGATCGACGAGGACAGCTCCACGGTCCTGCGGCACAACAACATCAACCGCAACCGCTACGAGGGCGTGTGGATCGACGGGGGCAGCAGCGGCGTGATCGAGGACAACGACCTGACCGGCAACCTCGGCGGCCCCTGGGACATCGCCCCGGATTGCGAACCGAACATCACCCGCGCCCGCAACCTGGAGTGACCCCCTGAGCAGCAGACACGAAACCGCCCCCTGCGGAGCCTGGAGGGGGCGGTGGGGCGGCCTTCAGGCGCTTTCGGCCAAGAGATCGGTGATGTCCTGCACCGACCAGTGGCCAGCGGCCCCGGGGCAGGCCGCGACGTAGGAAGCGACCGCTTCGAGGTCCCAGGCGCCGGCGGAGAGCAGGCCCGCGGCGAGGAACCGTACGTAGGCAGCGGACGGCGGGACCCATCGAACGTCGTTCATTCGCCATGGGGCTGTGAAGGTCAGCACAGCCATGCCCTCGACCTGACCAGCGCAGACGAGCGTCTCGTAGCGGCCTTCACCCAGCACGGCACGCCCTTGTGCGAGGACCTCCTCCAGATCCAGGTCCATGTCCGGCGCCCGGTACATCTCCTGAGCCGCGATGTCCGCGAACTGGTCGGCAGTCACCAGATGCGCTCTGGCCAGCACCCGTCCACTGGCCTGCGGGTCGTAGAAGGCCCTCCCTCCGCCCCACACGGGCGACTCGGTCGCGAAGTACATCGCGCCGGTGAGTTCCACAGGGATGGACCGAATCGGCATGGCGGGGTTGCGGCATCCCGGATACTCGCTCGCCGCACCCGGTGGCCGCCCGCCCATGATGTAGGCGGCGAGTCGGTCCCGGTGCATGTTGGAACCGTAGGACGTGTACCAGACCCGCTCCGGGTGCCGGTCGGTCGGCAACGTCGAGTCGATACTGGGCAGGGCTTTCACGTGTGCTCGCTCCTGGGGGACGGCCTCACTCTGGCGGGGCGGCGTGCCCCTGACCAACTTCTCAGGGAAGCCGGAGTCGGCCAGAGCGCAGGGGCGTGGCCGGCTGTTGCCTGAGGTGAGTATCCGGGCTGGGACGGCGACGTGTGCCGTCCGAGTCGGAGGCCAGATGAGCGGGGCTCGCAGCGCGAACGAGGTCGCAGACGAGGTCGCACCGGACGCACCGGCCTGGCGTGACCGACACGAAAACACCCCCTCCCGGAAGATCCCGGAGGGGGTGTATGCCCTGATAGGGCGATTGTGGCTGGGGCCGGGGTCGAACCGGCGACCTTCCGCTTTTCAGGCGGACGCTCGTACCAACTGAGCTACCCAGCCACGAGGTTTCACGTGAAACGAAACCTCAGCGGTCCTGACGGGATTTGAA
>NZ_MUND01000024.1:40728-46232 GCF_002154375.1 Streptomyces glaucescens | reverse complement strand
GGTCGCCGTGGTCGCCGTGGTTGCGGTGGTTGCTGTGGTCGCCGTGGTCGCCGTGGTTGCTGTGGGGCGTGGGTGTGGGCTGGGCGTGGGGCGGTGGGGCCGTTCGCCGCTGTGCGGTACCGGCCGGGCCCGGACCGCGCGGGTGGCGCGGTTCGGGCGCCGCGGGCGTGGTCAGCCGGTGGCTCCGGTGCGGTGCCTCAGCAGGCGGAACGCGGCCAGGACGGCGAGGGCGCCGAGGGCGAGGACGATGGCCGTCTCGACCAGCTGGAGGGGCCAGAAGTGGGCGGCCGGCTGGTAGTCCTGGTAGAAGGCGACGATCTTGCGGCCGGCGCTGCAGCGGATGTCCTCCAGGCACATCGGGTCGGGGATCCGCTCGCCGGTCGCGGTGACGACGCCCTCCTCGGCGATCATGCCGTCGGCTCCGGGGTAGCCCTCCGTGCTGGTGACGGTCTCGGCCGGCCACAGGTGCGGCCGGATGGAGAGCAGCGCCAGCGCCAGGGCGATCTGAGCGGCGAGGGCGACGGCGAGGGCGGGCAGCGCGCGCCGCACCAGCAGGCCGGTGAGCACGCCGACGGTCAGACCGAGCAGGGTGTGCGCGGTGGCCAGCGGGCCGTTGGCGAGGTAGCCGGGGTCGTGGTGCCACTCCCGCCAGCCCTCCCGCAGTTCGCCGTCCGAGGACCACACCAGCCGGTGCAGCGCGGTGAGGGCGAGGCCGCCGGTGGCGATCAGGGCGGCGGGTACGGCGAGCTTGGCGGCGAGCCAGCGGGCCGGGGAGACGGACTGGGTCCAGGCGAGCCGGGCGGTGCCGTTCTCCAGTTCGCGGCCGATCAGCGCGCCGCCCGCCCAGGCGGCGGTGAGCAGCGGGGCGAGGGAGAGCAGTCCGGCGCCGAGGCCGAGGGCGAGGTCGTAGTTCTGGTAGGCGGGGCCCGCGTAGTCGCAGGAGAGGCTGGGGGTGCCGGTCGGGCCGCACTCCATCCGGCGGAACTCGTCCCAGGCGGCGTCCGCGCCCGGCCCGTACGCCCACAGCAGGAGCCCGGCGGCGACGGCGAGCAGCATGAGCCAGAACCACAGGGCCGAGCGGTGCAGCCGGAGCAGCAGCCAGGTCAGGCCGTGCGGGCCCCGGGATGTGGGCGCGGCGGGTGCGGCGGTCGCGGTCACGGCGGTCATACGGCGGCCTCCACGGGGGCGTTCAGGTGCAGTGCGGGGGCCTCGGGGGCGCGCAGGTGGGCGAGGACCAGCTCCTCCAGGGAGGGCTCGGCGCTCTGCCAGGCGCCGGCGAGCGGGCCGCGGGGGCGGATCAGGGCGGTGAGCTGGCGGCCGGTCGAGCGGGTTTCGACGACGGTGTGCGGGGTGAGGTCGCCGTCGGCCGGGCCGGTGACGAGGGTGTGCGCGGCGAGCAGGTCGTCGAGCGGGCCGGAGAGGCGGACCCGGCCGCCGCCCACGAGCAGCAGGAAGTCGCAGGAGCCCTCCAGCTCCGCCACCACGTGCGAGGACATGACAATCGTGGTGCCGTGTTCGGCGGCGTCCGCCATCAGGGTGCCCATCAGCTGGTGCCGGGCCAGCGGGTCCAGGTCGGCCATCGGCTCGTCCAGCAGCAGCACCTCGGGCCGTTTGCCGAGGGCGAGAGCGAGCGCGACGCGGGTGCGCTGGCCGCCGGAGAGGGAGCGGATCCGGGTGCGGGGGTCCAGGTCGCCCTCGGCGACGATCCGGGCGGCGACCGCCGGGTCCCAGCGGCCGGGGTTCAGCTCCGCGCCGAGGCGGAGCGTGGCGGCGACGGTGAGCTGGGGGTGCAGCGGCTTGTCCTGGGCGACGTAGGCCAGGCGCTCGCGGACCTCGGCCGGGTGGGCGCCCAGCACCCGGACGGTGCCCTCGGTGGGGGCGAGCAGGCCGGCGGCGAGGGCGAGCAGGGTGGACTTGCCGGCGCCGTTGGGGCCGACGACGGCGCACACCCGCCCGGCGGGCAGCCGGAAGGCGCAGCCGTCCAGCGCCCGCCGGCGTCCGCGCCGGCCGAAGGCCTTGGCCAGCCCGGCCGCCTCGATGGCGGTGTCGGTCATTCCTGGTCCCCCTTGAAGTGCTTGTCCAGTACGGAAGTGAAGAGCGCGGCCACGTCGTCGCGTTCGAGTCCGGCGGCGCGGGCCCGTTCGGCCCACTGCTCCAGCTCGGCGCGCAGGGGCGAGTCGGCGGGCGCGGCGCCCAGGGCGCGGCGGACGAAGGTCCCCAGCCCGCGGCGGGCCTCGACCAGGCCTTCGCGTTCCAGTTCGCGGTAGGCCTTGAGGACGGTGTTCGGGTTGATGGCGGTGGCCGCCACGACCTCGCGGGCCGTGGGGAGCTTGTCGCCGGGCCGCAGCAGGCCGAGGCGCAGGGCCTGCTTGGTCTGCTGGACGATCTGGAGGTAGGTGGCGACTCCGCTGCGCCGGTCGATGCGGTATTCGACCACTCGGAAACCACCCTTTCACTAATTGAGTAGTGAAAGGGTGGTGCAAAAGAGGGGGCGGCGTCAAGATCACCGCCCCCGGGCGCCCCGTTACGGGCGGAAGATCACGTCTCGGTCCGGTACATGAGGTCCGTCTCGTACGTGGTGAAACCGAGCCCCTCGTACACCGCCACCGCCGCCTTGTTGTCCGCGTCGACGTAGAGCATCGCCGCCGGCAGCCCCTTCTCGGCCAGATGCCGCAGACCGATCAGGGTGAGGGCCTTGCCGAGGCCGCCGCCCTGCGCGCCCGGCGCCACCCCCACGACGTACACCTCGCCGAGCCGCTCCTCGGCGTGCACCTTCGTCCAGTGGAAGCCGACCAGCTCGCCGTCCCGCTCCGCCAGGAAGAAGCCCGCCGGGTCGAACCACGGCTCGGCCTTGCGGTCGTCCAGGTCCCGCTGGGTGAGTGAGCCCTGCTCGGGATGGTGGGCGAACGCGGCGGCGTTGACGGCCAGCCAGGCCGCGTCGTCCCGGCCCGGCTCGAAGGCGCGCACGCTCACCCCGGCCGGCAGCACCGGCTCGGGCAGCTCCGGACCCGTCAAGGGGCGCCGCATCTGCCGAAGTTCGCGGAACAGGGTCAGCCCCAGCACCTGCGCCAGATGCCGGGCGGCCGAGTGCCCGCCGTGCGCCCACACCCGCAGCCGCTTGCCGGAGGCGGCCAGCAGCGCCGAACCGAGGGCGCGGCCGTGGCCGTGGCCGCGGTGCGCGGGGTGCACGACCAGTTCGGCGGCCGGGGCCTCCACCGGGTCGGTGTCCTCCAGCTGGGCATAGCCGACGAGTTCCCCGCCGCTGGTGAGCAGCAGGTGGGAGACGCCCTCGCGCTCCCCGCCGCGCAACTGGAGCCGTCCCTGCTCGGACACCGCCTGCTGGCCGTCGACACGGACGGCCTCCGCGAGGAGTGCGAGAACCGCCTCGGTCTGGTCCGGGGAGAGCGTCGCACGGGTCTCGATGGCGCGTACGGAGTCGGGCCGTGCCATGTCGTCGCTGGTCATGCCTACGAGGGTAAAGGGCCGGGAGCCGAAATCGGCGCCAAAGGGAAACCAGGATGTAACCATGAACCCCCTGTCGCGCTACGCGCGTTGACTCTAGGCTGCGCCGGGACCACCTGACCGCCGGATGACAGCCGGAAAAGAACCACAGGGGGGCGCATGCCAGCCACCACTCCGCCGCACGACCGCCGCAGACGCCGTACCACCCGGCTGCTCGCCGCCGCCGCCGCTCTCGCCACCGCCGGCGCGCTGGCCGCCGCGCTGCCGTCGACCGCCAGCGCCGGCGAGACGACCGGGAAGCACCGGCCGGGCCGCTACCAGGACGTGCAGCTGCTGTCCTTCAACGACCTGCACGGCAACCTCGAACCGCCGGCCGGCTCCTCCGGCCGGGTCACCGAACTCCAGCCCGACGGCACCACGAAGACCGTCGACGCGGGCGGCGTCGAGTACCTGGCCACCCACCTGCGCCAGGCGCGCGAGGGCAACAAGTACTCCATCACCGCGGCCGGCGGCGACATGGTCGGCGCCTCCCCGCTGCTGTCCGGCCTGTTCCACGACGAGCCCACCATCGAGGCGCTGAACGGCCTGGAGCTGGACGTCACGAGCGTCGGCAACCACGAGTTCGACGAGGGCGCCCGGGAGCTGGCCCGCCTCCAGAACGGCGGCTGCCACCCCACGGACGGCTGCTACGGCGAGGAGGAGTTCGCAGGCGCCGACTTCCCGTACCTCGCGGCGAACGTCCTCGACGAGAAGACCGGCAAGCCGATCCTCAAGCCCTACTGGGTGTGGAAGAAGAAGGACGTCAAGATCGGCTTCATCGGTGTGACCCTGGAGGGCACCCCGGACATCGTCTCCGCGGAGGGCGTCAAGGGCCTCTCCTTCAAGGACGAGGTCGAGACCATCGACAAGTACGCCAAGGTGCTCCAGCGCCAGGGCGTGAAGTCGATCGTCGCGCTCATCCACGAGGGCGGCTTCCCGGCCGGCACCGCGTACAACTACGAGTGCGACGCGCCGGGCGCGGGCGACGGGATCTCCGGCCCGATCGTCGACATCGCCAAGAACGTCACCCCGCAGGTGGACGCCCTGGTCACGGGCCACACCCACGCGCCGTACGTGTGCACCGTCGACGACCCGGCGGGCAAGCCCCGCATGGTGACCTCGGCCGCGTCCTTCGGCCGCCTCTACACCGACACCACCCTGACGTACGACCGCTGGACCGGTGACATCGCCCGCACGGCGGTCAGCTCCGCCAACCACGTCGTGACCCGGGACGTCCCCAAGGCGCCCGACATGACCGAGCTGATCGGCAAGTGGAACGCCCTCGCCGCACCCATCGGCAACCGCCCCATCGGCTACATCTCCGGTGACATCGGCAACACCGGCACCGAGTCCCCGCTCGGCGACCTCATCGCCGACGCCCAGCTCGCCTACGGCAAGGAGCTGGACCCGGAGACCGACCTCGCGCTGATGAACCCGGGCGGTATCCGGGCCCCGCTGACGTACGCGGCCAAGGGCGCCGAGGGCGACGGTGTCGTCACCTACGCCGAGGGCTTCACGGTCCAGCCGTTCGCCAACACCGTCAACCTCCAGGACATCACCGGCGCCCAGCTGATCCAGGTCCTCAAGGAGCAGGTCAGCGGCGCGAACACGGCGGCCCCGAAGATCCTCCAGGTCTCCTCGGGCCTGACCTACACCCTGGACCTGACGAAGGCCGGTGCCGACCGGGTCGTCACCGACTCCATCCGGCTGAACGGCGCGCCCGTCGACCCGTCGGCGGTGTACCGCGTCGCGTCGAACAGCTTCCTCGCGGGCGGCGGCGACGGCTTCCCGACGCTGGGCCAGGGCACCAACGACCTGGTCGGCGCGGACGACCTGACCGCCCTGGAGAAGTACCTGACGGCCAACTCCTCGGCGACCAGCCCGATCGCGCCCCCGAAGGCGGACCGGATCACCATCGTGAAGTGACGCCGGGCTGAGAGACGACCGAGGGGAACGCACACACGTGCGTTCCCCTCGCTCGTCTCCCTAGGTCGTGTCCGCAA
>NZ_MUND01000024.1:0-40693 GCF_002154375.1 Streptomyces glaucescens | reverse complement strand
CTTTGCGGACACGGCCTAGGCCGTTCGCCTCGGGCGGGCCGGCTCAGCCGGTCCTCCTCCGGTCGAACCACATCGTCGCCAGGGTCGGCAGCAGCCCCGCCCAGAAGAGCACCTGCGGGACCGTGCGCTCCGTCCACGGGACCTCGACGACGAGCATGGCGCACAGCATCGCCCACGCCGCCTGCCCGAGGACGATCCGGGCCCAGACGCGGCGGCGGACCAGCGAGCGCAGGTTGACCCGGACCCCGGCGCGCAGCCGGCGGTACCTCAGCAGGGCGCCCAGGGTCCACACCACGGCCATGGGCACCAGGTCCCAGAGCCGCTGGCCGAGCGGCAGCGGCAGCTCCCGCTGCGTCTCACCGTCCGTCGCGAACAGGTCGACGCCCACGCCGGCGAGGGCGAGGCAGAGCAGGGCGAGCCAGCGGATGCCGCGCAGCAGCCGGTAGGACGCCTCGTCCAGGCCCTGCCGCATCGGCTCGGAGTCCGGGGCGGCGGCGAGCGCGTCGGCGTACAGCGTGGCGGCCTGGGCGGCGGGCACGCCGGGCGCGGACGCCGCCTTCCCGGTCCGCCGGGCCAGGGCCTCCGGGTGCTGCGGGTCGAGCCGGAGGATGGCCTCGTCCAGCCGGTCGGCGGCGGCCCGGTCGCCCGCCATGTCGGCGATCAGCCGGGCGACCTCGTAGGGGTACACCTCCTCCGGGGCCAGCCGGATGGCCTCCTGGGCGAGTTCGGCCGACTCCCGCAGGGCGGCGACGTGGTCCTCGCGCCGGCCCTGACCGCCGTTGGCCCGCCCGGAGCGGATGGCCCGGATGCGCCACAGCCAGTTGGCGAGCAGCGCGAGGGCGTGCCAGTTCCCGGGGTCGAGGCGGATCGCCTCGCGCAGGACGTCCTCGGTCTCCAGGAAGCGGCCCGCGGCGCGCAGGGCGTGCGCGTGCATGACGATCGCCCCGACGTCCGAGGAGTCCAGCGTCAGTGCCCGCTGGGTCGCCTCCAGTGCGGTGGCCCCGTCCTGCTCGTCCCCGGCCAGATGGCTGCGGGCGAGCTTCACCCAGGCCCGGATGTCCTCGGGATCCTCGGCGAGCCGCTCGGCCAGCAGTTGGCGGGCCTCGTCGTACCGTCCCAGGTCGATGAGCAGGTCGGCCCGCTCCACGGCGGGGTGCCGCGCGGTGGTCACAGCTTGCGCCTCTTCTTCAGGTAGGCCACCAGGTCGTCGTACATCCCGCCCTCGTTGGCGAACATCGCCACGTTCCGCGCGGAGGCGAACCACGGCTCGGCGGACGGCACCACGTCCTTCGCCGCGGCCAGCAGGTCCTTCATGCCGATCAGCCGGACGGTGCCGGTGCGCGCCGAGTCGAGCAGCGCCCGCTCGGCCGCGGCGTCGCAGAGATGGGCCAGGTCGGCGCCCGACAGGCCGTCGGTGACCTTGACCAGCTTGCCGAGGTCGACGTTCTCGATGGGCCGGTCCCGCAGGTGGTACCGGAGGATCGCCTCGCGGGCGGGCCCGTCGGGCGGCAGGACGAGGATCGTGCGGTCCAGCCGGCCGGGGCGCCGCAGGGCGTTGTCCACATCCCAGGGCACATTGGTGGCGGCCAGCACGAACACGCCCTCGTTGGCCGCCGCGTCGATGCCGTCCAGTTCGGTGAGCAGCTGGTTGACGGTGTTGCGCATGCCGCTGTGGGCGGTGCGGCTGCGCTTGGCGCCGAGCGCGTCCAGCTCGTCCAGGAACACCACGCAGGGCGCCTGGCGGCGGGCGGTCTCGAAGATCTCGTGCATGTTGCGCTCGGAGTTGCCGATCCACATGTCGAGCACGTCGTTCACCGACACGGACAGGAACGCGGCGCCCAGCTCCCCGGCGACGGCCCGCGCGATGAAGGTCTTCCCGCACCCGGGCGGCCCGTACAGCAGCAGCCCGCCGCGCAGGCTCTTGCCGTACAGCTTGCGCAGTTCGGGGTTGCGCAGCGGTGCGAGGAAGGCGGCTTCCAGCCGGTCCTTGACGTCCTGCATGCCGCCCACGTCGGCCAGCCGCACCGCGCCGGGCTTCTCGACGTCCCAGGCGTCGGCGTCGCCCGGATCGTCCTGCCCGTCCGCCCGCACCGGCGCCTCGACGAACCGCGGCGGCACGACGTCACCGACCTGCTCCTGGGCGGCTTTCCAGTCGAAGGCGGGGCGGGCGGGAGGCGGCTGGCCGGGTATGCCCATGGCCCGGGCCATCAGGTCCCGGGCCTGGGCATCGCCCGGCGCGTGCTGAAGGGCCACGGCCGCCTCGGCGACCGCGGCCTGTGACTGTCCCGCGTTCAGCAGCAGTTCGGCCAGGTGCAGCCGCAGCGGTACGTCGGCGGGGGCGGCGGCGACGGCCGTTCGCAGACTCTGTATGAGAGGGGAGTCGTCCGGCATGATCCCCAGCCTACGGTCCGCCTCCCGCGCCCCTTTAGGAGGCCGTGGGCGTCCAGCCCCCCAGCCAGTCCGCGACCTCCTGGCCGGTGGCCTGGGCGTCGGTCAGGTGGGGTCGGTCGGAGCTTGCGGCGCCCGCGCCCGCGCCGGTGTTCCTGTACTCCGCGAACCGGTCGTCCTTCCAGGAGAAGCCGCTCATGTCCGTCCAGGGCGCCGTGCGGATCGCGGCGCTGAGGGTGGTGTTGCGGACCGTGGTCTGCGGGTCGAGGGTGGCGTCGCCGCCCGCGTGCCAGGGCCGGCCGAGGTAGAAGGAGCGGTCGGACACGTCACCGGTGATCGCCGAGTTGGCGATCAGGATGCCCTTGCGGTTCGCGGCGGTGCTCGGGGCGGTGACGTATCCGGCGGAGGTGCCGTCCCAGCGCTTCTTCAGGGTGATGACGGACCGGTCGATCACGGCGGTGGCGCGGCCGAAGATGAAGTCGACGTTGCCGGTGACGTAGGAGTTGGTCATGTAGACCCGGCCCAGCCTGTCCTTGGCGGCGGTGTCGACGAGCAGCGTGTCCTGGTCGCCCTCGACGATGATGCCGTCGAGGAACACCTTGTCGGCTGCGGTGCGCAGGGCGACGGCCTGGTGGCCGGAGAGGTGCTGGTTGGCCTTCTCGTCGAAGTCGTTGGCGATGGTCAGGTTGCGGGCCTGGAAGTCGTCGGCCTCGACGGCGACGGTGGCGCTGCCGCCGGTGCCGTAGGTGCCGCCGCCCGGCTTGGGGGTGCCGGAGGCGTTGTTGTGGACGATCACCGTGTCCTTGCGGCTGGCGCCCGTGCCCCGGATGGTGACGTGGGGCTTGTTCGAGGGGACCTTCACCGTCTCGCGGTACGTGCCCGGCTTGACCGCGATGACGACCCGTGAGGGGTTGTTCGCGGGGACGGCGTTCACGGCCGCCTGGACGGTGGAGTACTGGCCGGAGCCGTCCTTGGCGACGGTGAGGGTGGTCGCGGCGGCCGCGGTGGTCGTGGCCGGGGTGGTCCCGATCGAACCGCGCGGGCCCGTGCCCGACTTGAGCAGCGCGGGGACGTCGGCCGCCTTGTCGAGGGTGTAGCCGTAGTACGTCTTCGGGTCGAAGGCCGTGCCGCCGCTCTCGTTGCGCCCGGTGGTGCCGGAGAAGACGTTGCCGCGCTGGACCAGGGTGGCGGTGGAGTCCTTGATGACCGGGTTGCGCACGCCCTGGAAGTAGGAGTTCTCCAGGACCATGCTCGTCCTCCCGCGGGAGTAGTTGCCGTAGGACGACGTGATGGCGGTCCCCGGGGTGTCCTGAAGGAAGTTGTTGTAGAGGTGCGCGTGGGCGGCGTTGTCCGTGGACGGGTTGCGCTGCTCGGTCTCGCGGATCCAGTTGTGGTGGATCGTGATGTCCGTCTTGACGTTCTCGGTCCAGCCGATGCCGAACGTCTTGTTGTTGTCGCTCAGCCTGTTCCAGGACACCGTGACGTTCGTGCTGTCCTTGCGGACGTCGATGAGCCCGTCCGCCATGTGCCGAAGGTCGTTGTGGTCGATCCAGACATGGTGGGCGCCGTCCATCTGGATCGCGTCGTAGTCGTGGTCCTTGTCGTTCCAGACGCCCTGGTACGCGTCCCGGATCGTCAGGTTCCGGATGATCACGTTGTGCACGCCGGGACCGAGGAAGAAGCCGCCGCCGACGATGTGCCCCGAGGTGCCGGAGCCCACGATGGTCTTGTCGGACCGGACCTTGATCTCCTTGCCGGCCGGGGACATGGTGATCGTCCCCGCGACGACGATGACGTACGGCTCCTCGGCGGTCGCGTACTTCTCCAGGTCCGCGAGCGTCTTCACGGTGACGATCTGTCCGCCCCGGCCGCCGTACGTGCCGTTCTGGCCGAGGGAGTTCACGGAGGCGAAGCCGTCGGCGGTGGCCGTCGCCCACGCGGGCACCTCGGCCGCCGACGCCTCGTGCTGCGCGTTCGCACCGACCACGAGCACACCCGCGGCGGTCAGGGCGAGGGGGACACCGACGGCGAGCGCCGTAGTGCTGCGCCTGCGGTGCCGGGGCTTTCCACGGGTCGTCTCACTCATGCGGGTTCCGTTCCGTGTGTGGGGATGGTCGACGGACAGTCGCCGCCGGCCGCCGGAAGGTTGCCGCCCGGCCGAACGAACCCGGCGTGGCTCTGTTCATGAGAAACGACAGCAGATGTTCACCACTTCGGGAGGCGCCTCAGCCACGGTGGGGATTCGAACGGTGCGTTACGCACTGTGGCGGTCACGATCCCGATGCCGGCTGAGTTCCGTCGCTGCCCGAGCCGATGACAAGCGTGTCCGGGCCGTCGCCTACGCCGGCGGGAGGAGCGGCGCTGGGACCGCCCGGCCCGGTGACGGACCGGGCGGGGCGGTTCGCGTCCGTTGGCTTCTACGCGGTGACCTCGCGGTAGATCTGGACGCCGTTGACCATGTCGATCCCGGTGCCCGGCGTGTACACCCGGCGGATCTCCTCATCCCGGTCGCCGGCGAGGCGTGCGCGGTCGGCGCGGGCGAGCGCGGCTCGCAGGGTCGCGGCGTCGAGGTCGGTGCAGTAGGCGGGGGAACCGGGCTCCATGCGCCAGGACTCGGACAGCGGCCCTGCGTCGACGGCGTCGAACCCGGTGTCCTCGACCAGCTGCATCACCACCTTCTTGGCGGCCGTGTCGTCCCCGGCCACGGGCAGAGCGATCCGGTCGGGGTGTCCCTGGGCTTGTCCGTTAGTGGCGAGGGTGAGGGAGAAGACGGTGTTCCACGCCTTGATGACGGGGCGGCCGATCTGCGTGCTGATCCAGGTGCTCTGGGCGGTGGTGTCCCCGAGGCCCTCGGCGACATAGCCGCCGAGCGGATAGTGGTTGGTCATGTCGACGATGACCGTGGAGGCGGGTGCCTGGCGCAGGTCTCCGGCCAGCGTGGGGATGACCCCGAAAGGGACCGAGAGCACGATGACGTCGGCGTGCGCGACGGCGTCGGCGATCGTTGCTGCGGCGCGGGCGTGGAGCTCGTCGGCCAGCTCTCGCAGGGATTCCGGGCCGCGGGAGTTGGCCAGGGTGAGCGTGTGGCCGGCGCGCGCGAGTACACGGGCGAGCTCGCTGCCGATGTTCCCGGTTCCGATGACCGTGATGTCCATGGGTTCTCCTGTTCGTTTCGCCGGCCCGCTGGTGCCAGGCCGGGGGCAGTGCCGCTTTCTGACACCGGGGGCTCTGCGGTCGGTGCCGCGGGAATCGTGCGTCGCCCCGCGAGGAGGCTCGACCCCGACCCCGTTCGTGATGGCAGTGCCGTGCGACCCGGGGGTGGCGACCCGGCATATCAGGCACTGTACGTCACAGCTGACAGTGACTGCCAAAGATGCGGGCTGCTAGCATGGTGGCATGGTCCAGTCCCGAGTTCGCGACGTCGCACGTCGCGCCATCCATGCAGAGATCACAGCGGTGGCGGAGTGCTTGTTCCGGGAACAGGGCTACGACGCCACCACGGTCGACCACATCGCCGAGCGGGCGGGCATCTCCCAGCGGACCTTCTTCCGCTACGCCGGGACGAAGGAGGACCTGGTCCTGAGCGACTTCGAACGGCAAGGCGAGCGCATGGTGGACGTCCTGCGGTCGCGACCGGCCACGGAGAACCCCTGGACATCCCTGCGCCACGCCTTCGAGGTCGTCGTCGCCTCCCGCGGCGAACAATCCGACCGCGACCGGGCCAAGCTGATGTACTCGATCATCGAGTCCAGCCCCGCCCTACGTGCCGCATACCTCGACCGGATGGACCTCATCCAACGCGGGCTCGTCGACGTCCTCCTGGACCGCCCCACCGGAACCGACAACCGTGTCGTCACCCGCGCCCTCGTCGGCGCCGCCTTCGCCGCCCTCAACGCCGTCATCGAGACCTGCGACCCCGACAGCAACGGACCGGACACCTTCGCCGCCGACCTCGACCACGTCCTGGCCCAACTGGAACCCACCAGCACACGGATCTGACCCGGCACCGACCGGACGGAAGGACATCACCGGCCCGCGCTACCGACGACGCCGCTGCTCACTCTCCGAAGACGCGCAATTGAACAGCAGCGGATAGTGGTCCTCCCGAATTCGTGAACATCTGCTGTTCGTTCTCGTAGACAAAGCCACCGGCGGCCCCGGCGTCGGAGTGGATGACGGGAGGAGGCCCGGATGAAGGCCGTACGGGGACCGGCGGTGCTGCTGCTCGCGCTCACCGGGTGCGCGGCGGGGGCGACGGGACGGCGTCCTGCGCCTACCTGGTGCGCTACGAGGGGCGGACGTACTCGGACCGGGCCGACGTCGACTTCGAGGTGGCCGAGCACATCGGTACCGCGGTCCTGCCGCCCTGCGACGACACCTCGAACGCCGGGGAGCCGGCCGGCCCCGCCACCTCGGTCACGGCCTACCGAGTGGTGGGCTGGGACCCCGGGAAGGCCATCGCGGTGGGCACGTCACCGAGGGACGCGGTCTTCGTGCGGGTCAGTCCGGACGGATCACCGGCTCGACGCGGGCACCTCGGCTGACCGCGACCCGGAGCACGTCCTCCAGGGACTCGGCGGCCCGGGTGAGCGCGAACCGCACGGCCCGCTCACCGGCCTTGGCGTCGGCGAGGACGGCCCTGGCACCTGCCAGCACCTCGGTGGCTGAGCGCAGTTGGGCGGCCTCGATGTCGTCGGCGAGTCGGGAGAGCGGACTGTGCGGGTCGTCGCTGCTGAGGTAGCAGGGCTTGCCGTCGACGCCCGTCCAGGGGAGCAGCCTCACGCGGACACCTCCACGGGGCGTCCTTCGCGGGCGAGCAGGTAGGGGCGGACGAGCGGGGTGTCGAGCCAGACGGGCTCCAGGGCGCGGGGCGGGGAGTGCGGCGGGGCCGGCGGTCGCGGGGGCGCCGTGGCGCGGTGGCGTCCCTCGGCGGTCAGCAGGAGCCGTACGAGGGAGAGCAGGACGGTCTCGCAGAGCGCGGCGAGGCGCAGGCGGAGGCGCAGAGGCATGGCGGTGCCCTTCCGGGGCGTAGCAGGGGTGGTTGACGAGCGGTGATCACCGTTCGTGCCTCGATGGTCACGGATCGCGCGTACGCTGCGGAAGAGGTTCGGTGTTGTCTGGCGCCCAGGCAACGGGGAGGGGTGACGTAGGCGAGAGGGTTGACGCTCAGCCGGTTTCCGGGCGGGTGATGCTCGGGCAGACGCTCAGGGTCCTGCGGGAGAAGACCGGGAAGTCACTGGGGCAGCTGGCCGACGAGACCGGGTACGAGAAGAGCTATCTGAGCCGCCTGGAGTCGGGTGAGCGGCTGTCCAAGGTGACGGTCATGGAGGACCTGGACGGCTACTACGGCACCGGTGACCTGCTGTTGAGCCACTGGAAGGCGGCTCGGCTGGATGCGTTCAAGGACCAGTACAAGGAGTACATGGCCTTGGAGGCGACAGTTCTCGCTGGGAGTCCCAGGGCTTCTGCAGACCGAGGACTTCGCTCGGGAGGTGTTGTCTGGCGCCCAGACAACGGCGGACGGTGACGAGGCCGTCGAGGAGCAGGTGGCCGCTCGGCTCGGTCGTCAGTACCTGCTGAGGCAGAAGCCGGAACCGGAAGTGCGCGTCGTCGTGGATGAGTTCGCGCTGCGACGCCCCGCTGCCCAGGGCAAGACCTGGGAGGCTCAGCTGCTGCATCTCGAGGCTGCCGCGCTGTGGCCCAACGTGGCGCTTCAGGTACTGCCGTTCTCGGCGGGAGCGCACCACCATATGAACGGGTCCCTGACGCTGCTCCGGCAGAGGGACGGAAGCGCCGTTGCCTACACAGAAGGCAACAGCAGCGGTCGGCTGATCGAGGAGCCGGACCAGGTCCTTCGAGAGCACTCATCCTACGATCGGCTCCGCGACCTGGCGCTGCCCCCGTCGGACTCGCTCGCGTTCATCAGGGGCGTACTGGGGGAGCACCGATCATGACGAACACTCCCGACCTCACCATCGCCGCGTGGCGTAAGTCGTCCTACAGCGATGGGGGAGCCAACAACTGCGTCGAGGTCGCCGACAACTGCCCCGGCACGGTCCCGGTCCGCGACAGCAAGCTCTCCGCGGGCCCGGTGCTGGTGTTCGGCGAGGATTCCTGGTCGGCGTTCCTCGCGGGCGTCAAGGGCTGATGGAGGGAGCGCGCACCCATGAACCGAGCCCCTGACCTCAGCACCGCCGTGTGGCACAAGTCGAGCTACAGCGAAGGGGGAGCCAACGACTGCGTCGAGGTCGCCGACAATTGCGGCCCCGGCACAGTTCCCGTCCGCGACAGCAAGCTCTCGGGAGGCCCGGTGCTCGTGTTCCGCGAGAATAGCTGGACGTCGTTCCTGGCAGGCGTCAAGGGCTGAGACAGCCCCCTCGGGTCCCGTCCCCTCAGGCCGGCGGCAGGTCCTCCGGCGGCGGCGTCGGTGCCCCCGGCAGGCGGATCGTCACCACCGTGCCGCCGCCCTCCGCCGGGGTCAGGGCGACCTCGCCGCCCGCCTGCTGCACCGTGCGGGCCACGATCGACAGACCCAGGCCGGAACCCGGCAGGGCCCGCGCGCTCGGGCTGCGCCAGAAGCGGTCGAAGACGTGCGGGAGTTCGTCGGCGGGGATGCCGGGGCCGTGGTCGCGGACGGTGAGGACGCCGTCGGCGAGGCGTACGTCGATCCGGCCGCCCCCGGGGCTGAACTTCACCGCGTTGTCCAGCACGTTGACCACCGCCCGCTCCAGCGCGGACGGCTCAGCCCGCACGTACCACGGCCGCACGTCCGCCGTGATCGTCAGCTCCGGGCCGCGCAGCCTCGCCCGCCGCAGGGCCGACTCCACCGCCTCCTGGAACGGGATCACCTGGGTCCGGCCGCCGTGCTGGCCGGTGTCCGGGCGGGACAGCTCCTGGAGGTCGCCGATGAGCGCGGCCAGCTCCGTCATCTGCGCCTTCACCGAGGCGAGCAGCGCCTTGCGGTCCGCCTCCGGGATCGGGCGGCCGGTCTCCTCGCTGCGGCTGAGGAGTTCGATGTTGGTGCGCAGCGAGGTGAGCGGGGTGCGCAGCTCGTGGCCGGCGTCCGCGATCAGCTGCTGCTGGAGGTCGCGGGAGCTGGCCAGCGCGGACGTCATCGAGTTGAAGGAGCGGGAGAGGCGGGCGATCTCGTCCTCGTCGTCGTCCTGGACGGGGATGCGGATGGTCAGGTCCTCCGTGCGGGCCACGTGCTCCACCGCCTCGGTCAGCCGGTCCACCGGGCGCAGTCCGGCCCGCGCCACCGCGAGGCCCGCGGCGCCCGCGCCGACCACTCCGATGCCGGAGACGGCCAGCAGCACCCAGGCCAGCGAGTTGAGCGGCTTGGTGACGTCCCCGAGCGGCTTGGCGACGGAGACGGCGATCCCGGGCTGCACCTCGCGGGTGTCGCGGTCGACGACCGGGCGGGTGTAGACGCGGACGGCCGTGCCGCCGGTGGTCCTCCCGGAGTGCATGGCCGTCTCCGCCTCGCCGTCGGCGACGGCCAGGTCGGCGTCCTGCGCCGGGACGCTCTCGATGCCCGGGTTGGTGCAGGTGCTGCCGTCCGAGTAGAGGATCGTGACGATGGGGGAGTTGGGAGGCAGGGGGAGTTGCCGGGGTTCGGCCTGCCGGCAGTTGTCCAGCATCAGCTGGAGCAGCCCGGTGGAGACCTGCTCGCTGCGCAGCTGCTCGTCCAGCTGGCCGTACAGCCGCTCGCGCACGAGGAACCAGCAGGTCACCGACACCGCGGCGACCGCGAACGCCACCGCCGCCGCCACCAGCAGCGCGAGCCGGGAGCGGATCGGCAGCGCACGCAGGTGCCGTACCGCCTTGCTCACTCGGTGCCGCCCTGGCGCAGGACGTATCCGACGCCGCGCACGGTGTGCACGAGCCGCGGCTCGCCCCCGGCCTCCGTCTTGCGGCGCAGGTACATGACGTACACGTCGAGGGAGTTCGACGACGGCTCGAAGTCGAAGCCCCACACGGCCTTGAGGATCTGCTCGCGGGTGAGGACCTGGCGCGGGTGCGCCATGAACATCTCCAGCAGGGTGAACTCGGTCCGGGTCAGCTCCACCGCCCGTCCGCCGCGGGTGACCTCGCGGGTGGCGAGGTCCATGCGCAGGTCGGCGAAGGTCAGCGCCTCGCTGTCGTCGGCCGTGGCGCCCGCGACCGCCGCCGCGTAGGAGCTGCGCCGCAGCAGGGCCCGGATGCGGGCGAGGAGTTCGTCGAGTTCGAACGGTTTGACCAGGTAGTCGTCCGCCCCGGCGTCCAGCCCCGTCACCCGGTCGCCGACCGTGTCGCGGGCGGTGAGCATGAGGATCGGCGTGGTGTCCCCGGCGCCCCTGATCCGGCGGGCCGCGGTCAGCCCGTCCATGCGCGGCATCTGGATGTCCAGGACGACGAGGTCGGGCCGGTACGCGGCCGCCTTCTCCAGGGCGTCCGCGCCGTCGACGGCGACCTCGGTGCCGTATCCCTCGAAGGCCAGGCTGCGCTGGAGCGCTTCGCGTACCGCGGGCTCGTCGTCGACGATCAGGATGCGCTGGGGGGCACGGTCGCCTTCGGCGGGGCTCATGGCGTGGGTTCCTCGGGGTGGGTGCGGCGGGCGGGGCTGACGTTCTCAGCGTCGCACGTCCGCTCAGTCGGTGGCGCCGGCCCGCAGCTTCGCCAGGTCGGCCTTGACGGTGTCGACCGGGATCGCGAAGCCGAGTCCGACACTGCCCGCGTCGGACGAGGAGGAACCGCTCGCGGAGTACATCGCGGAGTTGATGCCGATGATGTCGCCGTTCATGTCGATCAGCGCGCCGCCGGAGTTGCCGGGGTTGAGGGACGCGTCGGTCTGGATGGCCTTGTACGTCGTGGTGGACGAGCCGGTGTCGCCGTTGAACTCCCGGCCGCCGAACTCGAACGGCCAGCCGCCGCCGGGCTGCTGCTGTTGCTGCCCCTCCTCGGTGGGGACGGTGACGTCGCGGTCGAGTGCGGAGACGATGCCGCTGGTCACCGTGCCGGTCAGGCCCTCGGGGGAGCCGATGGCCACGACCTGGTCGCCGACCCGTACGGCGGAGGAGTCGCCGAGGGTGGCCGCCGGCAGTCCGGAGGCGTTCTCCAGCTCGATCAGGGCGAGGTCCTTGCCGCTGTCGGTGCCGACGGTCCGGGCGGTGTACTCCTTGCCGTCGCTGGTCGTCACGGTGATCCGCGAGGCGCCGGAGACGACGTGGTTGTTGGTGATGATCTCGCCGTCCCCGGTGATGATCACGCCGGAGCCGGTGGAGGTTCCGGCGCCGGAGGTGGCGCTGATCTCGACGATGCTCGGGCCGACCGCCTCGGCGACCCCGGCGACCGTGCCCTTCTGGCCGGCCGGGACCACAGCGGTGCCGGTCGAGCCGGCCGCCACCGTGGAGGAGCCGTCGGTCAGCTCCTGGATGCCGTAGGCCGTGCCGCCGCCGACCGCCGCGGCCGCGATCGCGACGGCGGTGAGCAGGGCCACGGGCCCGCGCTTCCTGGTGCGCCGCCGGGACACGGGCTCCGTCAGGAGCGCGGTGGGCTGACGCGGCTGGTACGCCGGAGGGGGCGGCCACTCGGGGTTCACGTTGCTCTCGGTCATGTCCATGAGCTTCACGCCCGACCATGAGAGCCACCTGAGTGCCGCCTGAGAAGCCCGGCAGAACCTCGTATGCCCGATATAAAGGCCGGGCCGTCGGCCGACGGCACCACCCTTTGCCACTCTGTGGCGCAGGTCACATCCCGTTCCTGTCAGGAATCGGCTCGCCGTCCCGCTCAACTCACGGCAGCCACCGAACCGACAGGAGCCGCACATGAAGCACCGCATCGTCGTCCTCGGCGCCGGATACGCCGGGGCCTACGTGGCCGGGAACCTGGCCCGCCGGCTGTCCCCGGCGGACACCGAGATCACCGTGGTCAACGCCGGGCCGGACTTCGTCCAGCGGCTGCGGCTGCACCAGCTCGCGGCCGGCCAGCGGATCGAGGCCCCGAAGCTCGCCGACGTCTTCGCGGGCACCGGCATACGGCTGCGTCTGGCCCGGGTGACCACCGTCGATCCCGAACGCCGCACCGTCGCCCTCGCCGACGCCGACGGCGGCGGCGAACTCGGCTACGACACCCTCGTCTACGCGCTCGGCAGCCACGTCGCCGACCACGACGTCCCCGGCGTGGCCGAGCACGCCCTCGACGTCACCGGCCGGCCCTCGGCGCTGCGCCTGCGCGACCGCCTGGACGGCCTCGCCGGGCGGGGCGGCGGGAACGTGCTGGTCGTCGGCGACGGACTGACCGGCATCGAGACCGCCACCGAGATCGCCGAGTCCCGGCCCGGCCTGTCGGTGACGCTGATCGCCCGCGGGGAACTGGGCGCCCCGCTCTCCGCCGGAGCCCGCGGCCACCTGCGCCGGGCCTGCGACCGGCTGGGCGTCACCGTCCTGGAGCACACCACCGTCGAAGCCGTGGAGGCGACGCGGGTGCTGTGCGCCGACGGCACCGTCCTGGCGTCCGACGCGACCGTGTGGGCGGCCGGCTTCGCGGTCCACCCCATCGCCGCCACCAGCGGGCTGGAGGTCACCGAGAACGGCCGGATCGTCGTCGACCGCACCATGCGCTCGGTCTCCCACCCGGACGTCTACGCCGCGGGCGACAGCGCCCACGCCATCGGCGACAACGGCCGGCCGCTGCCGATGTCGTGCGCCTCGGCCGGCTACACCGGCCGGCAGGCCGTGGAGGCGATCATGGGACGCCTCACCGGCCGCGAGATCACGAACGTCAAGCTGGAGTACGTGGCCAACCACATCAGCCTCGGCCGGCGGGACGCGATCCTTCAGCTGGTCGACGGCGAGGGCCTGGCGAAGCCGAAGTACCTGGGCGGCCGGCAGGCCGCGCGGGTCAAGGCGGGCATCCTCGCGCTGTCGCTGTGGGCCACCTCGCACCCGACCTTCGGGCTGCCCCGGCGCAGGCGCCGGCTGTCCGCCGCCGTGCCGGACGCGCCCGCCGCCCGGCGAGTGGCCGCCTAGGGTGGTCCGCGTGGACGGCACCGCCGCCGATCACTTCGACGTCGGCCGGTTCGAGGCCAGCCGGAACCGGCTGGCCTCGCTGGCGTACCGCCTGCTGGGCTCCGCCGCCGACGCCGAGGACGCCGTGCAGGACGCGTTCCTGCACTGGCAGGCCGCCGACCGGCAGCGGATCAAGGTCCCGGAGGCCTGGCTGACCAAGGTCGTCACCCATCTGTGCCTCGACCGGCTCCGCTCGGCGCAGTCCCGCCGCGAACGCGCCGTAGGCGCCTGGCTGCCCGAGCCGCTCCTCGACGGCGACCCGATGCTCGGCCCGGCCGACACCTTCGAGCAGCGCGAATCGGTCTCCCTGGCCGTACTGACCCTCATGGAGCGCCTGTCACCCGTCGAGCGGGCCGTCTACCTCCTGCGCGAGGCGTTCTCCCACGGCCACGCCGAGATCGCCGAGATCCTCGACATCACCGAGTCCGCGAGCCAGCAGCACCTCCACCGGGCCCGGCGCCGTCTCACCGCCGCGCGCCGCCGAGGCGGTGAGATCGACCCGGAATCCGCCCGCGGGATCGTCGAGGAGTTCCTCGTCGCGGCCTCCTCGGGCCGCACCGAACGGCTGGTGGCGCTGCTCACCGACGACGCGACCGCGATCTCCGACGGCGCGGGCCTGACCGAGCGGCTGCTCCGGTTCGACACCCCGCAGCGCATCGCCGCCGTCGCCCGGGCCGGCCTCACACCCACGCCCGCGAAGCGGCGCCTGGCCGGCGGCACGCCCGCCGTCCACTACGCGCTCGTCAACGGCGCCCCCGCCATCCTCTTCGTGCTCGGCGATCAGGTGGTCGGTGCCATCACGTTCGACCTCGCCCACGGCAGGATCGTCACCGTGCGCGGTATCGCCGCCCCCGCCCGCCTGGTCCGCCTCGGCGAGGCCTGGCGGCGGCACGAACCGGACACGCCGCTCATCGCCCAGTGGTGACCCGCGCCGCGAAGGGGGCGCCGCGAAGACCCCGCGAGGGGTCACTCGCAGCCGCAGGACCGCCGTATCACCAGCCGGGACGGGAACACCTTCAGCCGCTCCCGCCGGGAGCCGGTCACCCGCACCCCGTCGTCCAGGACGAGGTCCACCGCGGCCCGCGCCATCGCCGAGCGGTCCGAGGCGACCGTGGTCAGGGGCGGGTCGGCGAGGGCCGCCTCCTTGATGTCGTCGAACCCGGCCACCCCCAGCTCGCCGGGCACGTCGATGCGCAGCTCGCGGGCGGCGCGCAGCAGGCCGATGGCCTGGTCGTCGGTGGAGCAGAAGATCGCCGGGGGACGGTCCGGCCCGGACAGCACCTCCAGGCCCACCCGGTAGGCGTCGTAGCGGTTGTACGGCGCCTCGAAGAGCCGGCCCTCGGTGGGGATGCCCGCCTCGTCCATGGCGCGCCGCCAGCCCTCGACGTGATCGGAGACGGGGTCGCCGACGGCGGGGGTCTCGGCGGTGCCGCCCATACAGGCGACGTACTCGTAGCCGTGCTCCAGGAGGTGGCGTACGGCGAGCTGGGCGCCGCCCAGGTCGTCGGTGACGACGGCGACGTCGTCGATGGACTCGGGGCGCTCGTGCAGCAGCACGATCCGCGCGTCCCAGGCCTCGATCTCGGCGGCGGCGAGGTCGTTCAGCGCGTGCGAGACGAGGATCAGGCCGGAGACCCGCATGCCGAGGAAGGCCCGCAGGTAGTGGACCTCGCGCTCGCCGACGTAGTCGGTGTTGCCGACGAGGACCATCTTCCCGCGCTCGGAGGCGGCCTGTTCGACCGCGTGCGCCATCTCCCCGAAGAAGGGCTGGCGGGCGTCGGGGATGATCAGGCCTATGAGGTCGGTGCGGCGGGAGGCCATGGCCTGGGCGACCCGGTCGGGCCGGTACCCCAGTTCCTTGATCGCGGCGAGGACGCGCTCGCGCGTGGCCGGGGCGACCGGCCGGGGTCCGTTGTTGATGACGTAGCTGACGACGGCGGTCGAAGTTCCCGCCAGCCGCGCCACATCATCCCGAGTCACCTTGGCCACGCGCGGAGTCTACGCGGAGAGACCCGCTCTGGGCAGGGCGTCTTGCGCCTTGACCACACCCGTACGGGGTACCGGCCCGCGGTGTCCGTTTTGCGGACCGGTACGCGCATCAGACCTCGGTGGCGACGGGAGCGGGCAGGCTGTCCGCCTTGTCCGCCTTCGCCTGGTCGGCCTTCGCCTTGGCCTCCTCCGCGGCGCGCTCCACCTTCTCCGGGGTGACGAACCGGTAACCGACGTTGCGGACGGTGCCGATGAGCGACTCGTGCTCCGGGCCGAGCTTGGCCCGCAGCCGCCGTACGTGCACGTCGACCGTCCGGGTGCCGCCGAAGTAGTCGTAGCCCCAGACCTCCTGGAGCAGCTGGGCGCGGGTGAAGACCCGGCCCGGGTGCTGGGCGAGGTACTTCAGCAGCTCGAACTCCTTGAAGGTCAGGTCGAGGACCCGGCCCTTGAGCTTGGCGGAGTACGTCGCCTCGTCCACCGACAGGTCGCCGTTGCGGATCTCCATCGGGGAGTCGTCGGCCACGATCTGCTGGCGGCCCATGGCGAGCCGCAGCCGCGCCTCCACCTCGGCCGGTCCGGCGGTGTCGAGGAGGACGTCGTCGATGCCCCAGTCGGCGGTGACGGCGGCGAGGCCGCCCTCGGTCACGACGAGGATCAGCGGACAGCCGGGCCCGGTCGAGCGCAGCAGCTGGCAGAGACTGCGGACCTGCGGGAGGTCGCGGCGGCCGTCGATCAGGATGACGTCGGCACCCGGGGTGTCGACGAGGGCCGGCCCTTCCGCCGGGGCCACCCGCACGTTGTGCAGCAGCAGGCCGAGAGCGGGCAGCACCTCCGTCGACGGCTGAAGGGCATTGGTGAGAAGCAGCAGAGAACTCATCGCGCCCCACCTGCCTGGGTCGTCGTCATACGTTCGTGCACGGTTCGCTCGCCCATAACGTCTGGTTCCTCCTCGGTCCCTGCGATGGGGGTACCGCCCACGCTTTCGCCGTGGGGGAGTTTGCGGCCCTGCTTCGTACGGTGCGGCTTCCCCGCGCCCTGGGAATCCGCGGCGGCCCGGGGGCCGCTTCGTTGCCCTTCATGCGATCGGACGGCCCCGTACACCCGCGGTCTCCCGCGTCGTATACAACGCTTTCGAAAGCACAAAAGGACCCGGGGGCTGCGCTGCCCGAGTCCTCTGCCCAGCAGAATAGCCCACATGAGCTCAGGTCCGGCAGGTCATGTGGCCCGATCCACCCCGTCATCCACCGTTCGTCCACACCGTGAGACGAATCGGATGAGCGGACCCGCACGAAAGCGGACGTTCCTGCACACGGCCGACGGAGTGATGATCGAAGCCGTGTACGAACCGGCGGCCGTGGGCTTCCCGGACACCTCCCGGCCCGCCGCCGGTCATCTCGTGTTCGTGATGGCGCACGGCTTCACCGGCGACGTGAGCCGCCCCCACGTGCGCCGGATCGCGCGCGCCCTCGCGCGCCACGGTGCCGTCGTCACCTTCTCCTTCCGCGGCCACGGCGCCTCCGGCGGCCGGTCCACCGTCGGCGACCGCGAGGTGCTGGACCTGGCCGCCGCCGTGGACTGGGCGCGCGGCCTCGGGCACACGCGCGTGGTGACCGTCGGGTTCTCCATGGGCGGCTCGGTGGTGCTGCGGCACGCGGCGCTGCACCAGGAGCAGGAGCCGGCCGCGGTGGTCTCGGTCAGCGCGCCGGCCCGCTGGTACTACCGGGGCACCGCCCCCATGCGCCGGCTGCACTGGCTGGTGACCCGCCCGGCGGGCCGCCTGGTCGGCCGCTACGGCTTCCGCACCCGCATCCACCACCGCGACTGGGACCCCGTCCCGCTCTCCCCGGTGGAGGCGGTGCCGCGGATCGCCCCCACCCCGCTGCTCGTCGTGCACGGCGACCGCGACGGCTACTTCCCGCTGGACCACCCGTACATGCTGGCCGCGGCGGCGGGCGAGCACGGCGAACTCTGGATCGAACCCGGCATGGGCCACGCCGAACACGCGACCGACGAGGCCCTGCTCGCCCGGATCGGGGACTGGGCCGCCGGCGCGGCGGGAATTTGACGGCAGGGCCTAGCCTGGCCGTGGCACGAGTGGACTGACGTGAGGGACGAGATGGCAAAGGTCACGGTGCGCTACTGGGCCGCCGCGAAGGCCGCGGCCGGGGTCGCCGAGGAACGGTGCGAGGCGGCCACGCTCGCCGACGCGCTCGCCGCGGTGCGGGAGCGGCACCCCGGCGAACTCGCGCGCGTGCTGCGGCGCTGCTCGTTCCTCGTCGACGGAGATCCCGTCGGGACCCGCGGGCATGACACGGTACGGCTGGCCGACGGCGGCACGGTCGAGGTGCTCCCGCCGTTCGCAGGAGGGTGACCAGACCGATGAACGACCAGCAGCCGTACGACGGGTACGCCGGGCAGCAGCACCAGGGGTACGAGGGATACGACCCCTATCAGCAGCCCCAGCAGCCCGGGCAGTACCACGAGTCTCAGCAGTACCAGCAGCCCGGGCAGCATCAGCAGTACCAGCAGCAGCCCGCGTACCAGGACCAGTACGCCGCCGCCCAGTACACCCAGCAATGGGAGGGGCAGACCTGGGACACCGGGCTCCAGCAGGCGACGGCGGAGTACGCGCCGCAGTCCCAGCAGTACGCCGCGCACCAGCAGCAGCACGCCGAGCGCCGGCCGCCGCAGCCCCAGCCGTACGCCCCGCAGCAGGCCCACGAGCCCCCGGCACCCGTGACGGCGCCGGAGCCCGCATCCGGGCCGCAGCCGGTGCTCACCGCGGCGCAGCGGGCCCGTGCCGAGGGCCGCTCCCCGATCATCGAGCCCGGCCTGCAGCCCGCCGCGCTCACCGCGCTGCTCGGTCTGCTGCTGTCCGGCGCGGCGGCGGCCGGCTCGTACGCGCTGCTGGTGCCGCTCGTCGTCCTCCAGGCGGTGACCGCCGCCGGCTGGTTCCGGCTGAACGGCATGTGGCCGGCCCGGCAGGGCATCGCACTGGCCTTCGCGGGCGCGCTCACGGCGGACGTGGCGCTGCTGGTGGCGGGCCGCGACCACGGCCCGGCGGCGATCCTCGGCGCGCTCGGCGTCTGGGTGCTGCTGTCGCTGGTCCTCCAGCTCCGCTCGCACGCCGACCCGGACGAACGGCTCTACGGCCTGATGGCCACGGTCGTCTCGGCGGCGCTGGCGGTCGTGGCGACCGGCTATCTGGCGGCCGAGCCCGACGCGGTGACCATCGCCGCGGCGGCGGTCGCGGTCGCGGTCCTGGCCCGCGCGCTGCCGCTGCCGACCCCGGCGTCCGTGGTCGTCGCGCTGCTCGCCGCCGCGGGCGCGGGCATCGCGGTGGGCGGCATGACCGGTGTGGGGGCGCAGGGCGCCCTGCTCGGCGCGGCGGCCGCGGTGTGCGCCCTGATCGGCCACCGGGTCGCGAGCTACGACTACCCGTCCCGTTTCGTGCACTTCACCGCGGGCGTCGCCCTGCCGCTGAGCGCCGCGGCGCCGGTGGCGTGGGTGCTGGGCCGGGCGCTGGGCTGACCGGCCCGGCGCGGCACCTGTCACAAACGATCCACAAACCCGCGGCCGGACCACCCGGCGGGGTTACGTTGGCGGTCGTTGCCGAAGGCCAGAGTGGGGAAAGATGCGCGCGCTGCGAATACTTCTGATCGTCGTCGTGATTCTCGGCGGACTCTTCGTGGCCGTGGACCGTATCGCCGTGCACTTCGCCGAGGGGGAGGTCGCGGACCGGCTGAAGGCCGCTGAGAACCTGTCCTCCACCCCGGACGTGTCGATCAACGGCTTCCCGTTCCTGACCCAGCTGGCGGGCAGCGAGCTGGACGAGGTCGAGGTCGGCATGAACGACTACGAGGCCGCGGCGGGCGACGGGGAGAAGATCCGCATCGACGACCTGGAGGCGCGGATGCGGGGCGTCCGGTTCTCCGGCGACTACAGCTCCGCGACGGCCGCCTCCGCCACCGGCACGGCCACCATCGCCTACGACGAGCTGCTGAAGGCCGCCAAGTCCGAGCCGACCGAGGTGGCGCCCGGTATCACCGCCCGCGTGGTGAGCCTCGCCGACGGCGGCAACGGCAAGATCAAGGTCGGGGTCGAGGCCGACGTCCCGGTCCTGGGCACCCAGCGGCTCTCCGTGCTCAGCACGGTCAGGGTCGAGGGCGACCGGGTCGAGGTGCGCACCGACTCGCTGCCGCAGCTGGCGGGCCTCGACCTGGCGGAGGAGTCGGTCCGCCGGATCACCGACTTCCAGCAGGCCATCGACGACCTGCCGGGCGGTATCCGGCTGGACAAGGTCGAGGCGGCGGCGGACGGCGTGGAGATCTCGGTGAAGGGTTCGGACGTCCGGCTGGCCGGGTAGGAACGCGGCGGACGGCGGGCCGGTGGACACGGTGTGTCCGACAGGCGAGACGCCCCGTCCGATGCGCAGAGGTGACAGGGGAAAAGGGTGCCCGGGAGCCGTGCGACGGCGGCCCGGGCACCTTCGCGTTCCCACAATGCGGACGATCGTGTCTCACGATGCGACACACCGGTGACACGCCCGCCCGTCCGTCCCTACGATCGACGCCATGAAGCGACAGGCGGATCTCACCAAGCGGCGGGCAGTGGACCTGTGCCGCGTTGCCGCCATGCTCTGTCGCACCGTCTGAGCGGCAGCACCGCCTCCCGCCTTCACCCCCCGCCCTGCCCAGGGCATCCGTGCGCCGCGCCGCCCCGCGGCACCTCGCGCACGCCTCTCACTCGCACGCCCCGCCGTAACTGCCCCGGAGGAGAAAGAGCATGAGCCGCAGCGACGTCCTGGTCGACGCCGACTGGCTGCAGGACAACCTCGACAACCCCGACATCGCGATTGTCGAGGTCGACGAGGACACGTCCGCGTACGACAAGAACCACATCCGCAACGCGATCAGGATCGACTGGACGCAGGACCTCCAGGACCCGGTCCGCCGCGACTTCATCGACCAGGAGGGCTTCGAGAAGCTCCTCTCGGCGAAGGGCATCGCCAACGACACGCTGGTGGTCCTCTACGGCGGCAACAACAACTGGTTCGCGTCGTACGCCTACTGGTACTTCAAGCTCTACGGCCACGAGAACGTCAAGCTCCTCGACGGCGGCCGCAAGAAGTGGGAGCTGGACGCCCGCGAGCTGGTCGAGGAGGTGCCCGAGCGCCCGGCGACCGAGTACAAGGCCAAGCCGCAGAACACCGCGATCCGCGCCTTCCGCGACGACGTCGTCAACGCCATCGGCAGCCAGAACCTCGTCGACGTCCGCTCGCCCGACGAGTTCTCCGGCAAGCTGCTCGCCCCGGCCCACCTGCCGCAGGAGCAGTCGCAGCGCCCGGGCCACGTCCCGAGCGCCCGCAACATCCCGTGGTCGAAGAACGCCAACGACGACGGCACGTTCAAGTCGGACGACGAGCTGAAGAAGCTCTACGAAGAGGAGAGCATCGACCTCTCCAAGGACACCATCGCCTACTGCCGCATCGGCGAGCGCTCCGCGCTGACCTGGTTCGTCCTGCACGAGCTGCTGGGCGTGGAGAACGTCAAGAACTACGACGGCTCCTGGACGGAGTACGGCTCCCTCGTCGGCGTGCCGATCGAGCTGGGCGCCAACAAGTAATCCGCGGCAAGCAACCGATCCGACCGGCCTTCCGGTCAGACCCCTCTTGGAGAAAGACATGTGTGGAGCGAAGGCCGGCGGCCCCGACGCCTCGACGATCAAGCCCGGTGAGACCACCATCCAGGGCCAGGTGACCCGCGACGGCGAGCCGGTGACCGGCTACGTCCGGCTCCTGGACTCGACCGGCGAGTTCACCGCGGAGGTGCCCACCTCCGCCACGGGCCAGTTCCGCTTCTACGCGGCCGAGGGCACCTGGACCGTCCGCGCCCTCGTCCCCGGCGGCACCGCCGACCGCACGGTCGTCGTCGCCGAGAAGGGCGCCCTGGCCGAGGTCGCGATCGCGGTCTGACGAGGACCCGTACGGCGGAAGGGCCGCACCCCCCGGGTTGGACGCCTGGGGTGCGGCCCTTCTCCGTGCCCGCGGCCCTGCCTACGCTGGACACATGTACGCACGGCGGCGTCACACGTACTTCGCCCTGATGGGCACCTGCCTGGTGCTCTTCGTGCTGGCCTGGGCAGTCGTCCGCCTCTGGTCGACCGAGGCGGCCGTCGCCATGTGCGTCGTCGCCATGCTGATCCCGCCGGTCGCCGCGATGATCGCCAACCGCCGCGGCCCCGACGACCGCTGGTGGGACGAATACTCCGGCGACCCTCAGTCGGACGAGTGGTGGGACGAGCTGGACGGCAGGAAGCCCCCCGCGTGACCGGCGTCGGGCCCGCCGCGCCGGGTACCCCCGGCGTATGAGACTCGTGGCGGCGACCCTGGACGCACCGGGCGCGCGTGAGCTGGCGGACTTCTACCTGCGTCTGCTGCCCGGCTGGCGGGTGTGCGAGGACGGGCCGGACTGGGTGCACATCCGCCCGCCGGACGGCGGCACCGGACTGTCCTTCCAGACCGAGCCCCACTACGCGCCGCCCGTCTGGCCGAGCGGACCGGACCGGCAGCAGATGATGATCCACCTCGACATCGAGGTCGACGACCTGGAACGCGAGACCGCCCGGGCCGTCGCCGAGGGCGCCCGGCCGGCCGCGTACCAGCCGCAGGGGCACGTACGGGTCCTGCTGGACCCGGCGGGCCACCCCTTCTGCCTCTACGTGGACGATCAGTAGACGAGCGCCTGGGCGTCCTCCGCCAGCGCCTCCTGCACGAAGACCTGCGCGCCCGCGATCCGCACGCCCTCGATGACGTCCTGCTCCGTGATGTCCCGCCGGGCCGCGCACTGGGTGCACAGGGTCAGCCGGCCCGCGGCGAGGACCGAGTCGATCAGGTCGGGCAGCGGCGCCGCGTGCGGCAGCTCGAACTCGGCCGCCCGGCCGGGCAGCGCGAACCAGGCGGACTCGCCGGTCAGCCAGACGGAGACGTCCACCCCGCTGGCCACGGCCACCGCCGCCACCGTGAACGCCTGCGAGCACCGCTCGGGAGCGTCGGCCCCCGCCGTCACCTTGATCACGAGCTTCTTCGCCATAGCCGGAATCGTAGTGCGCGAGGCACCCGCGTAAGCTGGGCACGGCCTTGTGTACCGCTCACCCTCGCCCAACAAGGAGCACGCCGTGGAGCTCTTCTTCGAAATCCTGCTGGTCCTGGTCGCCGTCGGCGTTCTCGCCTTCGTCGGTCTGACCGTGAAGAAGCTGTACCAGGGCCAGCGCTGACCACCCCGAGGAACCTCTGCTCATGATCGAGATCCCGTCCGACCTCCACAAGGACCTGGTCCCCCTCGCCTTCCTGCTCGGCAACTGGGCGGGCGCGGGCGTGCACGACTTCCCCGGCTCGGAGAAGTGCAACTTCGGGCAGGAGGTCAGCTTCACCCACGACGGCCGGGACTTCCTCGAGTACCACTCCCACACGTGGGTGCTGGACAAGGACGGCAACAAGGTGCGCCCGCTGGAGTCGGAGCACGGCTTCTGGCGGATCGACGCGGACCGCAAGGTCGAGGTCACGATGACCCGCGACGACGGCGTCATCGAGATCTGGTACGGCGAGATGGCCCACCAGAAGCCGCAGATCGACCTGGTCACGGACGCCGTCGCCCGCACCGCCGCCTCCCGGCCGTACAGCGGCGGCAAGCGCCTGTACGGCTACGTCAAGAGCGACCTGATGTGGGTCGGCGAGAAGCAGACCCCCGAGGTCGAGCTGCGCCCCTACATGTCGGCGCACCTGAAGAAGGTCGTCACCCCGGAGGACGTCGAGCGTTGGGCGAAGGCCCTGCCCGACGACATGCCGGACGACGGCATCGCCTTCTTCAAGTAGCTCTTAGACTTCCAGTGTGGTGAGCACCGACTGGAAGAGCGACCTGCGGCAGCGCGGCTACCGGCTGACCCCGCAGCGGCAACTCGTGCTCGAAGCCGTGGACACCCTGGAGCACGCGACCCCCGACGACATCCTCAGCGAGGTGAGGAAGACGGCGTCGGGGGTCAACATTTCCACGGTCTACCGCACCCTGGAGCTGCTGGAGGAGCTGGGGCTGGTCAGCCACGCCCACCTCGGACACGGGGCGCCGACGTACCACCTGGCCGACCGGCACCACCACATCCACCTGGTGTGCCGCGACTGCTCCGACGTCATCGAGGCCGATCTGGGCGTGGCCGCCGAGTTCACAGCGAAGCTGCGCGAGCAGTTCGGCTTCGACACGGACATGAAGCACTTCGCGATCTTCGGCCGGTGCGAGGACTGTTCCATGAAGGGTTCAAGTACCGAGTCGTAGGCTTGGGTCCATGAAGAGCCCCCTGCTGTCCCTGCCCGGCGCGGTCCCCGCCGAGGGTGTGGACGAAGGCGTCGCCGCCCACTACGGCGACCTGTTCCGCGAGCAGCGCGCCCTCGCCGCCGGCACCGGTTTCGTCGACCTGTCGCACCGCGGGGTCGTCACCGTCACCGGCGAGGACCGGCTGAGCTGGCTGCATCTGCTGCTCACCCAGCACGTCAGCGACCTGCCCACGGGTGAGGCCACGGAGGCGCTGATCCTCTCCGCGCACGGCCACATCGAGCACGCGCTGTACCTCGTCGACGACGGCGAGACGGTCTGGGCGCACATCGAACCCGGCACCCAGGACGCGCTGATCCAGTACCTGGAGTCGATGAAGTTCTTCTACCGGGTGGAGGTCGCCGACCGCACCGCGGACTTCGCCGTCGTCCAGCTGCCCGCCGGGTCCATCGCCGAGGTCCCGGACGGTGTCGTCGTACGGCAGACGGCGTACGGCCGCGATCTCTTCCTGCCGCGCGAACGGCTGGAGGAGTACGCCGCGCAGGCCGGACCCGCGGCCGGGCTGCTGGCGTACGAGGCGCTGCGCGTCGAGCACCACCGGCCGCGCCTGGGCTTCGAGACCGACCACCGGACCATCCCGCACGAGCTGGGCTGGATCGGCTCGGCCGTACACCTGCAGAAGGGCTGCTACCGGGGTCAGGAGACCGTCGCCCGGGTGCAGAACCTGGGCAAGCCGCCGCGCCGGCTGGTCTTCCTGCACCTGGACGGCAGCGAGGTCCATCTGCCCCCGGCCGGCACCGAGATCCGGCTCGCCGACGAGGGCCCGGACGGGCGGAAGATCGGCTTCATCACCACGTCCGTACGCCATCACGAGCTGGGCCCGGTCGCCCTCGCCCTGGTGAAGCGGAACGTGCCCGTGGACGCCCGGCTGGTCGCCGGGGACACGGCGGCGGCCCAGGAAGTCGTCGTCGCGCCGTAGGTCCTAGATCTCCAGCAGGACGGTGAACGGGCCGTCGTTCGTCAGCGACACCCGCATCTGCGCGCCGAACCGGCCCGTCTCCACCGTCGCGCCCAGCGCCCGCAGCTGGGCGACCACCTCGTCGACCAGCGGCTCGGCGACGTCACCGGGCGCGGCGGCGTTCCAGGTGGGGCGGCGGCCCTTGCGGGCGTCTCCATAGAGGGTGAACTGGCTGATCACCAGCAGCGGGGCGTCGATGTCGCTGCACGACTTCTCGTCCTGCAGCATCCGGAGGGACCAGAGCTTGCGCGCCAGCTGGGCCGCCTTCTCCTTGGTGTCCTCGTGCGTCACTCCCACCAGCACGCACAGGCCCTCGCCGACGATCTCCCCCACGGTCCGGCCGTCCACCACGACGCTCGCGCCGTCCACCCTCTGCACCACAGCTCGCATACGACCATCATGCCGTGGCCGCTTTTCGCTCCCCAACCCGGCCATCTGGGGCCGTTCGGGGGCACTCGGTCACATAGCGGCCACTTGGGGTGGCACGATGCTTCCCACACACCGGTCGAGGGGACGGTAGAGGCACATGAGCACACCGAGCACGGGTGAGGAAGTGGGGACACTGCGGCCGCCCGCGCAGCGCACCGACAGTCCCGCCGGCCCGGGCGGCGTCGGCCGCCCCCCGGTGCTGCCCGCTCCGCCCGAGCCCGACCTGGCCGCGCTGAGCCTGCCCGAGCTGCGCGCGCTGCGCCGGGACGCCCAGCGCGACGAGGCGGACCTCAGTTACGTACGGCGGCTGCTCCAGGGGCGGATCGACATCCTGCGCGCGGAGCTGGCGCGGCGCGGGCCGGCCTGCGTGCTGGCCGTGGCGGAGGCGTCCGTGGTGGAGCGGCTGCCGGAGATCCTGACCGACGCCCCGGCCCGGCAGCGCTCGTCGGCCCGGCACGTGACGCTGGGGACGCCGCGCAGCGAGGAGTACCGGCGGCTGGCCGCCGAGATGCTGGGCGAGGTCGAACTGTCCGCCCTGGACGCCCGCACCGACGCGGAGCTGGCCGACGGGATCGGGCGGCTCGTCCGCTACGAGCAGCAGGTGTCCTGGCGCCGCCAGCGGCTCCAGCGCACCGCCGACGAGTGCAGCACGGAGATCGCCCGGCGGTACCGGGACGGAGAGGCGCAGGTCGACGACCTGCTGCTGTGAGGTGACCGGGCGGATGTCCTCGGGGCCGGCGGGCCGGAAATCCACGCGACGTGCCCGGCCGGGGCCCCTACCGTGACGCCATGAGCGATCGCGACGATCTCGACGTACGCCTGATCACCGAGGACGAGATACCGGACTGGCTGCGGGCCGTGGCCGTCGGCTTCCTGCGCAGCGAGACGATCACCGAGGAGGAGATCGCCGCCCGCGCCTCGGGCGTCCTGACGGACCGTACCGTCGGCGCCTTCGACGACGGCCGGTGCGTGGCGACGCTGCGCTCCTTCCCGCAGGAACTGACGGCGGTCGGCGGTGCCGTGGTCGCCGCGAACGCCGTCACCAACGTGACCGTGTCCGCGACGCACCGCCGGCGCGGACTGCTCAGCCGGATGATGGCCCGGGATCTGGCGGCGGCCAAGGAGCGCGGTGACGTGGTGGCGACGCTGATCGCCGCCGAGTACCCCATCTACGGCCGGTACGGCTTCGGTCCGGCCACCACGGCAGCCGAGTGGACCGTCGACGTGCCGCGCGCCGGGCTCGACCCGCGCTGGTCGGGGCCCGCGGACGGCGGGCGGATCGACCTCGCGGGCGGCGCCGAGGTGCGCAAGCTGGGCCCGGAGCTGCACGAGCGGGTGCGGCGCGCCCAGCACGGCACGGTGAACCGCGACGCCCGGTGGTGGCGGATCAACACGGGGGTGCTGCGGGTCCTCCCGGGGTGGAAGGACCCGTTCTACGCGGTGTACCGCTCGCCGGCCGGTGAGGTCGAGGGCATGGCCGCGTACACCGTGGACGACAAGTGGAGCGACGCCAAGCAGCCGGGGAACACCGCCACCGTGCAGTGGCTGGTCGCGGCGGAACCGCGCGCCGAGCGGGCGCTGTGGCGCTATCTGTGCTCGATCGACTGGGTCGTCCGGGTCAGGACGGGCCGGCGGTCCCCGGACGATCCGCTGCCGTTGTTCCTGCCGGACCCGCGCGCCGCCCGGATCACCACCCAGGCCGACTGGATGTGGGTGCGGATCCTGGACGTCGTACGGGCGCTGGAGGCGCGCGGCTACCAGGGGACCGGGGAACTGGTCCTCGAGGTCCGCGACCCGGGCGGGTTCACGGGCGGGCGGTATCTGCTGGAGACCGGCGCGGACGGCCGCGGAGTCTGCACGGCGACCTCGCGGGAGGCCGACCTCACGCTGGACGTGTCCGCCCTCGGAGCGCTGTGGCTGGGGGACGAGTCGGCGGTGCGGCTGGCGGCCGCGGGGCGGGTGCAGGAGACCCGGGCGGGCGCCGCCCGGCTGGCCGACGCCCTGCTGCGGCCGTCCAGGCGTCCCTGGTGCCCGGACTCGTTCTGAGCCTCCTCCCGCGCCGGCCTGCTGACGCCTGACGCATCCGTAGCGGGCTCTTGCGTGGTCGTCGTGGCGGTGCGGTGGCGCCGGCCGGGCTCCCGGCTCCCCTCCGGAGGAGAGCCCGGCCGGCTCGCTGCTCCGAGCCGTCCGCCGACGTGCCCTTGGTCAGGTCCACTTGGCGGCTGCTCCTCACCGTCGGTGCGGGAGCCGTCGGGGTGTGACGCGGACGTGCGGTGAGCCGCCGCGAAGGCGCTGCGGTGCGTCCGTGCGGGCGAGCTGAAACCGGACAAGGTCGACGTCCGGGTGCCGCTGCCGTCCCGGAACAGCGACCTGGCCTTCCCCGCACCGGTCGAGCAGTACGACGACGGCGACTCCGGCCACGTCCACCGGCGCTGCTGACGATGCGCAACGCCCCCATGGCGGCCCGCCGCGAGGCGTCCACCGAGGGCAGTGGGCTCGACCTGTACGACGTGCTGACCAGCGGGTCCCTGTTCCTCCCCCGTCCACCGGAGCGACGGGCGGCGGGACGCCTCTTCGCGGACGAATCCCAGAAGTGGCCCGACACCCTCTGGGAAACCGTCACCCGGGACCCGACACTCTCCTGGTGACTTCCGACATGACGCGGACCGAACCGGTACCGGTGCCGAGCCCGACCGACCGGCTGCGGGAGCTGGTCACCCGCGCCGAGGTCGTGCTCTGGGACTTCGACGGACCCATCTGCCGCCTCTTCGCCGGGCATCCGGCGCCCCGGGTGGCCGGCAGCCTCGTTGACTGGCTGGCAGGGCGCGGGCTGCGCGCCCTGCTCACCGAGGCGGAACGGCACACCGCCGACCCACAGGAGGTGCTGCGCGCCGTGGACCGCGCCCGGCCCGGCCCGGGCGTGGTGGCGGCGCTGGAGGAACACCTCACCCAGGAGGAACTGCGGGCCACCGCCACGGCCATGCCCACCGCCTGGGCCGACCCGCTGATCCGCACCTGGACCGCGGTCGGCGCCCGTCTCGCGGTGACCTCCGACAACTCCCCGCGGGTGATCGGCGCCTACCTCGCGGGCCGGGATCTCGCCGGGTGCTTCGGGCCGCACATCCACGGCCGGGACGCGGCCCCGCACCGCCTCGAACCGGACCCCTGCCACCTCCACCGTGCCCTGGCCTCGCTGACGGCCGCCCCGTCGGCGGCCCTGTTCATCGGCGACACCCCGACCGACCACGAGGCGGCCCGGCGGGCGGGCGTCCCGTTCCTCGGCTACGCCCGCAACGACCGCAAGGCGCGGCTGCTGAGGGAGGCGGGGGCGAGCGACGTCATCGGCTCGCTGGAGCCGGTGCTGCGCGTGCTGAGGGGCTGAGGGGCTGAGCCGGCTCCTCGCCGCCCGAGGAACACGGCAAGTGGACGCCGGCAGCGGGCCCTGGCCCACGGGATCGCGAAGCTTCGCACCCCCGCAGGGGCGACGAACAGGGGGAGAAGGGTGTCCGACACGCGCTCATCGCGTCGGCTGTTCGACACTACTGGTACGCGGCGCACGAACTGTCCACCGTGGCCACCCGGCCGTAGCCGCCGTCACCGCCGGGCATCCAGTACCACCTTCCCCACCACTCCCCGCCCCTCGATCAGCCGGTGGGCCCGGGCCGCCTCCTCCAGCGGTACGCGCTCCCCGATCACCGGGGCGAGCCGCCCGGCCGCCGCCTCGGCGAAGGCGGCGGTGCGCAGGCGCACGATCTCGTCGGCCGGGTACTGCGCGTCGGCGATGCCGTACACCGTGATGCCGCGCCGGGCCGCGTCCGCCCGGTCGAGGGCGGCGAAGTCACCGGTGGGGGCGCCGTGGGCGGAGAAGCGCCCGCCGGGTGCGGTGAGCGGGAGGGCGGCGGCGCCGAGCGAGCCGCCCACTCCGTCGAGGACGATGTCGGCGGCGCCGCCGAGGGCGGTACGGGCCCGCTCCGGCCAGTCCTGGGCGCTGACGTCCACCGTCTCGTCGGCGCCCAGCCGCCGGACCAGCGCCTGCTTCTCCGTGCCCCGGGCCACCGCGACCACCCGGGCGCCGCGGGCGTGGGCCAGCTGGACGAGCAGGGTGCCCATGCCGCCGGACGCGCCGAGGATCAGCACCCGGTCGCCGGTCGCGAGGGCGGTCCGTTCCAGCAGGCCCATCGCGGTCACCCCGTCGTGGACCAGGGCCGCCGCCGCGGGCAGGTCCAGGCCGTCCGGTACGGGGGTGAGGGCAGCGGCCGAGGCGAGCGCGCGCTCGGCGTAGCTGCCGTCGACGAAGGCGGCGACCCGGCGCCCCAGCCACTGTGTGCCGGCCCCGGGGCCGAGCGCCCGTACGTGCCCGGCGACCCCGCCGCCGGGCACGTACGGCGGGGTGAGCGCGAAGTACTCGCCGCCCCAGCCCGCCCGGAGCTGGGTCTCCAGGAAGATGGTGTCGGCGTGGGACACCTCGATCAGCACCTCTCCGGGCCCCGGCTCGGGGTCGGGCACCGCCACCGGCACCAGTACCTCGGGACCGCCGAACTCCTTCACCTGCACCGTGAGCATGGCCCACCCCTCCGAGCTGTCGATCACCGTTTCCATGAGCAGTCTTCGACCTCGAGCGCGGTCGAGGTCAAGGAGCGGCGGCGGGACGACCGTAGGCTCGTGCCATGGCTGAGATCGGGCTGCGTGAGCGCAAGCGGCAGCGGATGTACCAGGTGGTGTCGGACCTCGCGATCGGACTGTTCCTGGAGAAGGGGTTCGACGCGGTGTCGGTCGCCGAGGTGGCGGCCGCGGCGGAGATCTCCAAGCCGACGCTGTTCCGGTACTTCCCGGCCAAGGAGGACCTGGTGCTGCACCGGATCGCGGACCACGAGGGCGAGGCGGCCCGGGTGGTCGCGGCCTCGGACGCCGCCCCGCTGACCGCGCTGCGCCGCGCCTTCCTCGCGGGGCTGGAGCGGCACGACCCCGTCACCGGGCTCAGCGACGATCCCGGGGTGCTGGCCTTCCACACCCTGCTCTACGCCACTCCTGCCCTGGTCGCCCGGCTGCACGGGCATCTGGAGCGTTCGGAGGCGGCGCTCGCCGATGTGCTGGGCGGCGATCTGGAGGCCCGGCTGGCGGCGGGGCAGATCGTCGCGGTCCAGCGGATCCTGGCGCAGGAGAACTGGCGGCGGATCGCTGCGGGGGAGCGCGCGGCGGACGTCCGGGGGGAGGCGGTGGCGGCGGCGGAGCGCGCGTTCGGTCTGCTGGCCGCCGGGCTGCCCCGGCTCGCCGATCGCTGACTCAGTAAGAAATGTAACTCGGTTACGTTATCCAGTACGCTCGATGGAATGACGTCACCCGACCCTGCCCTCCAGCACGCCCTCCGCCTCGAACGCGCCCACCACGACCACTGCCGGGCCGCCCTCACCGCCATGGTCGAGGGCGCCCAGGAACAGGTCGTCACCGGTGAGGACGTCTCCGCCTCCGGCGCCGACGCCGAAGTCCTCGGCCACCGGCTGCGCAGCCAGGCCAAAGAACTGCGCGAACTCCCCGAAGGCCCGCTGTTCTTCGGCCGGCTCGACTTCGACCCCGCCGCCCCGGAAGACCACGGCGGCACGCACGGCCCGCTGCACATCGGCCGGCTGCGGATCACCGAGCACCCCACCGCCCCGCCGCTCGTCGTCGACTGGCGCGCCCCCGTCGCCCGCGCCTTCTACCAGGCCGGCCCCCGCAACCCGCGGGGCGTCGCGGTCCGCCGCCGCTTCGGCTGGGCCCCCGGCAGCCGCGGCGACTCCGCCGACCTGACCGGCCTGGAGGACGAGCACCTGGCCCGCGGCGAGAGCCGGACGAGCGAGATCGTCGCCCGGGAGATCGAACGCCCCCGGGTCGGCCCGATGCGGGACATCGCGGCCACCATCCAGCCCGAGCAGGACGACCTCGTGCGCGCCGCTCTCACCGCCTCCGTGTGCGTGCAGGGCGGCCCGGGCACCGGGAAGACCGCCGTCGGCCTGCACCGCGCCGCCTACCTGCTCTACACCCACCCGCAGCGCATCCGGCGCGGCGGACTGCTGATCCTGGGCCCCAACCGCACCTTCCTCGACTACATCGCCGAGGTGCTGCCCGCCCTCGGCGAGACCGGCGTACGGCAGTCCACCGTCCAGGACGAGATCGCCCGGCACCCGGTCACCGGGACCGACGACGAGCGGACCGCCGTCGTCAAGCACGACGCACGGACGGCCGAGGTGCTGCGCCGGGCGCTGTACGCGCGCGCGTGCCCCGACGCCGACGCCGACGCCGGCGCCCTCGCCGTGCCCGACGGCTCCTACCGCTGGCGGGTCGCCGCGGAGGAACTGCGGGCGATCGTGGCGGACGTACGGGCCGAGCAGCCGCCGTACGCGGTCGGGCGGGAGCGGGTCCGCGCGCGCGTGGTCGCCGCGCTGCGCGCGCAGGCCGAGCGGCGCGGCGGGCCCCGCACCAGCGCCTGGGTGCGGCGGATCGAACGCGCCCGCCCGCTCGGCGCGTGGCTGGACGCCGTATGGCCGCGGGTGCGCCCCGAGGAGGTCGTCGCCGGACTCCTCGCCGACCCGGCCGCCCTCGAACGGGCCGCCGAGGGGCTGCTGGACGCCGACGAGCAGAAGGCGCTGCTGTGGCCGCGCCCGCCTCGCTCCTGGAAGTCCGCCCGCTGGTCGGCCGCCGACCTCGTCCTCCTCGACGAGGTCGCCGGCCTGATCGAACACCCCGAGGGCTACGGCCATGTCGTCGTCGACGAGGCGCAGGACCTCTCCCCGATGGAGTGCCGCGCCGTCGCCCGCCGCTCGGTCTACGGCTCCCTGACCGTCCTCGGCGACCTGGCCCAGGGCACCACCCCGTGGGCCGCCCGCGACTGGTCCGTCCTCATGCGCCACCTCGGCAAGCCGGACGCCACGGTCGTCCCGCTGACCACCGGCTTCCGCGTCCCGGCGGCCGTCCTCGGCCTCGCCAACCGCGTACTGCGACGCCTCGACGTCGCCGTCCCCGAGCCCCGTTCGCTGCGCCGGGACGGCGAGCTGACCGTGCGCGAGACGGACGACGTGCCCGCCGCGGTCGTGACGGCGGTCCGCGGCGCTCTCGCCGGCGAGGGTTCCGTCGGGGTGATCGCGGCCGACGCGGAGGTGCCCCGGCTGCGCCGGGCCCTGGCCGCCGCCGGCATCGGCACGACGGAGGGGCCGACGGCGGACGCCCGGGTCGCGGTGCTGCCCGCGAGCCTGGTCAAGGGCCTGGAGTACGACCATGTCGTGGCCGTGGAACCGGCCGCGATCGCGGAGGCGGAGGAGCGGGGCCTGCACCGGCTGTACGTGGTGCTGACCCGAGCGGTGTCGGCGCTGACGGTGGTGCACGGGCGGCCCTTGCCGTTCTAGGCGCTCACGACGCCCTCCGGCGGGGCCGCCCCCGTGGGCCGGAGTCAGCGACCGCCGTTGTACGGCCCGTACGGACCGTCGCTGCTGGAGCCGCGGCGGGGGCGGCCGCCGCCGGGCAGGCCGCGCAGCGCCGGGCGGACGTCGACCATGTACACGATCGTCGCGATCAGACCCAGGATCGGCAGGAACGACAGGATGCCGAAGATCAGGCTGACCACGAAGGCCAGACCGAGGATGATCAGCCAGAACGGCTTCGTCTGCTTGTCCGCCGCGCGGTAGGCGTCCTCACGGCGCGTGGCGGCGTCGATCAGCGCGAAGCCGCTGAAAAGGATCAGGGCCAGGTTCAGCAGCCACAGGAACCCAGCGAAACCCTGCATCAGCACAACGTCCACCACCCGACTCGGCTCGTCCTCACCCGGTCACCGTACCCGCAACCGCCTTCCGGCTACCCGGACAACGGTCCGGGCACCCCCCGAGTGCCCGGCCGTTCTCCGTGCGGCGTCACGTGGCGGACGGCGTCGACTTCTTGGCGGCCGGCTTGCGGGCCGGGGCCTTCTTCGCCGGGTTCCCGGCGACCGGCGCCTCGGCGGGCTCGTCCTCGACCGCGACCGGCTCCGGCTTCGGCGCGGGGTCCGGCTCGACCGCCACGGCCAGGTCCTCGATGGTCTCGGCGGCCTCGCCGCGCCAGGTCCTCACCGCGTGCTCGCCGTGCTCGGCGACCTTCTCGTAGGTCTCCCGGGCCTTGACGGCGTACTCGGCGGCGACGCCGACACCGCGCAGGGCGAAGTCCTGGGCGGTCTCGCCGATCTTCTTCAGGTCGACCTTCTTCAGGTCGGCGTCCAGGGCCCCGAACAGCTCGGTGACCTTGGTCTGGAGGGTCTCCTGCGTCTCCTTCACCCGGGCGGCGGCCTTCTCCTGGACGGCCTTGGGGTCGGTGTTGCGGACCGCCTCGATACGGGCCGGGGCCTCCGCGCGCAGCTGCTCGACCAGACCGGGCACCTTGCGGGCCTGCTGGAGGGCCAGGTCGGCGGTACCGGCGGCGAAGTAGAGCGGGGTCGGGTCGCTGAAGGTCTTGCGCAGGTCGTCGGTGATGGCCATGGTGAGGGTCCTCCCGGATCGATGTCGATCGCTTTCGGCTGAGGGTGGGCGGTCCGCGGCCGCCGGCCGGTCTTTCCCTGGTCCGGTCAACCGGCCGTCTGCTGCGGACCGGCATCGCCCAGGTCGTCCGGGGTGGTCTCCCCGTGCCCGTTCTCCTTGCGGAACGACTCGTACACCTGGAGCAGCACCTGTTTCTGCCGCTCGTTCAGGGTGGGATCGGCGAGGATGACCGCCCGGGTCTCGACCTCGTCCCGGTCCCGCTCGGCGTCGAGGATCCCGGCGCGTACGTACAGCGTCTCCGCGGAGATCCGCAGCGCCTTGGCGACCTGCTGGAGCACCTCCGCGCTCGGCTTGCGCAGTCCGCGCTCGATCTGACTCAGGTACGGGTTGGACACCCCGGCCGCCTCGGCGAGCTGCCGCAGCGACAGCTGCGCGCTGCGCCGCTGCTCCCGCAGGTACTCCCCGAGACTGCCGACGTTGAGCGATGCCATGGGTCCACCATGCCCCACCCGTGCTAACAATTGCAAGCAACCTGCTTGCAACAGTGTGCCGCGTGTCGGGGCGGCCACCGGTTGCCGTTGCCTGCGCCCGCGCCATCCTGGAAGGGAAGGGACCGAAGGGGCTGACGGGACTCCTGGGAACGCCGGGCCCCCACCACTTCCACGAGGAGGTGGCACGGATGCCACCCAGCGACCTCGACGGCGGACTCCCCCCGGGCGGCGCGCCGGGTCAGTGCGGTTTCGGGCCGTGCCCCGTGTGCAGCGAGGACCGGCAGATGTCGTCTGCCTGCTTCCTCCAGTCCGGGCACGGAGGCGACCACCGGTGCCCGCACGGCGACGTATGGGAGCAGTCGGACCCCGGGGCGGCACCGCAGCGCAAGTTCTGCGGCTCGAAGTGCCCGGAGCCCGGCTGCGGCAAGACCTGCACGCGGCAGTTCATCCACGAGACCCCGCACATGTGCCCGCTGGGGCACACCTGGTGAAGCCCGGCGGGCCCGCCGGGCACGCCGGGCTCAGTCGACGCCGAACTGGGCCGTCGTGTGGTCCCGGCTGCCCGAGCCGGGGTTGACGTAGATCAGGACCTCGTGGGAGCCCGGGCCGAGGCGGCCCAGGCTGACATAGCCGGTGTCCGGGTCACCGGGATCGAGGTAGCCCGAGGTCCACTCGGGGCCGACGACGTTCCCGTCGCACTCGACGGTGACCCGGGCGTTTCCGCCGACGTCGCCGACGTTGGCCAGCTCGAAGCTGATCCGGGTGCCGGCGTCATGGTGGGGGACGTTGTGACCGTCGGGGTTGTCGGCCGGGTCGGGCATGAACCCGATGCCGCCGTCCGCTAGCTCGAACATCGCTGACATGGCACTTTCCTCCTCTGTTTCCAGCATGGCACCGCTCGCCGCGGGTCGCCCGGCGGGCCGAACACCCACAAAAAAGTGGGTACTTGGCATGGTTCGGGGCTCGTAGGAGGCTGGTCGCAGGTGGTCAGGAGGCCACCACGGGCGCCGCGAGGCGTTCCAGGCGGCGGTGTCCCCAGTCGGAGAGAGGAGCGAGGGCCTCGGACAGTTCACGGCCGAAGCCGGTGAGCGTGTACACCGTCTTCGGCGGCAGGACGGCGAACACCTCCCGGTGCACGAGGCCGTCCTCCTCCATCTCGCGCAGGGCCTGAGTCAGCACCTTCTCGCTGAGGCCCGGCAGCTTGCGGCGCAGCTCGGCCGGCCGGTGCGGCCCCGACTCCAGCAGCCACAGCAGCGACGTCTTCCACTTGCCGTCGATCACCGAGATCGCCGCGGTCACTCCACAGACATTCAGGTCCCGGGCCCGGCTGCGCGTCATCGTCGTCCCATTCCTCTTGGTTCGTCGTCAGTCGTGCGGTCAGTTCAGTCAGTTTCAGTCAGCTAGATCAATTTTTCTGGAAACAGCAGGAGCTTCCTCATGTCTACGAACGTCATCGACCCCGCCTCCGCTTCCGTGACCGTCCTCGGGCTCGGTCCCATGGGCCGCGCCCTGGCCACCGCCTTCCTGGACGCCGGTGTGCGCACCACCGTCTGGAACCGCACCCCGGGCCGGGACGCCGAGCTGGTGGCGCGCGGCGCGCTGGCGGCCGGGTCGGCGGAGGAGGCGGTGGCGGCGAGCGACCTCGTGGTCGTCTGCGTCGTCAACTACGACGCCTCCGACGCGATCCTGCGGCGCGAGACCGTCACCGACGCCCTCAAGGGCCGTACGGTCGTCAACCTCAGCGCGGACACCCCGTCCCGCGCCCGGGACACCGGCGAGTGGGCCGACCGGCACGGTGTCCGCTACCTGGACGGCGCGATCATGACGCCCGCCCCCACGATCGGCACCCCCGACGCCGTGTTCCTGCACAGCGGCCCCCGGGACGTCTACGAGGAGCACAAGCCGGTCCTGGACGTGCTCGGCGGCACCCACACCCACCTCGGCGAGGACATCGGCCGGGCCGCCTCGTACGACATCGCCCTGCTGGACATCTTCTGGACGGCGATGGGCGGCTACGCGCACGCGGTCGCCGTGGCCCGCGCCGAGGGCATCTCCGCGCGCGAGCTGGCACCGTTCGCGCAGGGCATCGCCGCGATCCTGCCGCCGCTCTTCGAGGAGTTCGCGGACGACGTGGACAGCGGCACCTACTCGGGCGAGCTGAACCCGATCACCTCCGGCGCCTCCACCATGGCGCACATCGTCCACGCCTCCGAGGAGCACGGGATCGAGGCGAGCCTGATGCGGGCGATCGAGGGGCAGGCCCGCCGGGTGATCGGCCTGGGTCACGGCTCGGACGGGTTCATGCGGGTCGCGGAGGTGCTGGGGCGCACCCGGCGTCCCTGAGCCAGGCGCGCACCACCGCGAAGTCGGCTTCCCTCAGGCCGTGCCGGTGGTCCACGCGGTGCAGCAGGGCCGGGCCGGGGTGGTGTGCGGCCACCCAGGCCCGGTCGGCGCCGGTGATCTCGTCGTCGAGCCAGACGAAGGGGCGGCCCGCGGCCCACGCGACGATCGGGCCGGTCTTCCAGTGCCGTCCGCCGGGCGGTGGGTCCTCCGTGCCGCTCGCCACGTCCACGACCGGCAGCGGCGGCAGGCCCAGCCATGGCGCCAGCAGGGTGTTCGCGTCGTCCAGCCAGGTCGTCGCCCACACCGGCACGCAGCCCAGGGCGAGCAGGCGGGGGCCGAGGGCGGGGTCCACGCGGTCCAGCAGGGGATGGCCGGCGGGCGGTGGGCCGTTCGGGCCCTGGTGGACCGGGTACGGGTCCTCGCCACCGAACGGCAGCAGGGTCCCGTCGATGTCGAGAAAGATCAGTGCGCGCATCGGCACGACCTTAACCGCCTTGCCGGGCAAGGGAGTCGACGGCTAACGTCCTCGTCATGACTGCCGGGTCGGCCATGGGCCACGAGCGAGTTGGGTGCCCGGCCTCTGCGTGAGGCCACGGCGGGCGAGAAGCCCGCCCTCCTCTCTGTGCGAGCGCTGCCAGCGAACACCACAGAGAAGGAAGAGCATTGCCCAACGACTTCAATCAACAGATCATCGACGAGTTCCGGGCCAACAAGGGCCGGCTCACCGGGATGTTCGAGAACGCCCGGCTGGTCCTGCTGACCACCACCGGCGCCCGCTCGGGCAAGCCGCACACGACCCCCGTCGGCTATCTGCCCGACGGCGCCGAGCGCATCCTGGTGATCGCCTCGGCGGGCGGCTCGCCCCGGCACCCGGCCTGGTACCACAATCTCCTCGCGCACCCCGAAGTCACCGTCGAGGACGGCGCGTTCGTCTACCGGGCGCGGGCCGAACCGCTGACCGGCGAGGAGCGGGACCAGGCGTTCGCGCGGGCCGTGGAGAGCGACCCGGGCTGGGCGGCGTACCAGGAGAAGACCACGCGGCTGATCCCCGTGGTCGCCCTGTACGAGATTCCGGCCGACGGCCCGCCCACCTTCAACGCCGGCTCCCTGGGCGAGGCGGTCAAGGTCGTCCACGACGCCTTCCGCCGCGAACTCGCCCTGCTGAGACAGGAGATCGCCGGGGCCGGCACCGCCCTCGGCGCCCAGCTCCGCGTCAACTGCCTCACGTTCTGCCACGGTCTGCACAACCACCACACCGGCGAGGACCTGGGCCTCTTCCCGATGCTCGAGAGCCGCCATCCGGAGTCCGCCCCCGTCGTCGCACTGCTGCGCGAGGAGCACGAGCGCATCGCCGCCCTGGTCGAGGAGCTGCGCCGGGTCGTCGCCGACCCGGCGGACCCGGCGGCCGTCCGCGCGGAGGTGGAGCGGCTGACCACCGAGCTGGAGGCCCACCTGACGCACGAGGAGGAACAGCTGATACCGCTGCTCGGCTGAGAGGCTTCGCGCAGGCCCCGGCGACCGCGCGGGCCGGGGCCCTCGGGTGTCCTACGGCACCCGGTCGAGCAGCAGCACCGCCACGTCGTCCGTCAGCTCGCCGCCGTTCAGTTCGCGGACCTCGGTCACGGCGGCCCGCAGCAGTTCCTCGCCGGTGAGTCCGGCGGCCAGCTGGCGGCTGATCATCTCGACCATGCCGTCCTGGCCGAGCCGCTCCCCGCCCGCGCCGATCCGGCCCTCGATCAGGCCGTCGGTGTACAGCATCAGGCTCCACTCGGCGCCCAGCTCCACCTGCATCCGCGGCCAGCGGGCGCCGGGGAGCAGACCGAGGGCGGGGCCGTTGTTGTCGTAGGGCAGCAGACGCGGCGTGGGGGTGCCCTCCGCCGCGCCGGAGCCGGGAGCCCGGTGCAGGCCGGGGCGGATCACCAGGGGCGCCGGGTGCCCGGCCAGGCACAGGCCCGCGCGGCGGCCGTCGGGGGCTATGTCGACCGTGCAGAGCGTCGCGAAGATCTCGTCGTCGGACCGCTCGTGCTCCAGCACCTGCTGGAGGGTGTTCAGCAGCTGGTCACCGCACAGCCCGGCCAGGGTCAGCGCCCGCCAGGCGATGCGCAGCTCCACACCGAGCGCGGCCTCGTCGGGGCCGTGCCCGCAGACGTCGCCGATCATGGCGTGCACGGTGCCGTCGGGGGTGCGGACGACGTCGTAGAAGTCGCCGCCGAGCAGCGCGCGCGAGCGGCCGGGCCGGTAGCGGGCCGCGAACCGCAGCGAGGAGCCCTCCAGCAGCGGCGTCGGCAGCAGGCCGCGCTCCAGGCGGCGGTTCTCCTGGGCGCGCATCCGGCCCTCGGCGAGCCGCCGCTCGGCCGTGTCGGACCGCTTGCGTTCGACGGCGTACTGGATGGCGCGGCTCAGCAGCCGGCCGTCCAGCTCGTCGCGGAACAGGTAGTCCTGGGCGCCCACGCGGACCGCCTCGGCGCCGCGCTCGGCGTCACCGGACGCGGTGAGGGCGAGGACGGCGTGCCGGGGCGCCAGCTCCAGAACGTGGCGGAGCACGGCCAGCTCGTCGCCGGAGTCGCCCGCCCGGCCGGGGGCGGCCAGCGCCAGGTCCAGCAGGATGCAGTGGACGTCGTCGGTGAGCAGCCGCTCGGCCTCGGTGAGGTTGCGGGCGGTGCGCACCCGGATGGGCTTGCCGGTCTGGTCCAGCAGCTCGGGCACGATCGGGGAGCCGCCGGGGTCGTCCTCGATCAGCAGCAGCGTCAGGTTGGTGTGGTGGACGGTGGCGGTGGTGTCGGAGGTGTTCTGCGCCGGGTCTTCCTTGCGCGCAGCCACGGCACCGGGGTCTCCGGAGGGGCCGCCGGTGGACGCGGCGGGCGCCTGACCACTCTCCACGGCCGGGATCGCTCTCTGCCGCGGTACGGGTACGGGCATTGTCTTGGGTTCCTTCCCTCCCCCCGAGGGCACGGCGGGGCGAGGGACCTCGACCCACCGACGGGGACCATAGCGGGTGTCGGCGCCGCAGCGGAATGGTGTGCGGCACGCCGGCCGTCCGCGGAGCGCTGTCATATGCCGCGTTCCGTACCGCAGTTGGACAGGCCGGCCGGCCTGTGGGGATGACGAACGTCACGCCGGTACGGCGTCGGGGAACGGGCCGGGCGTGGGGTGGGTCACGTGGGCCAGGTCACGACGTGTCACGTGGCTCAGGTCACGGCGGCGCGGACCCCACCAACGGTGCCGCCCGGGACGGTTCAGCCCGCGTCCGGCCGTACGACCCCCAGGATCGGCATCGAGCCGGCGCCCGCGATCGTCACCGTCCGGCCGGGGCGCGGGGCGTGGACGATCGCGCCGTCGCCGATGTACATCCCGACATGGCTGGCGTCGTCGAAGTAGACGACCAGGTCACCGGGGCGCATGTCCGTGACGTCGACCCGCTGGAGCTGCTTCCACTGTTCCTGGGAGGTGCGCGGGATGCCCTGGCCGGCGCTCGCCCAGGCCTGTGAGGTGAGTCCGGAACAGTCGTACGACTCGGGGCCCTCGGCGCCCCAGACGTACGGCTTGCCGATCTGGGCCGTGGCGTACTTCACGGCCTGCTCGCCCCGGGTGGTGGCCTCGCCGTCGGCGCCGTCGAGGACGCCGGTGTCCAGCCAGGCGTTCTGCGCCTTGCGGGCGGCCTCCCGTTCCAGCTCGGCCAGCCGCTCCTTCTCCTCCTTCTCCAGCTGGGACTCCAGCTTCTCGGCCGCCGCGATCCGCTTCTCGATCTTCTTCTGGGCGGCGGCCCTGGCCCTGCGGTTGGCCTCCAGCTTCTTGAACTGGGCGGAGGCGTCCGCGGAGTAGGTCTCCAGGTCCTGCCGGGTGCGCCGGGTCTCCTCGATCAGGTGCCGGGTGGCGCGCTCGCCCTGGCGGACCCGGCCGGTGCCGTCCAGGAACGCGCCGGGGTCGTCGCTGAGCATGAGGCGGGCCTCGGGCGGCAGGCCCCCGGAGCGGTACTGGGCACGGGCCGCGGCGCCCGCGCGGTCCTTCAGCCCCGCCAGCGTCTCCTCGGCCTCGGCGATCTTCTTCGTCAGTTCGGCGATCTGCCGCGACTGCAGTTCGGCCTTCTCCTCGGCCGCGTTGTAGGCGTCGGTGGCGGAGGCAGCCGCGCGGTAGAGCTTGTCCAGTTGCTCGCGGACGGCCTCGAGTTCCTTGTCCCGCGCGGCTG
>NZ_MUND01000239.1:767-1863 GCF_002154375.1 Streptomyces glaucescens | reverse complement strand
GGAGCCTGCGCCGGCCGGCGCGGAGGCGGACCGGCTGATCCCGACCGCGTCCTCGGGCAGCATCTACTACCCGCCGCAGGGCCAGGTCACGAACCTGAACACGATCAGCCAGGAGATCGTCTACTTCCGTCCCGGCACCTACTACATGACCTCCAAGTACCACGCGCTGCTGCCCAAGCAGGTCAAGTGGGTCTACCTCGCTCCGGGCGCGTACGTGAAGGGTGCCATCCGCTTCCCCGACGACAGCCAGGGCCTGTACAAGGTGACCGGCTACGGCGTGCTCTCCGGTGAGCAGTACGTCTACGAGGCGGACACCAACAACAACTACGACCACCTCTCCGGCGCCTCCAACTGCCACAGCAGCTGCGTGAAGATGCTGCAGTTCCAGTCCGCGCAGGGCCGCCAGCAGCACCTGGACCTGCAGGGCGTGACCGTCAACGAGCCGCCGTACCACTCCTTCGTGGTCTACGGCGACGAGCAGACCTTCAGCATGCGGGTCGACAACTACAAGCAGGTCGGGTCCTGGTACTGGCAGACCGACGGCATCGAGCTGTACCGCGGCAGCACCATGAGGAACACCTTCTTCAACGCCAACGACGACGTGCTGAAGATGTACCACAGCGACGTCGACATCGATAACACCGTCGTCTGGAAGAACGAGAACGGGCCCGTCATCCAGTGGGGCTGGACCCCCCGCAACATCGACGACGTCCGGGTGAGCAACACCCACGTCATCCACAACCGGATGTACTGGAAGGACGTCAAGTACAACACCTGCATCCTCAACTCCTCCTCCCACTGGGAGGACATGGGCTCGACCACCAAGGCCGACCCGGGTGCCTGGGTGAAGAACATGACCTTCGAGAACATCACCGTCGAGGGCATGACCAACTGCGCGATCCGCGTCTTCGCCCTCTCCAGCACCGAGAACATCCACGTCAAGAACCTCAGGATCGACGCCTGGAACCAGCTCGACGCCTCCTCGCAGGTCAGCCTGCTCAAGCGATACACCAACTCCGCCGGGCAGAAGGTGACCCTCGGCAACGAGACGCGTGACAGCCGGGGCCTGAAGCTGGAGAACTACACCGTCGGCGGC
>NZ_MUND01000239.1:513-699 GCF_002154375.1 Streptomyces glaucescens | reverse complement strand
CCGGCCCCGGCCCGGTCACCGGCGGCAGGATCGTCAACGGGGCGACCGCCAAGTGCGTCGACCGTGCCGGCGGCTCCACGGCCAACGGGACCGCCGTTCAGCAGTGGTCCTGCGCCGACGCGCCCTCGATGACCTGGGCCCTCGACGGGCAGCAGCTGAAGTCCGGCGGCAAGTGCCTGGACGTCG
>NZ_MUND01000239.1:0-473 GCF_002154375.1 Streptomyces glaucescens | reverse complement strand
GCGACGGCACGCTGAAGAACCTGAAGTCCGGTCGCTGCCTGGACATCGTCGGGCAGAGCACCGCCGACGGCGCCCGCCTGCACCTGTGGGACTGCGGCGGCTGGGCCAGCCAGAAGTGGACCCTGACCAGCTGACCTCGACCGGTGGCCGTCGGCGCACCGTACGACCGACGGTCACCCTCACGCCGGCACCCCGGAAGGAGCACCATCGTGCGCTTCCCCTCACGTCACGAAACCGCCGTCCTGGGTCTGTTCCGCATCGTCACGGGGCTGCTGTTCGCCTGTCACGGGGCCGCGACGCTGTTCGACGTCCTGGGCGGACCCCAGGGAGGTCCGGCACCCGGGCCGGGGCAGTGGCCGGGATGGTGGGCGGCGGTGATCCAGCTCGCCGGCGGAGCCCTGGTGCTCGCCGGGCTGTTCACCCGGACCGCCGCCACCCTGTGCTCGGGCTCCATGGCCTACGCCTACTTCGTC
>NZ_MUND01000238.1 GCF_002154375.1 Streptomyces glaucescens | reverse complement strand
GTGCCACCCCCCACACCGCCTCCCCACGCCACCATCACGAAACGGCCACACTCACCACGCGCAGTGCGGCCCGGCACCAGGGGGGTGTCGTCCCTCACGCACCTGACGTCCGGGGGGACGAGATGACCAACCCGTACACCGCACCACCCGCCAGCCCAACCACCCGGCCCAGCGCCCGGCTCCGCGCTGGGCCCGCAAACGCTACGCGCTGCCCGCCCTGGCCCTGGCCTTCTTCGTCGGCCTCGGCGCGGGCGCCGGCGAAGACGGGACCGAGCCGGACGCCAAGCCGGTGGCCGCCGAACCGGCCCCTGCGGAGTTCCGGCCGTCCCGGATGCTGTGGCAGGGCGAGGCCGATGGGCCTTTACTGGAGGGTGAGGATCACCAGAACAGGCGACTGAATCGTTTCGCCCGAGGCTGGCCGCTTCGCCAAGGCAGGAGGTCGTGCCATGGACCCGCCTCTGCGAGAGCGCGATCTACCGCACCTCGTGGTCGACCGCCCGGACCGGCTGCGCGGCCGGGTCTTCGTCCTCGACGACCAGCCGATGCTGGTCGGGCGGGACCCCGACTGCCAGATCCAGGTGGGCGATCCGGGCGTCAGCCGACGGCACGCGGTGGTGTGGCGGGCCTCGGGCCGGACCACCGTCGAGGATCTCGCCTCCACCAACGGCACCATGCTGAACGGTCACCCGGTGCTCGGGCAGCAGGTGCTGCACTCGGGCGACGTGCTGGATTTCGGGCCCTTGGAGATGCATTACGAAGAGCTACGCCCCGCCGACCGGACCGTTCAGGCCCCGAAGCCCGGAGTCGGAGGCACCTCGGACACCATGCCGGGCTGGGGCCGCGCCCCTGAGCCCGGGCCCGCGCCTTACGGCGCTCCCGCCGCAGGGCCGCCACCCTCCGGCCTGCCGGGCCGCCCGGCACCGCGCGAGGCCGGCCGTACGCCGCCCGGCGGCGAGCGGCGGTTCGACATCGGGGCACAGCAGGCCGACCGGCTGAGCAACGTCGCCGGGGACCAGTACAACTACATTCAGCAGGCTCAGCGCGAGAGCTTTTTCAAGGAGATCGCCGCGACCCGTACCAGGGCGCGACACCTGATCATGCTCGGCTTCCTGCTCTTTCTGGTCGGGAGCGGGATCTACGGCTGGGTGATCATTCGATTCATTGTCAGCACCAACGATGATATTTCGTCGGGGAGTTCGAACTTCGACTCCTCCCTGGAGCTGCTCGGACCGAAAGTGGCCGGGGTGCCGGTAGGGGCGGTCGGGTTCGCAATGGCGGCCCTCGGGACGGTACTGACGGTCATCGGGATCGTTCTGCACATCGTGGCGACGTCCCGGCGCCGCCGTTTCGAGGACGCCGACCGGCAGGCGTCCTGGCGGCAGCGGTGAGGAGATGGGGAGCCATGGCCTTCAACATCGGCAACCAGCAGGGCGGCGTGGTCAACAACGTCGCCGGGAACCAGACCGTTCACGGTGGCCAGTCGGCCGTCTTCACGGCGGGCGGGCAGGAGGTGCGCGGCCTGGTCCGGGAACTGAGGGCGTCGATCGAGCGGACGGCGTTGCCGCCGGCGATCGAGCCCGAGGTGCGGGCCGAGCTGGACTCGCTGGACGAGGAGGTCGCCCGGCCGGAGCCGGACCGGGAGGCAGTGGCGGGCCGGCTCGACCGGATCACCCGGCTGCTGTCCTCGGCGGGTGCGCTGGCCACGGCCGGCACCGGGCTGATCGGGCCGCTCGGAGCACTCGCGGGCTGGCTCGGCGCACTCGGCCAGCCGATCTTGCGGGCGATCGCAGGTTGATGGCAGGAGGCTGACGGAGAGGGCCTTGGCCCCGGTTCCCAGTTCGGCGGCGCGCCTTGACAGCCGCAGCAAGTGATGCGCGAGAGGGCGGCACCCCCGCACAGGGTGCCGCCCTCTCTTGAGAGACCGAAGCCGCCGCCGATCGGTGAGGGTCGGGTGACAAGCGGCGGCCTCGGAGCCTCGGTGCCGTGCCCGGCGGGGCTCAGCGGTGGTCGCTGCCCGCCGAGGTGGAGGCCGCGCGGCCGGCCTCCAGGCGGGCGACCGGGATGCGGAACGGGGAGCAGGAGACGTAGTCCAGGCCCACCTCGTGGAAGAAGTGGACGGACTCGGGATCGCCGCCGTGCTCGCCGCAGACGCCGAGCTTGAGGTCGGGGCGGGTGGCGCGGCCCGCCTTGGCCGCGGCGGCGACGAGCGAGCCGACGCCGTCCTTGTCGATGGTCTCGAACGGGCTGACGCCGAAGATGCCCTTCTCCAGGTACGCGGTGAAGAAGGAGGCCTCGACGTCGTCGCGGCTGAAGCCCCACACCGTCTGGGTCAGGTCGTTCGTGCCGAAGGAGAAGAACTCCGCCGCTTCCGCGATCTGGCCGGCCGTGAGCGCGGCGCGCGGCAGCTCGATCATCGTGCCGATGGCCAGCTTCAGCTCGGTGCCGGTGGCCTCCTGGACCTCGGCGATGACCTGGTCGGCCTCCTCGCGGACGATCTCCAGCTCCTGGACGGTGCCGACGAGCGGGATCATGATCTCCGCGCGCGGGTCGCCCTTGGCCGCCTTGCGCTCGGCCGCGGCCTCGGCGATCGCCCTCACCTGCATGGTGAACAGGCCCGGGATGACAAGGCCGAGGCGTACGCCGCGCAGGCCCAGCATCGGGTTCTGCTCGTGCAGGCGGTGGACCGCCTGGAGCAGGCGCAGCTCGTTCTCGTGCGGCTCCTGGCGGGACTCGGCGAGGGCCACGCGGACCGACAGCTCGGTGATGTCGGGCAGGAACTCGTGCAGCGGCGGGTCGAGCAGACGGACGGTGACGGGCAGGCCGTCCATCGCGGAGAACAGCTCCACGAAGTCCTTCTTCTGCAGCGGCAGCAGCTGCGCCAGGGCCCCCTCGCGCTCGTCCTCGGTGTCGGCCAGGATCAGCCGTTCGACCAGCTCGCGCCGGTCGCCGAGGAACATGTGCTCGGTGCGGCACAGGCCGATGCCCTGGGCGCCGAACCGGCGGGCGCGCAGCGCGTCCTCGGCGTTGTCGGCGTTGGCGCGCACCCGGAGGCGGCGCTTGCGGTCGGCGAACGCCATGATCCGGTGCACGGCCTGGACCAGCTCGTCGGCGTCGTCGGCGCCGGGGTGCATCCGGCCCTCGAAGTACTCGACGACCGGAGACGGGACGACGGGGACCTCGCCCAGGTAGACCTTGCCGGTCGAGCCGTCGATGGAGATGAGGTCGCCTTCCTCGACGACGTGCCCGCCGGGCACGGTCATCCGGCGGCGCTTGGTGTCGACCTCCAGCTCCTCGGCGCCGCAGACACAGGTCTTGCCCATGCCGCGGGCGACGACGGCCGCGTGGGAGGTCTTGCCGCCGCGCGAGGTGAGGATGCCCTCGGCCGCGATCATGCCGTCGAGGTCGTCGGGGTTGGTCTCGCGGCGGATCAGGATGACCTTCTCGCCGGAGCGGGACCACTTCACGGCGGTGTACGAGTCGAAGACCGCCTTGCCGACGGCCGCGCCCGGCGACGCCGCGATGCCCCGGCCGACCTGCTCGACCTTCGCCTTCTCGTCGAAGCGGGGGAACATCAGCTGGGCGAGCTGGGCACCGGTGACGCGCTGGAGGGCTTCCGCCTCGTCGATCAGGCCCTGGTCCACCAACTGGGTGGCGATGCGGAAGGCCGCGCCCGCGGTGCGCTTGCCGACGCGGGTCTGGAGCATCCAGAGCCGGCCGCGCTCGATGGTGAACTCGATGTCGCAGAGATCCTTGTAGTGGTTCTCCAGGGTCTCCATGATCTGCATGAGCTGGTCGTACGACTTCTTGTCGATCGACTCCAGCTCGGCGAGCGGGACCGTGTTGCGGATGCCCGCGACGACGTCCTCGCCCTGGGCGTTCTGCAGGTAGTCGCCGTAGACGCCCTGGTGGCCGGAGGCGGGGTCGCGGGTGAAGGCGACACCGGTGCCGGAGTCCGGGCCGAGGTTGCCGAAGACCATGGAGCAGACGTTGACCGCGGTGCCGAGGTCGTGCGGGATGCGCTCCTGGCGGCGGTAGAGCTTGGCGCGGTCGCCGTTCCAGGAGTCGAAGACCGCCTTGATGGCGAGGTCCATCTGCTCGCGCGGGTCCTGCGGGAAGTCGCGGCCCGCCTCCTTCTTGACGATCTTCTTGAAGGCGGTGACGAGCTTCTTCAGGTCGGCGGCCTCCAGTTCGGTGTCGACCGTGACCTTCTTGGCCTCCTTGGCCTTCTCCAGCGCCTCTTCGAAGAGGTCGCCGTCGACGCCGAGGACGGTCTTGCCGAACATCTGGATGAGGCGGCGGTAGGAGTCCCAGGCGAACCGCTCGTCGCCGGCCTGCTTGGCGAGACCCTGCACCGACTTGTCGGACAGGCCGATGTTGAGGACCGTGTCCATCATGCCGGGCATGGAGAACTTGGCTCCGGAGCGGACCGACACGAGGAGGGGGTCGTCGGTCTGGCCGAGCTTCTTGCCCATCCGCTGTTCCAGCGCTTCGAGGTGCGCACTCACCTCGTCACGCAGTGCCGCCGGCTCCTCGCCGCTGTCCAGGTAGACCTTGCAGGCCTCGGTGGTGATGGTGAAGCCGGGCGGGACGGGAAGGCCCAGGTTGGTCATCTCGGCGAGGTTCGCGCCCTTGCCGCCGAGGAGGTCCTTGAGGTCCTTGTTGCCCTCGGTGAAGTCGTAGACGAACTTCACGCCCTCAACGCTGCCGGCCTGCTCGGCTACCTGAGGATCTTTGTTTTCCGACACGGGTCTCGACTCCTTGAGGCCGCGGTGGCTGCCCTGACGGCGAGGAACATACCCAGATCGAAGGCTGCTGGGTACGTCCACTTGCGCGTCATGCGCCTGTAACCACCCGTCCGCCAGCGGATCGAAAGTCAAAGCTTGGCAAGTCGCCGACGGGCGATGTTTTCATTTCTTGAACGCAGCAACGCCCGTAGACCGGATTCATCGCTCACATGAGCGGCCTCCAGCGCGTTTGAGTTCGATCGGTGAACGATCAAGGGGTGGCACTGAGTGCCACCCCTTGGAGAAGTGCAGTCGCCCATGATCCGCTCATCTGAGCGCATCCCTTATCAAGGGTGGCGAGAATCACGCTGCCACAGCCGACGGGATTTCACCATGCGGACGGGTCCCCAAGACGGAACCCACGGCGGAAATACCCTCGTCACACCCCAGGTCACACCGCCACCTGCCCACCCGTGCGACACCGCCACGTCCGCACCCGTGTCACACCCCCATCGCCCGCAGCCGCTCCTCCACCCGCTCCGGCGCGTACAGGTGCTCCACGACCAGCGCTCCCGCCCCCATCAGGCCGGCCCGCTCCCCCAGCCGCGAGGTCACGACCTCCAGATGAGCGGTGGAGCGCGGCAGCGCCCGCTGGTACAGCAGCTCCCGCACACCGGTGAGGAACGGGGTTCCGGCCAGATCGCCCGCGATCATCAGCACCCCGGGGTTCAGCAGGGTCACGACCGTCGCGAGGACGTCGCCGACCCGGCGCCCGGCCTCCCGGGCCAGCCCCACCGCCTCCGGGTGCCCGGCCGCCAGCAGGGCGCGTACGTCCGAGCCGGAGGCCGCCCGCACCCCGCTCTCGGCGAGCCGCCGGGCCACGGCACCGCCGCTGGCGACGGCGGCGAGACAGCCGTAGGAGCCGCACCGGCACAGCGCGCCCGTGCCCTCCGGCACCCGGATGTGGCCGATGTCCCCGGCGCCGCCGTCGATGCCCCGGTAGACCGAGCCGTCGACCACGACTCCGGCACCGATGCCGGTGGAGACCTTGACCAGGACGAAGGCCGAGCAGTCGGGGTGGGACGTGCGCTGCTCGCCGTACGCCATGAGGTTGGCGTCGTTGTCGACCAGCACCGGCACCTCGGCGGCGCCCGTGTGCTCGGTGAAGGCGCGGGCGAGGCGGCCCCTTATGTCGTAGCCGTCCCAGCCGGGCATGATCGGCGGCTGGACGACCCGGCCGGTGTCGCTGTCGACCGGGCCGGGTACGGCGAGGCCGATGCCGCAGACCTCCTCGGCGCGATGCCCGGCCTTGTCCAGCAGTTCGGCGAACCAGCGGCCCAGTTCGCCGAGGACGGCGTCGGGGCCGTCCTCGACGAGGAGGGTGCCGGTGTGCTCGGCGTGGATCTCGCCGGTGAGGGAGAGGACGGCGGCCCGCGCGTGCCGGGTCTCCAGGTCGGCGGCGAGGACGACCGCGTGTTCGTCGTCGAACTCCAGGATGATGGAGGGCCGTCCGCCGAGCGGCGAGCCGACCGGGCCGCCGGCGCCCTCACGCAGCCAGCCTGCCCGGAAGAGCCGGTCCAGACGCTGTCCGACGGTGGCCCGGGAGAGTCCGGTGACCTGCTGGAGCGCGCCCCGTGTGGTGGCGCGCCCACTGCGCACCAGTTCGAGCAGTTCGCCGGCGCTCGCCTGGCTGCCGCTCTTTCCGGTCCCCGCGGTCCGTGCGGTCCCCGCCGTCCTTCCGGACCTTCCCGGCCGTCCGGTCATGCGCACCCCCTTGTGTTTCTCAAGCCTGCATTACATATTGAGTTTTGCGTGTTAAATAGACGTAACTCTATGGTGGCCAAGACCGAACCGGTCGGCCGGACGCCTTTCGGGGAGCCCCGAGTGGATCGCACCGCCCAACTGACCGTCCCCGGCGCCGAAAGCGCCCTCGCACACGATCCGCCGCACGGCCCCGAGGGGGCACGGACCGGTGTCAGGGCCAAGGCCATACGGGTCCTGGAGGCCAACTGGACGGGCACCTCCACCGTGCCGTCCCTCGGCCTGTATCCCCACCAGTGGTCCTGGGACTCCGCGTTCATCGCCGTCGGCCTGCGCCGTCTGTCCCCGTTACGGGCCCAGACGGAGCTGGAGACACTGCTCGCCGCGCAGTGGGGCGACGGACGCGTCCCGCACATCGTCTTCAATCCCTCCGTCCCGCTCGACGCCTACTTCCCCAGCCCCGACTTCTGGCGCTCCGTCACCGCGGGCCGGGCCGCGGGCGCCCCGCGCACCGTACAGACCTCGGGGATCGTGCAGCCACCGGTGCACGCGCTGGCGGCCTGGCTGGTGCACGAGGCCGATCCGGGCCTGTCCCGGGCGCGCGGCTTCCTCGCCGGGGTGTATCCGCGGCTGGCCGCCTGGCACCGCTATCTGCTGCACCGCCGTGACCTGGGCGGCGCCGGGCTCGCCTCGGTCGTCCACCCCTGGGAGCAGGGCATGGACAACAGCCCTTGCTGGGACGCCCCGCTGGCCCGTGTCACCCCTGCCCCGGCCCGCTCCTTCCGCCGCGCCGACCTCGCCCACGGCGCCCCCGAGGACCGCCCGACGGACCTGGACTACGGCCGGTACGTACGGCTCGCCGCGGACTACCGGGACCGCGGGTACCGGGACGCGCCGGGTGGCGGACACGGCGCCGGACAGGGCGGCTTCGCCGTCGAGGACCCCGCGTTCAACGCCCTGCTGATCGCCTCCGAGCACGCCCTCGCCCGGATCGCCCGGGAGCTGGGCGCGACGGGCACGGCCCGGCACGCGCGCGCGGAGCGGCTGACGGGCGTACTGATCGACCGTCTGTTCGACGAGCGGGAGGGGATGTTCCTCTGCCGGGACGTGCGCTCCGGCGAGCCGATCCCCGAGCGCGGGGTCTCCGGCCTGATCCCGCTGCTGCTGCCCGCCCTGCCCCGTGACGTCGTCCGTGCCCTGGTCCGGACCCTCACCGGCCCGCACTTCGGGCTCGGCGACACCACCCCCCTGGTGCCGAGCTACGACCTGCTCGGCGAGTCCTTCGACCGGCACCGGTACTGGCGGGGGCCCGCCTGGTTCAACACCAGCTGGCTGGTGGAGCGGGGGCTGCGCACACACGGCGAGCGGGCGCGGGCCGACGCGCTGCGCTCGGCGGTCCTCGACCTCGCGGACGCCTCCGGGTTCGCGGAGTACGTGGATCCGTACACCGGCGAGGCCTGCGGCGCGACCGGCTTCGGCTGGACCGCCGCCCTCGCCCTCGACCTGTCTTACCCGCACGACCCGAACGGCCGACCGGGGGAACGGCTGCCGCACGACCAGGCCACCGCCAGCAGTGAACTCAGGGGAGGGAACCGGGGATGACGGACCGGCATCATCCGCTCGTGCACGGCGGAACGTTCGCCGCCGTGGACGACGGCGGCGACATCAGCGGAGTACGGGCCGGCGGGGCGGGGCGCCCCGGACTGCCCGACGGGCTCTTCGTGCGCGACGCCCGGCACCTGAGCCGGTGGCAGCTCACCGTCGACGGCGCGGTGCCGCAGACGCTGTCCCCGGTGGCCGACGGGGACACCGCGCGGTGTGTGCTCGTTCCGCGCGGCGGCCGGCAGGAACCGCCCGCCTGCACGGTCTTCCGGGAACAGGCCGTCGGCGACAGCTCGTTCGTGGAGCGGCTGCGGGTCACCAGCAACCGCCCGGTGCCCACCACGGTCCGCCTCGCCATCACCGCCGACGCCGACTTCACCGACCAGTTCGAACTCCGCGCCGACCACCGCACCTACGACAAGCCGGGCGCCGTCCGCCGTCGCCAGGTCCTCGGCCACGGCCTGGAGTTCACCTATCAGCGCGGCGATTGGCGGTCGTGCACGACGGTCACCGCCGAGCCCGCCCCGGACTCCGTGGAGGAGACCGGCACCGGCGCCCGGCGCCTGGTGTGGACGCTTCACCTGGAGCCGCACGGCACGGCCGAGCTGACCCTGCGGGTGATCGCGCGACCGCACGGCGAGAAGCGGGCCCTGCGGGTACCCCGCTCCCCCGCCGCCGTGAGCGAGGACCTGCTGGCCCGGGAGGGCCGGTTCATGGAGGGCGTGGCCTTCCCCACCGGCTGGCCGGAGCTGGCGGCGGCCTGCGCCCGCGGCCTGGCCGATCTGGCCTCGCTGCAGATCCCGGCGACCGGCCCGGACGGGGAGGACCTGCGCGTCCCGGCGGGCGGCGCGCCCTGGTTCCTGGCGCTGCTGGGCCGCGACGCCCTGCTCACCGCCCTGTTCGCGCTGCCCTACCGCCCGCAGCTCGCCGCGGCCGTGCTGCCCGCGCTCGCCGCGACCCAGGCCACCGAGGCGCAGCCCGGTTCGGTGGCGCAGCCCGGCAAGATCGTGCACGAGGTGCGGTACGGCGAGCTGGCGCACTTCGGGCAGGTGCCGTTCGGCCGGTACTACGGCTCGGTGGACGCCACCCCGCTCTTCCTGGTGCTGCTCGGCGCCTATGTCGAGCAGACCGGGGACACCGCCCTGGCCCGCCGGCTGGAACCGCATGCCCGCGCGGCGGTCGGCTGGATGCTGGACCACGGCGGGCTGACCTCGCGCGGCTACCTCGTCTACCGCGCCGACCGGGGCGGCCTCGCCAACCAGAACTGGAAGGACTCCCCCGGCGCGATCTGCTGGGCGGACGGCACCCGGCCGAGCGGCCCGGTGGTGGCGGCGGGCGCGCAGGGGTACGCGTACGACGCCCTGCGCCGCACCTCGCAACTGGCGGGCTCCGTCTGGGCGGACGGCACCTACGCCGCGCTCCTGGAACAGGCGGCCGGGGACCTGCGGGACCGCTTCCAGCGGGACTTCTGGATGGCGGAGCAGTCCTTCCCGGCACTCGCCCTGGACCACACCGGCCGCCAGGTCGACGCGCTCGCCTCGGACGCCGGGCACCTGCTGTGGTCGGGGCTGCTGGACAAGGAGTACGGGAAGGCCGTCGGACGGCGCCTGGTGGAGGGGGACTTCTTCTCCGGCTGGGGCGTGCGCACGCTGGCGGCCGGGCAGCCGGCGTACCACCCGCTGTCGTACCACCGCGGCTCGGTGTGGCCGCACGACAACGCGCTGATCGCGCTCGGCCTGGCCCGCTACGGGCTGCACGACGAGGCTCGGACGGTCGCGCACGCGCTGGTGGACGCGGCGAACGTCTCCGGGCACCGGCTTCCGGAGGTGCTGGCCGGGTACGGCCGCGACATCCATTCCGAGCCGGTGCCCTACCCGCACGCGTGCGTGCGGGAGGCTCGGTCGGCCGCCGCGCCGCTCGCTCTGCTGACCGCGGTCGGGGGCGCCTGACCCCCGGGGTGGGG
>NZ_MUND01000237.1 GCF_002154375.1 Streptomyces glaucescens | reverse complement strand
CGGAAGGGGCCCTCGGCGCGGTCGGCGATCCACTCGTGCCAGGCGGCCTCCACGCGGGCCGGGGTGAGTGCGCAGCCGTGCCGGGCGAGCAGCAGGCCGGAGAAGATCGCGTACTCGGTGTCGTCGGTGCCGGCCGGGGTGTCGGTGACGTAGCCCGTGATGCGGCCCCAGCGGGCTCGGATCTCCGAGGGCTTGAGGTTCTCGGCGGGGGCGCCCAGCGCGTCCCCGACCGCGAGGCCGAGCAGCGCGCCGCGTGCCCGCTCGCGGAGGCGGGCGGCGTTCGCGGGCGGCGGGACCGAGGGAATGCAGGCGGTCGATGCCATGCGGGCCTCTCCTCTCAGGGCGCCGAGGGCGGCGCAAAGCCCTTTGCGGAACTGTCCCCCGGCGCGGCGTTCCGCGCAGCCTCAGGGGCCTCAGCATCACCCGGTCGACATATGTGCGGGACCCTCCACGGATGAGCGAGAAAGCGTAAAACCGCAGGTTAGCCCAGCCTTTCCTTGCTGGCGGGCGGGAACTCGGAGGCGTACTCTTGCTGTTGTCGAAAAGTAGAAGCAGTCCAAAGAAGCTTTCCTGGGGGACCGGTATGGCCATCATCGAGACCGAGGCGCCGCTGCACGAAGCGCACCGCGACAACCACACGCACCGGGACGTGAACGGCGGCTGGCTGCGCCCCGCCGTCTTCGGCGCGATGGACGGCCTGGTCTCCAACCTCGCCCTGATGACCGGTGTCGCCGGGGGCACCGCCAGTCAGCACACCGTCGTCATCAGCGGGCTCGCGGGCCTCGCCGCCGGCGCCTTCTCCATGGCGGCCGGCGAGTACACCTCCGTGGCCTCCCAGCGCGAGCTGGTCGAGGCCGAGCTGGACGTGGAGCGGCGCGAGCTGCGCCGGCACCCCAAGGACGAGGAGGCGGAGCTGGCCGCGCTGTACGTGTCACGGGGCGTCGACCCCGCTCTCGCGCGGGACGTGGCGCGGCAGCTGTCGAAGGATCCCGAGCAGGCGCTGGAGATACACGCCCGCGAGGAACTGGGCATCGACCCCGGCGACCTGCCGTCGCCGCTGGTCGCCGCGGTGTCGAGCTTCGGCTCCTTCGCGCTGGGCGCCCTGCTGCCCGTACTGCCGTATCTGCTGGGGGCGAGTGCCCTGTGGCCGGCCGTGCTGCTGGCGCTGCTCGGGCTGTTCCTGTGCGGTGCGGTGGTGGCCAAGGTGACCGCGCGGAGCTGGTGGTTCAGCGGTCTGCGCCAGCTCGCCCTGGGTGGTGCCGCGGCCGGTGTGACGTACGTCCTGGGCATGGCGTTCGGTGTGGCCGTAGGATGACGCGGCTGGAACTTATGCGATGGGCCGCATAAGTAGCCGTTACTCGTTGGTTTCGAACGCTTAACCATCGGGCATGAGCCGTAAGCGCTGCGGGCAATGACGCCTGCGGCGCACCTGCGGGGTGAGCGACGCTGCTTCCCCCGCCAGCGGGCCGTGGGACATCGATCTGTCCGCATCGGTCCCCCAGACTTCCGCCGCCGAGCGCGGCACCTGCCGCCACCGCGGCGTCCGCTTGCTGGAACGGAGTATCCGGTTCCCGAGAACCGCTCCATCATGTAACCTGCACGAAATTTTGATCTCATCGCAGATCCGCAGAGGGCCAACGTCGTCCCTCGGCAGCTCCCCCAGAGCCCTTCGGGCCTGGGAGGTACCACCAGCCACATGACGACGACGGGAGAGCCGATGCGTACGCCGCGCCAGCCGTCCCAGCACTCCGCGAATGGCCAGAACTGGTCCTTCATGGATGCTCGCCCTGCTGCGCAGGGTATGTACGACCCCCGCAACGAGCACGACGCCTGCGGCGTCGGCTTCGTCGCCACCCTTACCGGCGAGGCGTCCCACACCCTGGTCGAGCAGGCCCTCACCGTCCTGCGCAACCTCGAGCACCGCGGTGCCACCGGCTCCGAGCCGGACTCCGGCGACGGCGCGGGCATCCTCTCCCAGGTGCCGGACGCCTTCTTCCGCGAGGTGGCCGAATTCCAGCTGCCCGAGGCCGGTGCCTACGCCGTCGGCATCGCCTTCCTGCCGGAGGACGGCACCGCCGACGCCGTCTCGCGCATCGAGACGATCGCCGGCGAGGAGGGCCTCACGGTCCTCGGCTGGCGCGAGGTCCCGGTCGCACCCGACCTGCTCGGCGCGACCGCCCGCTCGACCATGCCGGTCTTCCGCCAGATCTTCGTCACCGACGGGCAGTCCACGGGCATCGCCCTGGACCGCAAGGCGTTCCTGCTGCGCAAGCGCGCCGAGCGCGAGGCCGGCGTCTACTTCCCGTCGCTGTCCGCGCGGACCATCGTCTACAAGGGCATGCTGACCACCGGCCAGCTGGAGCCCTTCTTCCCGGACCTGTCCGACCGCCGCTTCGCCTCCGCGATCGCGCTCGTGCACTCCCGGTTCTCCACGAACACCTTCCCGTCGTGGCCGCTCGCACACCCCTACCGGTTCGTCGCGCACAACGGTGAGATCAACACCGTCAAGGGCAACCGCAACTGGATGCGCGCCCGCGAGTCCCAGCTGGTCTCCGACCTGTTCGGCGAGGGCGAGCTGGACCGCGTCTTCCCGGTGTGCACCCCGGACGCCTCCGACTCCGCGTCCTTCGACGAGGTGCTGGAGCTGCTGCACCTCGGCGGCCGTTCGCTGCCGCACTCCGTGCTGATGATGATCCCGGAGGCGTGGGAGAACCACGACTCCATGGACCCGGCCCGGCGCGCGTTCTACCAGTACCACTCCACGATGATGGAGCCCTGGGACGGCCCCGCCTGCGTCACCTTCACCGACGGCACCCAGGTCGGCGCCGTGCTCGACCGCAACGGCCTGCGCCCGGGCCGCTACTGGGTCACCGACGACGGCCTCGTCGTCCTCGGCTCCGAGGTCGGCGTGCTCGACATCGACCCGGCCAAGGTCGTCCGCAAGGGCCGCCTCCAGCCCGGCCGGATGTTCCTCGTCGACACCGTCGAGCACCGCATCATCGAGGACGACGAGATCAAGGCCCAGCTGGCCGCCGAGGCGCCGTACGCCGAGTGGCTGGAGGCCGGCGAGATCGAGCTGAGCGACCTGCCCGAGCGTGAGCACATCGTGCACACCCACGCCTCGGTCACCCGCCGCCAGCAGACCTTCGGCTACACCGAGGAGGAGCTGCGCGTCATCCTGGCCCCCATGGCCAAGGCCGGCGCCGAGCCGATCGGCTCGATGGGCACCGACTCGCCGATCGCCGCTCTCTCCGAGCGCCCCCGGCTGCTCTTCGACTACTTCACCCAGCTGTTCGCACAGGTCACCAACCCGCCGCTGGACGCGATCCGCGAGGAGCTGGTCACCTCCCTGCGCTCGTCGCTGGGCCCGCAGGGCAACCTGCTGGAGCCGACCGCCGCGTCCTGCCGCAGCGTCGTGCTGCCCTTCCCGGTGATCGACAACGACGAGCTGGCCAAGCTCATCCACATCAACGCCGACGGCGACATGCCCGGCATGAAGGCCGCGACCCTTTCCGGCCTCTACCGGGTCTCCGGCGGCGGTGACGCCCTCGCCGCGCGCATCGAGGAGATCTGCGCCGAGGCCGACGCCGCCATCGAGAACGGCGCCCGCCTGATCGTCCTGTCGGACCGCCACTCCGACGCCGAGCACGCGCCGATACCGTCGCTGCTGCTCACCGCGGCCGTCCACCACCACCTCATCCGCACCAAGCAGCGCACCCAGGTGGGCCTGCTGGTCGAGGCCGGCGACGTCCGCGAGGTCCACCACGTCGCCCTGCTCATCGGCTACGGCGCCGCCGCCGTCAACCCGTACCTGGCGATGGAGTCCGTCGAGGACCTGGTCCGCGCGGGCACCTTCCTGCCGGGCATCGAGCCCGAGCAGGCCATCCGCAACCTGATCTACGCCCTCGGCAAGGGCGTGCTGAAGGTCATGTCGAAGATGGGCATCTCGACCGTCGCCTCCTACCGCGGCGCCCAGGTCTTCGAGGCCGTCGGCCTGGACGAGGCCTTCGTCGAGAAGTACTTCAACGGCACCGCCACCAAGATCGGCGGCGTCGGCATCGACGTCATCGCCAAGGAGGTCGCCGCCCGCCACGCCAAGGCCTACCCGGCCTCCGGCATCGCTCCCGCGCACCGCGCGCTGGAGATCGGCGGCGAGTACCAGTGGCGCCGCGAGGGCGAGCCGCACCTGTTCGACCCGGAGACGGTCTTCCGCCTCCAGCACTCCACGCGCTCCGGCCGCTACGACATCTTCAAGAAGTACACCGAGCGCGTGAACGAGCAGTCCGAGCGGCTGATGACGCTGCGCGGCCTGTTCGGCTTCAAGTCGGACCGGCAGCCGATCCCGGTCGAGGAGGTCGAGCCGGTCTCCGAGATCGTCAAGCGCTTCTCGACGGGTGCCATGTCGTACGGCTCCATCTCGAAGGAGGCGCACGAGACCCTCGCCATCGCCATGAACCAGCTGGGCGGCAAGTCCAACACCGGTGAGGGCGGCGAGGACCCGGAGCGCCTGTACGACCCGGCGCGCCGGTCGTCGATCAAGCAGGTGGCCTCCGGCCGCTTCGGCGTGACCTCCGAGTACCTGGTCAACGCCGACGACATCCAGATCAAGATGGCGCAGGGCGCCAAGCCCGGCGAGGGCGGCCAGCTGCCCGGCCACAAGGTCTACCCGTGGGTGGCCAAGACCCGTCACTCGACGCCGGGTGTCGGCCTGATCTCGCCGCCGCCGCACCACGACATCTACTCGATCGAGGACCTGGCCCAGCTGATCCACGACCTGAAGAACGCGAACCCGCAGGCGCGGATTCACGTCAAGCTGGTCTCCGAGGTCGGCGTCGGCACGGTCGCGGCGGGTGTGTCCAAGGCGCACGCGGACGTCGTGCTGATCTCCGGCCACGACGGCGGCACGGGTGCCTCCCCGCTCACCTCGCTGAAGCACGCGGGCGGCCCCTGGGAGCTGGGCCTCGCCGAGACCCAGCAGACCCTGCTGCTCAACGGACTGCGCGACCGGATCGTGGTGCAGACCGACGGCCAGCTGAAGACCGGCCGTGACGTGATCATCGCCGCGCTGCTCGGCGCCGAGGAGTTCGGTTTCGCGACCGCGCCGCTCGTCGTCTCCGGCTGCGTCATGATGCGCGTCTGCCACCTGGACACCTGCCCGGTCGGCATCGCCACCCAGAACCCGGTCCTGCGCGACCGCTTCTCCGGCAAGGCCGAGTACGTCGTCAACTTCTTCCGGTTCATCGCCGAAGAGGTCCGCGAGCTGCTGGCCGAGCTGGGCTTCCGCTCCATCGAGGAGGCCGTGGGCCACGCCGAGGTGCTGGACGTCGAGCGCGCGGTGAACCACTGGAAGGCGCAGGGCCTGGACCTGGAGCCGCTGTTCCACGTGCCCGACCTGCCCGAGGGCGCGGTCCGCCACGCCCTGATCGCTCAGGACCACGGCCTGGAGAAGGCGCTGGACAACGAGCTGATCAAGCTGGCCGCCGACGCGCTCGCCGCGAACGACGCCAGCGAGGCCCAGCCGGTGCGCGCCCAGGTCGCCATCCGCAACATCAACCGCACGGTCGGCACCATGCTCGGCCACGAGGTGACGAAGAAGTTCGGTGGCGCGGGCCTGCCCGACGACACCATCGACATCACCTTCACCGGCTCCGCCGGCCAGTCCTTCGGCGCCTTCGTGCCGCGCGGTGTCACGCTGCGCCTGGAGGGCGACGCCAACGACTACGTCGGCAAGGGCCTCTCGGGCGGCCGGATCGTGGTCCGCCCGGACCGCGGCGCCGACCACCTCGCCGAGTACAGCGTCATCGCCGGCAACACCATCGGCTACGGCGCCACCGGCGGCGAGATGTTCCTGCGCGGCAAGGTCGGCGAGCGCTTCTGCGTCCGCAACTCCGGCGCGCTGGTGGTCTCCGAGGGCGTGGGCGACCACGGCTGCGAGTACATGACCGGCGGTCACGCGGTGGTCCTCGGCGAGACGGGCCGCAACTTCGCGGCCGGCATGTCCGGCGGTGTCGCCTACGTCATCGACCTGGACCGCGACAACGTCAACGTCGGCAACCTGGACTCCGTCGAGGCGCTGGACGACGCGGACAAGCAGTGGCTGCACGACGTGGTGCGCCGCCACCACGAGGAGACGGGTTCGACCGTCGCCGAGAAGCTGCTCGCGGACTGGGACTCCGCCGCCGAGCGGTTCAGCAAGATCATCCCCCGTACGTACAAGGCAGTGCTCGCCGCCAAGGACGCCGCCGAGCGAGCCGGTCTCTCCGAGTCCGAGATCACCGAGAAGATGATGGAGGCGGCGATCAATGGCTGACCCGAAGGGCTTTCTGAACCACGGCCGCGAGGTCGCCAAGTCCCGCCCGGTCGAGGAGCGCGTCCGGGACTGGAACGAGGTCTACGTCCCCGGCTCGCTGCTGCCGATCATCAGCAAGCAGGCCAGCCGCTGCATGGACTGCGGCATCCCGTTCTGCCACAACGGCTGTCCGCTGGGGAACCTGATCCCCGAGTGGAACGACTACGCCTACCGCGAGGACTGGTCGGCCGCGCAGGAGCGCCTGCACGCCACCAACAACTTCCCGGAGTTCACCGGCCGCCTCTGCCCGGCTCCCTGTGAGTCGGCGTGTGTGCTCGGCATCAACCAGCCGCCGGTCACCATCAAGAACGTCGAGGTCTCGATCATCGACAAGGCGTGGGAGACCGGGGACGTCGCCCCGCAGATCCCGGAGCGCCTGTCCGGCAAGACCGTCGCCGTCGTCGGCTCGGGTCCCGCGGGCCTGGCCGCCGCCCAGCAGCTGACCCGGGCCGGTCACACCGTGGCCGTCTACGAGCGCGCGGACCGTGTCGGAGGCCTCCTCCGCTACGGCATCCCCGAGTTCAAGATGGAGAAGCGGCACATCAACCGCCGCATCGAGCAGATGCGCGCGGAGGGCACCCGCTTCCGCACCGGCGTCGAGATCGGCCGGGACCTGAAGGCGACGGACCTGAAGAAGCGGTACGACGCGGTGGTCCTGGCGGTCGGCGCGACGACCGCGCGCGACCTGCCGGTGCCGGGCCGCGAGCTCAAGGGCATCCACCAGGCCATGGAGTACCTGCCGCTGGCCAACAAGGTCCAGGAGGGCGACTTCGTGGCGCCCCCCATCACGGCCGAGGGCAAGCACGTCGTGGTCATCGGCGGCGGCGACACCGGCGCGGACTGCGTGGGCACCGCCCACCGCCAGGGCGCGGCATCGGTGACGCAGCTGGAGATCATGCCCAGGCCGGGCGAGGACCGGGCGCCGCACCAGCCGTGGCCGACCTTCCCGATGCTGTACAAGGTCACCAGCGCCCACGAGGAGGGCGGCGAGCGGGTCTACTCGGTCTCCACCACCCACTTCGAGGGCGACGAGGACGGCAACGTCCAGTGGCTGCACCTGGTCGAGGTGGAGTTCGTCGAGGGCAAGCTGACCCAGAAGCCGGGCACGGAGCGCAAGATCCCCGCCCAGCTGGTCACCCTGGCGATGGGCTTCACCGGCACCGACCGGGAGAACGGCCTGGTCGAGCAGTTCGGCCTGGACCTCGACGAGCGGGGTAACATCGCCCGTGACGCCGACTTCCAGACGAACGTCCCGGGTGTCTTCGTCGCCGGTGACGCGGGCCGCGGCCAGTCGCTCATCGTGTGGGCGATCGCCGAGGGCCGCTCGGCCGCCCGTGGCGTGGACCGCTTCCTGACCGGTGCCAGCGAGCTGCCGGCCCCGATCCGCCCGACGGACCGTGCCCTGACGGTCTGACGGCCACAACGGTGACCTGAGGGTCACCCGCACACGTCCCGTACAAAGGCGTACGGAACACAGACGGCGCCTGCCCTTGGTCCCCGACCGGACGATGGGGCAGGCGCCGCCGCTTTTCCCGAGGGGGCCACGGCACCGAAGCGCCTACGGCACCTTGTACGTCTCCCCGTACATCGCCCACTCCAGCGGGGTGTTCAGCCCCAGGTTCCCCGCGTTCAGCCAGCGGCGCTGGGCGGTGTCGACGCGGGAGGTGTCGGCGGTCGCCTTCTTGGCGCGCATGGCGTCGCGGCGGATGTCGAGGAAGGCCTCCAGGTACGCCGTCTCGTCGCCGCCCATGGCGGGGGTGGCGGCCTTGCCCAGCGCGCGTTCGCGCATGCCGTAGAAGCCCTCCGGGCTGGTGTCGGGCCCGTGGAAGACCATGGCGTCGTAGTAGACGAACTGGCCGAGCGTGCCGAGGCCGTCGAGCTTGGCGAGGCGGACCGCCGGGTCGAAGTAGACGCGGTCGCGCTCCTCCTCCTGGGCCCGCTGGAAGGCGGGGACCTCCGCCTCGGCCTTCCACGCCTTCGTGAAGCCGGGGTCCAGGCCCTCGTGGGAGTCCGTGCCGTCGACCTCGCGCAGGGCGGGCAGATAGCGGGCGAGGCCGTTGTCCGGGTGGTCCGCGGTGTAGCGCTCCACCAGGGCGAGCAGGTCGTGGGTGCCGGTGCAGAACCCGGCGATGCCGGCGGTGTAGCCCAGGCCGTCGCCGTGGTCCTTGATGAAGCCGTAGGAGGCCCGCCAGTTCAGCGTGGAGGCCGCGGACGTGGCGAGGATCCGGTGCGCCAGCTCCCGCTTGTCCGGGGCGGCGAGGCCGGGCGGCAGGCTCGCGATCACCTTGTCGTCGGCGGCGCGTTCGGCCGCCGCGGCCCGTTCGGCCTTCGCCTTGGCGTCCTCCCGGGCCTGCTGGGAGGCGGCGGCCCGGTCCCCGGGCGCCTCGGAGGAGCCGGCCGGGACGAGGAAGTAGGCGGCCGCCGTGACGAGCACGGGCACGGCCGCGAAGAGCAGGCAACTGGTTCTCTTCATGTCACACCGTCCCGCCGGTCAGCTGGGACGCCTTTCCGTAGGTCAGCAGCAGGAGCAGCGCCAGCAGCCCGGCGCAGGCGGCGGCGTGGAGCAGGGTACGGCGCGGCCCCCGCGGCACGAACGCGTAGGCCGCGGTCACCGCGCCGCCCGCGAGGAAGCCGCCGAGGTGGCCCTGCCAGGACGTGAGACCCGCGGAGACCAGCAGCCACATCAGCAGCAGCGCGGTGGACCGGTTGACGGCCGCCATGCCGACGCCGAGACGCCGGGCCATGACGTAGTGCGCGGCGCCGAGGCCGAAGAGCCCGCCGGAGGCGCCGACGAAGGCGGCGGACGGCTCGGCGAGGAGCAGTTCGGCGACCGAACCGCCGAGGACGGCCAGCAGATAGAGGGCGAGAAAGCGGACCCGGCCGAGCTGGGCCTCCAGGATCCGGCCCAGGTGCCACAGCGCGAGCATGTTCATCACGATGTGGGCGAGCCCGAAGGTGCCCTGGGTGGGCAGCAGATGCAGGAAGCCGCTGGTGATCAGCCGCTCCCACTCGCCGGCGACCAGGCCCTCGGGGTGGAGGTACCCGAAGTAGGCGCCCTCGTAGAGGTACTGGTCGCCGTCCGGCCCCACCAGCCGGGCGCCGACCATCTCGAACCGGGTCTGGAACTCGGGGAGGACCAGCTGGACGAGGTAGGCCAGCACGTTCAGCGCGATGAGGGCGCAGGTCACCGCGGGCGTGCCGGAGACCTTGCCGCCGACGATCGTCCGGGCCTGCCGGACCGACCGGGCGCCCTCCTCGACGCACTCCGGGCACTGGTGGCCGACCGCTGCCTCGCGCATGCAGTCCGGGCAGATGTGGCGGTCGCAGCGCACACACCGGACGTGGCACTCGACCCCGGGGTGGCGGTAGCAGGTCGTGAAAGTGGACTCGGGTTCCAGGGCCGGCTCCTCGATAGGGCTGGTGACGGTCGAGCCGGTGGGGTCGGCGGCGAACAAAATAACGAACGCCGCTGAGCAGCGGGGACGGTGGGGCCCCGGGTGCCGCCGGGTGCCGTACGCTCGGCGGCCGGGAGAGCGGTGATCAAGGGGGAACGGTATGGCGGCGATCAGCCTCGACAAGGTGCGGGAGACCGCTCCGGCGCTGGTGAACCTCTACAAGAGCGCCGGGGTGTCGCTCGTCAAGCACGGACTGGAGGGGCAGCGCGCCGCCGTCTACCTGGTGGTCGACCACTCCGGCTCCATGAGGCCGTACTACCGGGACGGCAGCGTGCAGGCGCTCGCCGACCGGGTGCTGGGGCTCTCCGCCCATCTCGACGACGACGGCCGGGTGCCGGTGGTGTTCTTCTCCACCGGCATCGACACCGTCACCGACATCGCGCTCGCCGGCCACCGGGAGCGGATCGAGCGGATCGCGGCCGGGCTCGGGCACATGGGCAGGACCAGCTACCACCTGGCGATGGACGCCGTCATCGACCACTACCTCGACAGCGGCGCCACGGACCCCGCCCTGGTCGTCTTCCAGACCGACGGCGGTCCGGTCGACAAGGTCGCCGCCGAGCGGTACCTGTGCAAGGCGTCCCGGCTGCCGCTGTTCTGGCAGTTCATCGGCTTCGGCGACCCGGACAGCCGGCAGTTCGACTTCCTGCGCAGGCTCGACGAGCTGCCGGTGCCCGGCCGGCGGATGGTGGACAACGCCGGGTTCTTCCACGCCGGCGAGGACCCCTCGAAGGTCTCCGACGCCGAGCTGTACGACCGTCTGGTGGGCGAGTTCCCGGCGTGGCTCACGGCGGCCCGCGCCGCAGGCATCCTGCCGGTCACGACATCCGCTTGAACTGTTCCTCGCTGAGGCTGAGGTCCAGGGCGGCCACGTTCTCCGCCAGGTGGTCCGGCGCGGAGGTGCCCGGGATGGGCAGCACGTTCGGGGCGCGGTGCAGCAGCCAGGCCAGCATGGTCTGCGTGCGGGTGGCGCCCAGCTCCCGCGCCACCTCGGCGACCGGGGTGCCGTCGGCCGCGAACTCGCCGCGCGCGACCGGGAAGTACGGCACGAACGCGACACCGCGTCCGGCGGTGTGGTCGACCACCGGGTCGTGTCCGCGCTCGGCCAGGTTGTACATGTTCTGCACGGCCGCGATCGGCGCGATCTTGGAGGCCGCCTCGATCTCCGCCACCGACACCTCGGACAGCCCGATGTGCCGTATCTTGCCCTCCTCCTGGAGTTGCCCGAGCGCGCCGATCTGCTCGGCGAGCGGGTAGGCGGGGTCGACGCGGTGCAGGTAGAAGAGGTCTATCCGGTCGGTGCCCAGCCGGCGCAGGCTCAGCTCCGCCTGCTGCCGCAGATAGGCGGGGTGGCCGTGGGTGATCCACTCCGTGGGGCTCGGCCGCAGCACCCCCGCCTTGGTGGCGATCGCCACCTCGTCGCGGTACGGGTGCAGCGCCTCGGCCAGCAACTCCTCGTTCGCGCCCAGGGCGTAGGCATCGGCGGTGTCGAAGAGGTTCACGCCCAGGCCGGCCGCCGTGCGCAGCAGGGCGACCGACTCGGCGCGGTCGGTGGGGGCCGTCCAGATGGGGGCGGTCGTCCCGCCGCGCTCGTGCGGGGCGTTCGCCAGGCGCATCGCGCCGTAGCCGATCCGCCGTACCTCCAGGTCGCCACCGATGCGGAATACCGTCGTGTTCGTCATGGCTGTGACCGTACGAGCTCACATGGATGTGAGCTTCAAGGTCGTGTGACGTGGTTCACAGGAGGGGGATCATGAGGATCGGGGAGCTGGCCCGCGAGACCGGGGTGAGCGTACGGCTGCTGCGCTACTACGAGGAGCAGGGCCTGCTCGACGCCGACCGCACCCCCGGCGGCCAGCGGGTCTACGCCGCGGACGCGCCGCGCACCGTGCGCCGCATCCGCACCCTCCTCGACGCCGGGCTGCCCACCCGTGTCATCCGCGAGGTCCTGGACTGCGTGTGCGGCGGCGACACCGAGGTGGAGCCCTGCCTGACGCCGCTGCTCCTGGAGCAGCTGGAGGGCATCGAGCAGCGCATCGCCCGGCTGGAGGGGTCCCGTACCTCACTGACCCGGCTGCTCGCCCCGCAGGCCTGACACCGCCGCCGGCGAGGGCGAACCCGGCGGCCCCTACGTGTCGCACTCCAGCACCGTCCGGCACAGCGCGCACCGCGCCCGTACCCGCCCCCGTACCGGCACCCTGATCCGCTGGTGGCAGGTCGGACAGGGGAACGACACCCGCAGCGGCCCCTGGGCGTCGGGCGTGAACGTGTAGGGCGTGTCCGGCGCGGTGACGACGGCCTGCCGGTCCTGGGCGTGCCGCCGGTCGCGGGCGTAACGGCGCCGGCCCGCCCAGCCGGCCGCCGTCAGCGGCGGCTGCTGCCCGTCCCGGCGGGCCAGGGCCAGGCCCTTGGTGTACGCCGTGTACGCCTGCGGGCTGGTGAACCAGACCGACGGGTCCTCGCCGAAGAGCAGCGCGCGCTTGGCGAGGACGTACCCGAACTCCTCGGGGGTCAGATAGCCGAGCTTCTGGCTGGACGCCGCGTCCTCCCGGTAGGCGTCCAGCAGCAGCCAGCCGGCGCCCAGGTAGGTCGTCGTCGTGTCCGTCAGGATCTCGTTGTCGCGGGTGCCGGGGAACGCCAGGCCCAGGCGGTGCAGATAGACGTGGGTCACCTCGTGGGCGAGCGCCGCGCCGATGTCCCGCCGGTGGGTGCGGAAGCGGTCGTTCAGCTCCACGAAGTACTCGGGGCCCGCGGCGAGTTCGACGTTCGCGGCGTGCGGCATCTCGCGGAAGCTCACGATGAGCCGGGCGTCCGGCAGCCGGTAGTGCCGCACCAGTTCCCGGGCCACCCGCTGGGCGCCGAGATAGACGTCGTCCGTGTCGCAGAAGGCCACGTCGGCCGGGGCCACGCTGGTCGCGAAAGTGTGCACGGTGTCGTACGACAGGCGCCTGTACAGCGCGGTGACGGCGGCCCGCACCGTCTCCAGGTGCGGGTAGCCGTGCTCGACCGGTCCGCCGTTGGCCACGCCGACCCCCAGGACGTCTCGAACCCGGTTTCCACTCTACGAGCAGGGGAGCGGATTTTCGCCCGAGGGGTTCCTTCCGGGGGGCGTGAGATCCGTCCTTGTCATGGACGCCGACTGATCACATACTGCGAGCCGCCCAACCCCCCACGAAAGGACGTACGTTGACCCATACCACGACCATCGCCGCCAAGAGAGGCGGCCTGGCGCTGGCGAAGAAGGCCGCCGCGGCCGGTGCCGTCGCCCTGGCGGTCGCCAGCCTCCAGCCGGTCAGCGCCGCGCACGCCGCCGACGCGCGCGTCATCGGCGGGAAGCCCGCCGCGCAGAACGAGTTCCCCTTCATGGTCCATCTCTCCATGGGCTGCGGCGGGGCGCTCTACAAGAAGGACATCGTCCTGACCGCCGCCCACTGCATGGACGGCTCCGGCAACAACACCCGCATCACCGTCACCGCGGGTGTCGCCGACCTGAACTCCGCGGGCGCGATCAAGGTCAAGTCGACCAAGGTCAAGGTGGCCCCCGGCTACGACGGCGTCGGCAAGGACTGGGCGCTGATCAAGCTCGCCAAGCCGATCGACCGGCCCACGCTGAAGATCGCCACGACGACGAAGTACAACCGCGGCACCTTCACGATCGCGGGCTGGGGCGACGTCCGGGAGGGCGCCGGCACCGGCACGACCAAGCTGCAGAAGGCCGACGTGCCGTTCGTCAGCGACCGCGCGTGCAAGTGGCACTACGGCAACCGCCTGGTGCCCAAGCAGGAGCTGTGTGCCGGCTACGCCAGCGGCGGCATCGACACCTGCCAGGGCGACTCGGGTGGCCCCATGTTCCGCAAGGACGACGCGGGCAAGTGGATCCAGGTCGGCATCGTCAGCTGGGGTGACGGCTGCGCCCGCTCCGGCGTGCCCGGTGTCTACACCGAGGTCAGCACCTTCGCCAAGGACATAGCCAAGGCCGCGTCGACGCTGTAGCCGGCCCGACGCGAGACGGTACGGCGGAGCCGCCCCCACCGGGGTGCGGCTCCGCCGTGATCCGTCCGCGTGCCCGGGAGACCGCCTTCCGGGACCGTCTTCCCGGCCCGCCTCCCGGCCCCGCCCCGGGTATGTAGAAATCCGCTCGGTCCCGCCGCGGGCCCCTGGCAGAATCCGGGCCGTGACCGCCGAACAGCATCACCTCGATCACCCCCGTCGTCCCGGCCGGCCCGAGGCCGCCGTCCAGCTCTCCTTGCGGACCGGCGGGCAGGACGACGCTCTGGAGAAGCTCCTCGACGAGGAACTCACCGCCTTCAACGGCGTGGCCTGCGAAGCGGGGACCCCGGAGGAGTTCAGTGTCCGCGTCGAGGACGCCGCCGGTGAGCCGGCCGGCGGACTCACCGGGTACGTCTGGGGCGGGCTCTGCGCCGTCCACCTGCTGTGGGTGCGCGAGGACCTGCGCGGCGCGGGGTGGGGGAGCCGGCTGATGCGGGCCGCCGAGGAGGAGGGCGTCCGGCGCGGCTGCACCGACATGACCGTCTCGACGTACACCTTCCAGGCCCCCGGGTTCTACCGGAAGCTGGGCTTTTGTGAGACGGGGCGCACCCCGGGCGTCCCCGGAGGCCACGCGGACGTCTCCTTCCACAAGACGATCGGTGGATGATCGGCGAGTGATCGGCGAGTGATCGGCCGGGGTGCCGCCCCGTAGGGTGGTCCCCCATGAGCACCAGCAACACCAGTACCGGTGACGCCGACCCCGCCGTCCACGACGAGCTCGCCCGGCTCCGGGACAGCATCGACAACATCGACGCGGCCGTCGTCCACATGCTCGCCGAGCGCTTCAAGTGCACCCAGCAGGTCGGCCGGCTCAAGGCCGTGCACCATCTGCCGCCCGCCGACCCCGCGCGCGAGGCGCGGCAGATCGCTCGGCTGCGGTCGCTCGCGGAGAGCGCCAAACTGGACCCCGCGTTCGCTGAGAAGTTGCTCAACTTCATCATCGCCGAGGTGATCCGCCACCACGAGCGCATCGCCGAGGACGCGGTGAGCGGCGAGCCCTCGGCTCCGAGCTGACCTGGGCGGACGAGCCCGGGGCGGGGCCCCGGCCGCGCGCGGGAGCGGGCCGCGCCCTGCACGCCCCGTCAGCCGTCCGGTACGCCCTGTCAGTACCCGGCCCTAGTCTGGTGGGGTACGCCTGGGGCGGACCCGCCGTCCGCGCGGGAGGGGAGGCACGGGCATGCCGACGGATGCCGAGATCCTCATCGTCGACGAGCACGAGGACACGCTGTACGCCCTGGAGAGCGCCCTCGCCCCGCTCGGCCGCCGGCTGGGGCGGGCCACCAGCGGCGACCAGGCACTGAAACGGGCGCTGCGCGGGCAGGTCGGCCTCCTGCTGCTCGACGCGCACCTGCCCGGTGACGACGACCTCGGGGTGGTGCGCTGTCTGCGCCGCCTCGAGCAGACCCAGCACATCCCCGTCGTCCTGCTCACCGGCTTCGGCCCGGACCGGGAACTGACCGCCGCCGCCTTCGGCCTGGGCGTCGCCGACCTGGTCCGCAAGCCCGTGGACCCCTGGGCGCTGCGCACCAAGGTCCGCTATCTCTACGACGCCCATCAGCGTCACCTGGCCCAGCGCGACGAGATCCGCGACCTGCGCGCCCGGCTGACGGC
>NZ_MUND01000236.1 GCF_002154375.1 Streptomyces glaucescens | reverse complement strand
GGCCCGGCCGCCGTCGACGGCACCGACGTCAAGAAGGCCCAGGCCGTCTACGACACCCAGAGCGGTGCCGGGTGGAAGGTCCAGATGGACTTCACCTCCGGCGGCGACAAGAAGTTCGGTGACATCACCGCCAAGCTGGCGCAGAACCCCCAGCCGCAGAACCAGTTCGGCATCGTCCTGGACGGCGAGGTCGTCTCCAGCCCGTACGTCAACCAGGCCATCACCGGCGGCAACGCCGAGATCTCCGGCAGCTTCACCCAGCAGGAGGCCCAGGGCCTCGCCAACATGCTGTCGTACGGCGCCCTCCCGCTGACCTTCAAGGAGGACAGCGTCACCACCGTGACCGCGGCGCTCGGCGGCGAGCAGCTGGAGGCCGGTCTGATCGCCGGCGCCATCGGCCTCGCCCTGGTCGTGCTCTACCTGGTGGTCTACTACCGCGGTCTGTCGCTCATCGCGATCGCCTCGCTGCTGGTCTCCGCCGCCCTCACCTACGTGATCATGTCGCTGCTCGGCCCGGCCATCGGTTTCGCGCTGAACCTGCCGGCCGTCTGCGGCGCCATCGTCGCCATCGGCATCACGGCGGACTCGTTCATCGTCTACTTCGAACGGGTCCGGGACGAGATCCGCGAGGGCCGCACGCTGCGCCCCGCCGTCGAGCGCGCCTGGCCCCGCGCCCGGCGCACCATCCTGGTCTCCGACTTCGTGTCCTTCCTCGCCGCGGCGGTGCTCTTCATCGTCACCGTCGGCAAGGTCCAGGGATTCGCCTTCACGCTGGGCCTGACCACCGTCCTCGACGTCGTGGTCGTGTTCTTCTTCACCAAGCCGCTGCTGACGCTGCTCGCCCGCCGCAGGTTCTTCGCGGACGGCCACCGCTGGTCCGGCCTCGACCCCAAGCGTCTGGGCGCCCGTCCGCCGCTGCGCCGCACCCGCCGTCCCGCCGCCGGCCCCGTCGAAACGAAGGAGGCCTGAGATGTCGAAGCTCGGCAACCTCGGCGCCCGACTGCACCGTGGCGAGGTCGGCTACGACTTCGTCAAGAACCGCAAGATCTGGTACGGCATCTCGATACTGATCACCATCACGGCCATCGTCGGCCTGGCGGTGCGCGGCCTGAACATGGGCATCGAGTTCCAGGGCGGCGCCGTCTTCACCACCGGCAAGACCTCCGTCTCCGTCTCCCAGGCCGAGGAGTACGCGGAAGAGGCCTCCGGCCACGACGCCATCGTCCAGAAGCTCGGCAACGGCGACGACGGCAGTCTCCGCATCCAGGTCGCCGGTATCGACACCGAGCGGGCCGACCAGATCAAGGACACGCTCGCCGAGGACATGAAGGTCGACCCCGAGTCGATCAACGCCGAGCTGGTCGGCCCCAGCTGGGGTGACCAGATCGCCAACAAGGCCTGGCAAGGCCTCGGCATCTTCCTGATCCTCGTGGTGATCTACCTGGCGATCGCCTTCGAGTGGCGCATGGCGGTCGCGGCGTTCATCGCCCTGATCCACGACATCACCATCACCGTCGGCATCTACGCCCTCGTCGGCTTCGAGGTGACGCCGGGCACGGTGATCGGTCTGCTGACCATCCTCGGTTACTCCCTCTACGACACGGTCGTCGTCTTCGACAGCCTCAAGGAGCAGACGAGGGACATCTCCAAGCAGACCCGCTGGACCTACAGCGACATCGCGAACCGGTCGATCAACAGCACCCTGGTCCGCTCGGTCAACACCACGGTCGTCGCGCTGCTGCCGGTGGCGGGTCTGCTGTTCATCGGTGGCGGCGTCCTCGGCGCCGGCATGCTGAACGACATCTCGCTGTCGCTGTTCGTCGGCCTCGCGGCCGGCGCGTACTCCTCGATCTTCATCGCCACGCCGCTCGTCGCCGACCTCAAGGAGCGCGAGCCGCAGATGAAGGCCCTGCGCAAGCGCGTCCTCGCCAAGCGGGCGCAGGGCGGCGACCAGGACGAGCCGCAGACCGGCCGGAGCGCCGACGAGGGGTACGCCGACGAGGCCACGCCCGCGGTCGTCGGTCCCCGCGACCAGTCCGCGGCCCGCACCCGCGGCCGTGGCGGCCCCTCCGGGAAGCGCCGATGACCGACATCGAGGAGCTGCTGCTCAGCCGCATCCGTGATGTCGCGGACTACCCGGAGCCCGGGGTGATGTTCAAGGACATCACCCCGCTCCTCGCGGACCCGGCGGCGTTCACCGCGCTCACCGACGCGCTGGCCGAGATCGTCGAGCGGACCGGCGCAACCAAGATCGTCGGTCTGGAGGCCCGCGGATTCATCCTCGGCGCCCCGGTCGCCGTCCGCGCGGGCGTCGGGTTCATCCCGGTCCGCAAGGCCGGCAAGCTCCCCGGAGCCACCCTGCGCCAGTCCTACGACCTGGAGTACGGGTCGGCGCAGATCGAGGTGCACGCCGAGGATCTGAGCGCGCAGGACCGCGTCCTGGTCATCGACGACGTGCTGGCCACCGGCGGCACCGCCGAGGCCTCCCTCCAGCTGATCCGCCGCGCGGGCGCCCAGGTCGCGGGCGTCGCCGTCCTGATGGAGCTGGCGTTCCTCGACGGCCGCAGCCGCCTGGCACCGGCCCTGGACGGAGCCCCCCTGGAGGCGCTGCTCGTCGTCTGAGCACGCCGCGGGACCGCTCGGACGACCGCATGACACCGCTGAGGCGGGCCCGGAGGAATCCGGTGCCCGCCTCATGTGTTTGCCTGGAAGGCCGCCTTCACATTGGCCTGAAGGCGATCCCGGAGCCCAGGATCGCTACCATGGGGTTTCCGGAGCCTGACCGGGGGACCCGGATCGCGCACGAGGAGCCCTCTTGCCAGACGAGGCCCAGCACCTGACCGCCGCCAAGCCCGAGCGAGCCTCGGAGCCCGCGGCCGAGCCCGCGCCCAAGAAGAACGACCCGCGCGGGGCGGCCCAGCACGGCCAGTCCGCGCCCGTCGCCAAGTCCGCCGAGCAGGCGCGTCCCAAGCCGTCCCCCGCTCCGGACCCCGCCCGGGCGGGAGGATCCCCGCCCGCCGAGCGCCCCGCGCCGGTCCGCCCGGCCACGTCGCCGCAGCCCGCGCGCTCCGGCTCCTCCAACCGCGTGCGCGCCCGCCTCGCCCGGCTCGGTGTACAGCGCGCGAACCCTTACAACCCCGTGCTGGAGCCGCTGCTGCGGATAGTCCGGAGCAACGACCCCAAGATCGAGACGTCGACGCTCCGCCAGATCGAGCGCGCCTACCAGGTCGCCGAGCGCTGGCACCGCGGCCAGAAGCGCAAGAGCGGCGACCCTTACATCACGCATCCCCTCGCCGTCACCACCATCCTTGCCGAGCTGGGTATGGATCCGGCCACCTTGATGGCGGGCCTGCTGCACGACACCGTCGAGGACACCGAGTACGGCCTCGAGGACCTGCGCCGCGACTTCGGCGACGTGGTCGCCCTGCTCGTCGACGGCGTCACCAAGCTGGACAAGGTCAAGTTCGGCGAGGCCGCCCAGGCCGAGACCGTGCGCAAGATGGTCGTCGCCATGGCCAAGGACCCGCGCGTCCTGGTCATCAAGCTCGCCGACCGCCTGCACAACATGCGCACCATGCGCTATCTCAAGCGCGAGAAGCAGGAGAAGAAGGCGCGCGAGACCCTGGAGATCTACGCGCCGCTCGCCCACCGCCTGGGCATGAACACCATCAAGTGGGAGCTGGAGGACCTCGCCTTCGCGATCCTCTACCCCAAGATGTACGACGAGATCGTCCGCCTGGTCGCCGAGCGCGCCCCCAAGCGGGACGAGTACCTGGCCATAGTGACCGACGAGGTCCAGCAGGACCTGCGCGCCGCCCGGATCAAGGCGACGGTCACCGGCCGCCCGAAGCACTACTACAGCGTCTACCAGAAGATGATCGTCCGCGGCCGTGACTTCGCGGAGATCTACGACCTGGTGGGCATCCGCGTCCTCGTGGACACCGTCCGCGACTGCTACGCGGCCCTCGGCACGGTGCACGCGCGATGGAACCCGGTCCCCGGCCGGTTCAAGGACTACATCGCGATGCCGAAGTTCAACATGTACCAGTCGCTGCACACGACGGTCATAGGCCCCAACGGCAAGCCCGTCGAGCTGCAGATCCGCACCTTCGACATGCACCGCCGCGCCGAGTACGGCATCGCCGCGCACTGGAAGTACAAGCAGGACGCCGTCGCCGGTGCCTCCAAGGTCCGCACCGACGTCCCCAAGGCGTCCGGCAAGGACAAGGACGCCATCAACGACATGGCGTGGCTGCGGCAGCTCCTCGACTGGCAGAAGGAGACCGAGGATCCCAGCGAGTTCCTGGAGTCCCTGCGCTTCGACCTCTCCCGCAACGAGGTCTTCGTCTTCACCCCCAAGGGCGACGTCATAGCGCTGCCCGCCGGGGCCACCCCGGTCGACTTCGCGTACGCCGTCCACACGGAGGTCGGCCACCGCACCATAGGGGCGCGGGTCAACGGCCGGCTCGTCCCGCTGGAGTCCACCCTGGACAACGGCGACCTGGTGGAGGTCTTCACCTCCAAGGCGGCCGGAGCGGGCCCGTCCCGCGACTGGCTCGGCTTCGTGAAGTCGCCGCGCGCCCGCAACAAGATCCGGGCCTGGTTCTCCAAGGAGCGCCGCGACGAGGCGATCGAGCAGGGCAAGGACGCCATCGTCCGCGCCATGCGCAAGCAGAACCTGCCGATCCAGCGCATCCTCACCGGCGACTCCCTGGTCACCCTGGCGCACGAGATGCGCTACCCGGACATCTCCGCGCTGTACGCGGCGATCGGCGAGGGGCACGTCTCCGCGCAGAACGTGGTGCAGAAGCTCGTCCAGGCCTTCGGTGGCGAGGAGGCGGCCACCGAGGAGATCGACGAGAGCGTGCCGCCGGCGCGGGGCCGCAGCCGCAAACGCCGGACCAGCACCGACCCGGGCGTGGTCGTCAAGGGCGTCGAGGACGTGTGGGTCAAGCTGGCCCGCTGCTGTACGCCGGTCCCGGGCGACCCGATCATCGGCTTCGTCACGCGCGGCAGCGGCGTTTCGGTTCACCGCAGCGACTGTGTGAACGTGGACTCGCTCTCGCGGGAGCCGGAACGGATCCTCGACGTCGAGTGGGCGCCCACCCAGTCCTCGGTCTTCCTGGTCGCCATCCAGGTCGAGGCGCTGGACCGCTCCCGGCTGCTGTCGGACGTCACCCGCGTCCTGTCCGACCAGCACGTCAACATCCTCTCCGCGGCCGTGCAGACCTCCCGCGACCGTGTCGCCACCTCGCGTTTCACGTTCGAGATGGGCGACCCGAAGCACCTCGGCCACGTCCTGAAGGCCGTCCGGGGCGTCGAGGGCGTGTACGACGTGTACCGGGTGACGTCGGCGCGCAACCGGTCCTAGGCCGTGTCCGCA
>NZ_MUND01000235.1 GCF_002154375.1 Streptomyces glaucescens | reverse complement strand
CGACTTCGCCGCCTGGGCCGCCGGCCTGGTCACCGTGCCGGTGTACCCGACGTCCTCGGTCTTCCAGACCCGCTGGATCCTCCAGGACTCCGGCGCCGTCGCCCTCGTCACCGAGACGGCCGGACAGGCCGCCGCGCTCGGACCCGAACGCGAGCGGCTGCCCGACCTCCGGCACGTGTGGGTCGTCGAGCAGGGCCACGTGGACCTGCTCGCCCAGCGGGGCGCGGACGTCCCGGACGCGGAGATCGACGTACGGCGCGGCATGCTGGGCCCCGACACCCTCGCCACGCTCGTCTACACCTCCGGCACCACCGGCCGCCCCAAGGGCTGCGCGCTCACCCACGGGAACTTCCTCGCCGAGGTCGACAACGCCATCGAGCTGCTCTACCCCGTCTTCAAGGCGCGCACCGACGAGGAGCCGTCCACCCTCCTCTTCCTGCCGCTGTCCCACGTCTTCGGCCGGATGGTCGCGGTCGCGTGCGTCCGCGCCCGGGTACGGCTCGGGCACGCGCCCAGCCTCAAGGCCGAGGACCTGCTCGCCGACCTCGCCGCGTTCCGCCCGACCTTCCTGCTGGCCATCCCGTACATGCTGGAGAAGGTCTTCCACAGTGCGCGCGCCACCGCCGAACGCGGCGGCAAGGCGGGCTCCTTCGACCGCGCGGCGAGCGTGGCCCGCCGCTACGGCGAAGCCGTCGAGGCCCGTCGGCACGGCACCGGCCCGGGCCCCGGCGCCTCCCTGAAAGCGGCCCGCGCCCTCTACGACCCGCTGGTCTACCGGCGGATCCGCAATGCGCTCGGCGGCCGGCTCCGCTACCTCATCTGCGGTGGCTCCCCCCTCGGCCGCGACCTCGCCGCGTTCTACGCGGGCGCCGGCATCGAGGTCTACGAGGGCTACGGGCTGACCGAGACCACCGGCGCCGCCACCGTCACCCCGCCGCTCAAGCCCCGCCTCGGCACCGTCGGCTGGCCGCTGCCCGGCACCCGGGTGCGGATCGCCGCCGACGGCGAGGTGCTGCTCTGGGGCGGGCAGGTGCTGCGCGGCTACTGGGACCCGAACGCGGGCGGAGTCGTCCCCGCCACCGCCGACGGCTGGCTCCCCACCGGCGACCTCGGGCGGCTCGACGACGAGGGCTATCTGACCATCACCGGCCGCAAGAAGGACATCCTGATCACCGCCGGCGGCAAGAACGTGGCCCCCGCACCGCTGGAGAACTGGCTGCGGCAGCACCCGCTGATCTCCCACTGCGTCGTCGTCGGCGACCGCCGCCCGTACGTCACCGCCCTGCTCACCCTGGACATGGAGGGCGTCACCCACTGGCGCCGGATGAACGGCAAGCACCCGGTGCCCGCGGAACTCCTCACCGGCGACGAGGAGTTGCGGGCGGTCCTGCAACGGGCGGTCGACGAGGCCAACCGGCTCGTCTCCCGCCCCGAGTCCATCCGCCGGTTCGCGATCCTGCCCGTCGACTTCACGGAGGAGGCGGGACATCTCACCCCGTCGATGAAGGTGCGGCGCACGGCGATCCTGCGGGACTTCGCCCACGCGGTGGAGGCTCTGTACGGCCCCTGAGTGTGATGCCAGTCACACCGGCTCCTTCCCGGTCACACCCGTCCGCCCGGCCGTGTCAGCCAGATGAACGAGCCGAAACGATGGGAGCCAAGAGATGTCCACTGCCTACGTCGTCGTCACCGTCCTGGGCGCGGTCATGGCCGGTTTCTCCGCCGGAGCCGTCCACTTCCGTGCCGCGTGGGTCGTCGAGCCGCTCGCCGACTACGGGGTGCCGCGCGCCTGGTGGCCCCGGCTGGCCGCCGCCAAGGCGGCCGGTGCGGCCGGTCTGCTCGCCGGGCTCGTGGTGCCGGTGATCGGGATCCTGGCGGCCGCCGGACTGGTCCTGTACTTCACCGGAGCGGTGATCACCATCGTCCGGGCCCGTTGGTTCTCGCACATCCCGTTCCCGCTGCTGTACGCCGCCCCCGCCCTGGCGTCGCTCGCCCTGGCCGGCTGACGGGGGGTGACGCCGGGTCAGTCGTCGAGCACGGCGACGGACAGCTCCGCCAGCCGCTCACGGTCCGCCACGATGTCGATGCCCGTGATGCCGTCCTCGGTGACGGTGAAGGCGAGCACCAGGGCCAGCCGCCCGCCCGCCGCCATCGCCAGGCCCACCGCGCCGTCCACCAGCGCCGGGCCCGTGAACCGGGCGCGGCCCATGGCCGCCATGGCGCCCTGCGCGACCGGACGGGCGCCGGACACGGTGATCGGCTCCGGCGTCGGCACCACCCACCTGTCGGCGGTGAGCCGGACCTCGGGCGCGAGCAGTGCGACCAGCGCCTCGAAGTCACCGCCGCGGGTGGCGGCGAGGAAGGCGGAGACGGCGGTGCGCTGCCGGGCGAGGTCCGCGGGCGGCGGCACCTGCTCGGTGCCCTTCACCCGGCGCCGCGCCCGGCTCGCCAGCTGCCGGGCGGCGGCCGGGGTGCGCTCGACCAGCGGAGCGATGTCGTCGAACGGCACGGCGAACATGTCGTGCAGCACGAACGCCAGCCGCTCGGCGGGCGCCAGCCGGTCCAGCACGACGAGCAGCGCCACCCCCACGGAGTCCGCCAGCAGCGCCTCCTGCTCGGGGCCGGGCCCGGAGTCCAGGACGGTGTGGTCGAGGGGCTCCTCCGGCCGGGCCCGGCGGGCGCGCAGCATGTTCAGGCAGACCCGCGCCACGACGGTGGTCAGCCACCCGCTGAGGTTGCCGACCTCGCCGACATCCGCCCGCGACGCCCGCAGCCAGGCTTCCTGCACGGCGTCCTCGGCCTCCGCGAGGGAGCCGAGCATGCGGTAGGCGACGGACCGCAGATGCGTACGGTCGGCCTCGAAACGGTCGGCGGACAGTGCGGTGTGCGCGGTCATCGGCTGTGGATCCCCCCGGTCATCGGCCGTCCCGCAATCTACGGCAACACCGCCCGGCCGTCGCGGTCTACGGCAGCGCCGCCCGGCAGCGGGCGGCCACCGTGTCCGCGAACGTCCTGGCCGACGGGGTGAGCGCGTCCCAGTGGCGGACCGCCCAGCCGACCGCGAGCGGGCGCAGGGCCGGGATCGGGACGAGCCGGAGACCGGCGCCCGGGGCGGTGCCCCGCAGTCCCGGCAGCGCGGGCACCACCGCACGGCCCAGGCCCAGTTCCGCCAGCAGCAGGGCCGTGTCCCAGTCGGCGACGCTGGTGTCCGAGCCGAAGCGGACGCCCAGCTCGGCGCAGGCGGCGTCAAGGTGGGCCGCCGAGGTGGAGTTCGGCGGGAGCCGGATCAGGCGGAGGTCCGCGAGGTCGCCCGGGAGCAGCGCCGCGCGGTCCGCGAGGGGGTCGTCGGCGCCGACGGCGAGGACCCAGGACAGCTCGGCGACCGGGCGCTGCTCGATGCCGCGCACCGGCGGGCCGAGGGTGATCCAGGCGAGGTCGAGGTCGCTGTCGGTGAGCGCGTCGAAGCAGGCGCGGCTGGAGCCCTCGGTGCGGAACTCCAGGCTGACCTCGGGGTGCCGGCGCCGGAAGTCGACGATGGCGTCCGCCATGAAGTGCCGTACGGTCGTCGCCCCGGTCGCCACCCGTACCGAGCCGGTCTCCCCGCCGGCCAGGTCGCGCAGCCGCCGCAGCGCCAGGTCGAGGCCCGCGATGCCGTCCGCGGCGGCGGCCTCCAGCACCCGGCCGGCGGCCGTGGGCACGACCCCGCGAGGCCGCCGCTCCAGCAGGCTCACACCGGTCTCCCGCTCCAGCCGTCTCACGTGCTGGCTCACCGCCGACTGGGTGCACCCCAGATCGCGGGCCACGGCACTGAGGCTCCCGGCCCGGCACACGGCCACGAACACGCGAAGGTCGTCGAGCGTCATGCACCCAAGGTATCGCTTGGAGTTGGCCAGTATTCCTTAGGATTGACTGGGCGTCAGGTGTGCGCGACGATCATTCCAGGGCCCGGGCGGCAACCCGCCCCAGCCCCGCCGGGGTCCGGACCGAAGGCGGGGAGCGGGCGGGTGCCGACCCAACCGCCCGGTTGCCGAGGGGCCGGCGGCGGACCCGCCGCCGGCCGGCCTCACTGCACGCCCAGCGCCCGCAGCGCCGCCGTCACGCCCGCGGCCCCCAGCACCACCACCACGAACGGCGCCCGCCGCCACGCCAGCACGACCGCCACCAGCACCCCGGCCGGCCGGGCCCACCCGGCGAACCCGGCGCCCTCGGTGAACGCGCCCGTGGCCAGCAGCGCCACCAGCAGCACCACCGCCCCGGCGGACAGCAACTCCTGCACCCGGGCCGGCACCTCGACCCGCCCGTGCAGCACCGGGCCGGCCAGCCGGAAGGCGTACGTCCCCACGGCGAGCGCCAGGATCATCACCACCGTCGCGTTCATGCCGCCACCTTCTGCCGGGCGCCGTACAGGGCGAGCCCGGTGAGGGCCAGCAGGACCGGCACCCCCGCCGGGACCGCCGGGGTCGCGACCAGCGCCACGCCCGCGCCGAGCAGCGCGCAGCGGCGGATCCGGGCGTCGTCGCGCAGCGCGGGCAGCACCAGGGCGGCGAGGACGGCGGGGAAGGCGGCGTCCAGCCCGTAGGCGGCGGTGTCGCCGAGCGCACGGCCCGCGAGGGCCCCGGCCGGCACGGAGACGTTCCACACGGCGAACAGCCCGATCCCGGAGACCCAGAAGGCGGCGCGCCGCCGCTCGGGATCGGGCTGGGCGAGGGCGAAGGCGACGGTCTCGTCGGTGACCAGATGGGCGCCGAGGAGGCGGGCGGTGCGACCGCGGCCGATGACGTCGGCGACGGCCAGGCCGTAGGCGGCGAGACGGGTGTTGAGCAGCAGGCCGGTGGCCGCCGCGGCGAACGGGGTGCTCCCGGCGAGCAGCAGCCCGACCGCGCTGAACTGGGCCGAGCCCGCGTACACCACCAGCGACATCACCACCGGCGCCCAGACGGGCAGTCCTCCGGCGACGGAGATCGCGCCGAAGGAGACCCCGACGATGCCGCTGGCCACCCAGACGAGGGAGGCGTCGCGGATCAGGGAGAGAACCATGGGTGTTCGGAGTGGCGAACGCATGTTTCCTACAATGAACAGACGCCTCCCTGTTCGTCAAGCCGAACGATCGTACTTCTGGAGCGAACGACATGACCGACGGCCCCCCGCCCCGCCTCCCCCTCGACTGGATCGCCACCGCCTTGCGCCGCGAACGCTCCCGCGCCGGGCTGTCCCTGTCCGAGCTGGCCAAACGGGCCGGGATCGCCAAGTCGACGCTCTCCCAGCTGGAGGCGGCGAGCGGCAATCCGAGCATGGAGACGATCTGGGCGCTCGGCGTGGCGCTGGGCGTGCCGTTCAGTGCGCTGGTCGAGCCGCCGGCACCGGCCGTCCAGGTGATCCGCGCGGGGGAGGGGCCCGCCGTCGCCTCCGAACAGGCGAACTACATGGCGACCCTGCTCTCGGCGAGCCCGCCGGGCGCCCGGCGTGACATCTACCACCTGCGGGCCGAACCGGGCGCGGCACGCGAATCCGAGCCGCACATCCCGGGCACCGTCGAGCATCTGATCGTGAGCACCGGACGGGTGAAGGCGGGGCCGCGCGGGGAGAGTGTGGAACTCGGGCCGGGTGACTACATGACGTATCGCGGAGATGTGCCGCACGCCTACGAGGCGCTGGTGCCGGGCACGACATTCGTGCTGATCATGCAGCACGTCTGAGAATTCGCCGGAAGTTCACCGCGCGTCCCGCGGGAAAAGGGCAGGAGCCCCGTCGCCTTGCGGCGCGGGGCTCCTTGGGTACTGCACTCGATCCCGGATCAGGAAAGGATCAGACCGGGGTGACGTTCTCAGCCTGAGGACCCTTCGGGCCCTGCGTGACGTCGAAAGACACCTGCTGGTTCTCCTCAAGGGACCGGAAGCCGGTCGCGTTGATCGCGGAGTAGTGGACGAAGACGTCGGGGCCGCCGCCTTCCTGGGCAATGAAGCCAAAGCCCTTTTCGGCGTTGAACCACTTAACGGTTCCGGTAGCCATAAGCCCTCCTTGGGCTCAAAGGGTTGCCCTGCTCCAGAACCAGCAAGTGTGAAGACGAGTTCTGCACAACTGCATCCGCCTGAAAACGACGAGAGCCCGCGGTCACATGCTCCGCAGGCTCTGTACTGCAAGGGAAACCAAACTGCAACTTGCGGCGAGCCTAGCACGCGCACGCCGGAAAGCAATAGAGGTCAAGATCACGTCACCCGGACGTTTGAAGATCGAGACGCCTGCCTGACGCCGGGGCCGGGACCTGAAGCCTACTTCCCAGGGTCTAGCCTCGCGATGTGGACATTTCTCGCACCCGGCCGCGCGTCGGCCACATCCAGTTCCTGAACTGCCTGCCCCTGTACTGGGGGCTCGCGAGAACGGGCACGCTCCTCGACTTCGAGCTGACGAAGGACACCCCGGAGAAGCTCAGCGAGCAGCTGGTGCAGGGAGACCTCGACATCGGGCCCGTCACCCTCGTCGAGTTCCTCAAGAACGCGGACGACCTGGTCGCCTTCCCCGACATCGCGGTCGGCTGCGACGGACCGGTCATGTCCTGCGTGATCGTCTCGCAGCTCCCGCTGGACCGGCTCGACGGCGCCCGGGTCGCCCTCGGCTCGACCTCGCGCACCTCCGTCCGGCTGGCCCAGCTGCTGCTGGCGGAACGGTTCGGCGTCCAGCCCGACTACTACACCTGCCCGCCCGATCTCAGCGTGATGATGCAGGAGGCCGAGGCCGCCGTCCTCATCGGCGACGCCGCCCTGCGCGCCAACCTGCACGACGGGCCCCGCTACGGCCTCGCCGTGCACGACCTCGGCGCGCTGTGGAAGGAGTGGACGGGGCTGCCGTTCGTCTTCGCGGTGTGGGCGGCGCGCCGCGACTACGCGGAGCGCGAACCGCTCATCACCCGCAAGGTCCACGAGGCGTTCCTCGCCTCCCGCAACCTCTCCCTGGAGGAGGTCGGCAAGGTCGCCGAGCAGGCGGCCCGCTGGGAGGCCTTCGACGAGGAGGTGCTGGAGCGGTACTTCACCACCCTCGACTTCCGCTTCGGCGAACCGCAGCTCGCGGCCGTCGCGGAGTTCGCCCGGCGGGTCGGCCCGACGACGGGCTTCCCGGCGGACGTGAAGGTGGAACTGCTCCAGCCGTAGCGAGGCCCGGCGCGCCGCGCGTGTTCCTGCGTAACCTGCTGGGGCGACGCCGGGAACGACGCCGCCGGCGGCAGCTCCTCCCCGGTCCCGACCGTGCCGGACCCCTCCGGCCCCGGCGGCACCGGGGAGGGCGGCGACACCGGCTACGACGACGGTCCCGTGCCCGTAGTCCCCGACCGCTGCCTCGGCACCTGGGAGGGCCAGGGCACCGCCCTCGGCGGCAGGCTGCCCGTCGGCACCTTCCGGGTCACCGTGCGGCGGACGGAGGCCGGCGAGCAACTGGGTCCGGTCCGGCAGACGGACGCGCTGGGCGGGGTCTGCACGGACGTCCTCACGCTGACGAAGACCACCGGCCAAGCAGCTCGTCGCGGCCTCCGCCGGGGCCGCCTCCCCCCACGGGGGATGCGGCCAGGCCCCGACGACCGTGCGGCTGACCCCGGTGGGCGACGACCTCCGGTACGAGTCGGAGAGCCGCGCCTCGGGCAGGCCCGAGGCGCGGCTCTCGAAGGTCGGCTGGCCGGTACGGCGGGGCGTCAGCCGAGCTGCCGCACGGTCTGGTAGTCGGTGCGGACGGTGACGGGGGTGGTGTCGATCGTGGTGGCGCCGCCCTCGTACAGGAGCAGGTTGCCCGCCTTGTCGACGGCCCAGATGTCCGGGACGCCGTCACCGGTGGTGTCCGGGGTGCCGTACAGGTACGGGTAGTCGGCCGGGAGCATGGTGCCGGAGGCGTAGGCGTTGTCGCCGTCCAGGCTCGCGGCGGCGGTGCCGAGGCTGGTGAGGACCGTGCCCGTGCCGTCGCTCTCCTTGACGCCCTTGCGCAGCCAGATGTTGCCGGAGGCGGTGCGGTAGGTGAGGTCGGCCGCGCCGTCCTTGTTGTAGTCGGTGATGGCGACGAAGTCCCGGTCGGCCCAGGCGCTGGTGGTCAGCTGGGTGGCGGTCGTGAAGGTGCCGCCGGTGTAGCCGGTGAAGACCCACAGCTCCGCCCCGCCGGCGCCGCCCGCGACGAACAGCTCGGGCTGTCCGTCGCCGGTGATGTCGCCCGCCGACTTGATCTCGCTGAAGGTGGCGGGGGACATCACGGGCGAGGGGAGGCGGACCTCCACGCGGCGGGAGACGTCGATGGCGCCGTAGCCGTCACCGGGGTAGATGAAGAGGCGGCCTTCGGGGGTGCGGATCACCCAGTCGCTGATCCCGTCGCCGGGGGCGAAGTCCCCGTTGTGGGTCACCAGGGACATGGTGCCGTTGCCGTCCCAGATGTGCGGGGCGGTGTCCGCGTCCTTCAGGAGCACGCCCTTGTCGTGGGTGCCGTAGATGCCGTTGATGTGCCGGCCGTCCTCGGTGACCGGGGCGATCCACAGGTTGCCGCTGGTGGTGAGGTAGCCGAAGTCGGGGCTGCCGTCGCCGGTGAGGTCGCCGGGGCCGTCGGGCTGGGGCCGCGGGGTGACGAAGAAGTAGTACTTGCGGGCCGCCGGCGAGAGGTTGCCCGCCGCGTCCACGGACTTCACGTACAGGGTGTTGGGGCCGGCGGTGGGCGGCTTGATCCCGGTCGCCGTGGCGGTCTTCACGGGCGTGGTGCAGGAGGCGGTCAGGCCGCCGGTCGTGCCCTGCTTGCCGCCCGCGCACACGTAGGAGGAGTACGACGTGTTGTTGATCGAGTAGACGAACTTCACGATGTCGTTCTCCTCGGGGTCGCCGACCGAGAAGGTGAAGTTGCCGCTCGAGCCCAGCGGGTCCGGGGACCACACCTCCGGGGCGTTGTTGTCCGCGTCGTAGCCGGGGAACTGCGTGGAGACGACCGGCGCCGGGGTGTCCGGGAAGTCGGAGTCGTAGGTGAAGCGGCACACGCCGTCGCCGCCGGTGGGCGCCCAGGGGCCGCTGACCTTGGCGTCCCAGCCGCGCACCCGCCAGGAGTACGTGTAGCCGTTGACCAGTGAGCCGAGCTGGACGGAGGCCGTCTCACCGTCGTGCACGGAGGTGTCGAAGTGGCTCTTGGCCGTGGTCTCGTAGTAGTTCGTGCGCCAGACCTGGAACTCCATCTTGGCCAGGTCGTTGTCCGGGTCGGTGCCCTTGGCCTTGAGGAAGGGCGCGCTCTTGCCGAGCTTGATGTACGGCGAGGTGCTGGTGTCGCAGGAGCCCGGGTCCATGGTGACGGAGGTCGGGGTGTTGGGCCTGCGGTTGTAGGTGATGCTGACGCTGGGCGAGTCGTCCTGCTCCGCCTTGAACTTCTTCCAGGAGTACGTGTCCGTCTCCAGCCCGGTCGCGGAACCGGTCGGCGCGGAGCTGGAGGTGGAGGCGACCAGGCCGATGTTGAAGTCGGTCCAGCCGTGGTCGGCGACCTCCTGGGCCAGCGAGGTGACGGTGAAGTTGACGAAGGCGTTCGGGCAGGAGCTGTTGGACTTCCAGCCGTACGCGAAGGACTTGGAGGTGATCTTCCGCTTCCAGTCCGGCTGGTTGTTCCAGGTGGTGCGGGTGCCGAAGTCCTCGGTGCGCCACACCTGCACCGTGCGCTTGCTGCACGACCACGAGTGGGTCTCCAGCACCTTCAGGGTGGCGCTGGAGACGTCCGCGTTCTTGATGGAGCGCGGGAGGACGAAGCGGAAGAACGAGCGGGCGGTGCCCCAGGTGTCCCGCTCGAAGCCGACGCGGGCCTCCTTGGTGTCCTGGTTGTAGTTGGCGCCGTCGTAGAAGCTGGACGACGGGTACTTCTTGTACACCGTGGTCCAGTTGGCGCGGGTGCCGACGATGGGCGGGTCCAGGAACAGCGGGTACGTCAGGGTCTCGCCGCCGTGCAGGTAGCTGTCCGGCGGGGTGATCGTCAGCACGCCGTCGTCGCCCAGCGAGGCCGGGACGGTGGTGGCGTGCGCGCCGTCGCCGGGGCCGTGCAGGGCGGGCAGGCCGAAGGTGTCGGAGGCGGCGGACCGGGAGTAGGCGGCGGGCTCGGCCTCGCCGGGCTCGGCGGCACCGGGGCGGGGCGCCTCGGGGTTGTCCTCCTCGGGAGCCGCCTCCGGCCGGGCGGGGGCCTCCTCGACGGTCTCCGGGTCCTCGTTGGTGCCCGTGGCGGCCTCGGGGCCGGTGGCCGCGGCGTCGCTGTCGTGGGTGCCCGCGGAATCCCACAGGAACGGCGTGGGCGCCACGGCGATCTCCCGGCCCTCGCCGTCCCGGCCGGTCAGCACGTCGGTGAGCGGGTCGAGGGAGAAGCGGAGGGTGGGGGAGGTGACCCGGTAGCGCGGCGGGTCCTGGGCCAGCGCGGCGGCGGCCTCGGGGGTGTGCACGACCAGCACGTGGGTGAAGCCGGTGTCCCGCGCGGTCAGCAGCAGGTCGACACCGGGCCGTACGCCCTCGTACAGCGCCCGGTCGCCGTCGATCGCCGGCTCGGGCAGCGCGCCGGGCCACTCGACCTCGATCGTGTGGGCCTCGGCGTTCATCGTCAGCAGCGGTGACCAGTCGGCGGCGGTCTCCGCGGCGCGGTGGGCGGCCGGGGTGACCGGTGAACGTCCGCCCATCGCCCGGGCGTTGTTTCCACCGCCCCCGGAGAACGTGACGGGGTAGAGGCTGTTGACGGTCCGCCAGCCGTCGCCGTGGCGCCGCAGCGAGGTGTCGATGGGCGCCCACGTCCCCTTGTCGTTCCTCGCCCGCACCGGCTGAGCGGAGACGGTGTAGGTGAAGGTGCCGTCGGGGTTGGCGTGGGTCTTGGAGAACTCGTCCGTGAGGGCCGTGACTTCGACCTTCTTGCCGGTCTTGCGCGCCGTGCGCTGGGCGGTGTCCTCTGCGGACAGCCGCTCGCGGTCCGCGCGGCTGCTCGGCGCCTTCGCCTCGGCGGCCGGGCCGTCGTCGCGCAGGGCGAGCACGGCTCCTCCGCCCGCGAGCACGGCCAGTGCCACGGCGGCGGCAAGAACGCGCCGGCGTCGGCGCGGAGTGCGGGGTTCTACGTCGCTCACGGCGGGGCCCTTCTCCAGCTCTTCGGGGGGTGCCCTCGGGCCTGATGACAAGCCTTGTGAGCGCGCTGCGCGCCGGATTGGGCGGTTGGAGTATGAGCGGGCGGCCGTGCCTAGATCAACACCTCTGTCACCGATAGCAGCCGCGGAGACGATCGCGTCGTAGCGCAACGCGCTTCAATGCTTATCTTTGCCTTATTTTCGGTAGTGACATAGCTAACACGGCCTCTCCACAACTTGACGCTGATCTTCGCCAACCCGCACCTTCTCCCCAGTCATTGATCACCATGTGCCATCGGTCCGTACGTTCCTGATGGTTTGTGACTCGGGAAGGGTCGGTCGGGCCGTGCGTGAGCGCTTGATACGTCGCCGAGCCAGAGTCGGCGTCGTGGCCGCCGTACTTCTGGGCCTCAACGTCACCCTGCTGCCGAGTGCGCTCGCCTTCGGGCCCGAGCCCACCCGGACGGCGGTCGAGCTGGACGAGCTCCAGGAGACCGATCCGATCCCGGTCGCCGAGAAGCCCACCACCGACCTCCAGCAGCTCTCCGGCTCCGGCTCCACCGGCAAGGGGGCGGATTACGACCCGGCCGCCGTGGCCGCCGTGCCCGAGGCCTCCGGCACCAAGGCCGTCACCGACCTCGCCCCCGGCACCACCACCCCGGTCGCCGCCTCGCCCGACGGCACGGTCAGTGTCGCCGTCGGCGCACCCGAAGGCGTGACGCCCGCGCAGGCCGACGCCCTCGAAGGCGAGTGGACCGTCGCCGTCGCGCCCGAGAGCCAGGCGGTCGGCAGCGGCGCCCAGGGCCTGATGCTCGCCGTCGACGCCCCCGACACGGCCACCGGCCAGGCGGTCGTCTCCATCGACGCCACCCGCTTCGCCGAGGCCTACAACGCCGAGTGGCTCGACCGGCTCTCCTTCAACCTGATGCCCGCCTGCTTCGCCACCACCCCCGAACTGGAGGAGTGCTCGCAGGGCGTCCCGGTGACCACCGAGGTGGAACTCACCGGCGACAAGGTGACCGTGCCCCTGGACGCGGGCGACTCCTCCGGGTCCGAGGCCGACCCGGGCGAGGACACCGCCGCCGACGAGCTCGACGGCTCCACGGCCACCACCGCCCAGGTGCCGGAGACCCTGGTCAACGTCACCCTCGACACCGCCGCCCTGAAGGCCGTCTCGGCCGCGGGCGGCTCGTCCGCCACCACCCCCGCCGTCGCCTCCGGCACCGGCACCACCAGCTCCGCGCTGTGGCGCGGCGACCGCGGGCCCAGCCGGGTCATGCAGGTCGCCGACGCCGCCGGCGGCGCCTACATGGTCGGCGGCTCCCACGGCGCCGGCCAGTCCGGCGACTTCGGCGCCACCCCCCTCGCCACCGGCGGCGACTGGTCGTCGGGCGGCTCCTCCGGCGCCTTCTCCTACGCGTACACGATGGCCGGACCGCAGGTGCCGTCCGGCCCGTCCCCCAACGTCACCCTCAGCTACAACTCCCAGTCGTCCGACGGCCGCACCTCCGCCACCAACAACCAGGTCTCCTGGATCGGCGAGGGCTGGGACTACCACCCGGGTTCCATCACCCGCACCTTCGTCACCTGCGCCGCCGACACGGCCAACGCCAACAACGACAAGCACTTCACCGGTGACCAGTGCTGGGGCACGTACAACGCCGTGCTCTCCCTCAACGGCACCACCACCGAGCTGGTCCGCGACGACACCAGCGAGGAGTGGAAGAGCGCCCGCGGCGACAACATGCGCATCGAGCTGCTCGACACCGCCGAGTACCAGCGCATCCTGCGCGTCACCCACGGCCCCGGCAACGAGGACGACAACGGCGAGTTCTGGCGGGTCACCACCAGCGACGGCACCCAGTACTACTTCGGCCTGAACCGGCTGCCCGGCTGGACCTCCGGCAAGCCGGAGACCGACTCCGTGCTCACCGTCCCGGTCGCCGGCAACCACTCCTCCGACCCCTGCCACGCCACCGCGTTCAAGGACTCCTTCTGCGACCAGGGCTGGCGGTTCCAGCTCGACTACGTCGTCGACCCCACCGGCAACGCCATGTCGCTGTGGTGGGACCGGGAGCACAACGCGTACGCCCAGAACAACAAGGAAGCGAGCGCGGTCGGCTACCACCGCGCCGGCCTGCTGAGGCGCATCGACTACGGGCAGCGCGCCGAGTCCCTGTTCACGCAGGAACCGCTGGGCCGCATGGTCTTCACCACCCAGGAGCGGTGCTTCAGCGACAACGCCTTCAAGGTGGCCTGCTCGGACGGCAACTTCGACTCCAAGCAGTCCCACCTGACCCGGCCCTGGTTCGACACCCCCGCCGACCTCGCCTGCAAGGCGGGCAAGAAGTGCACGAACTACGCCCCCACCTTCTGGTCCCGCCAGCGGCTGTCCAAGGTCACCGCCTGCGCCCAGCGTGAGCAGGGCGTACGGCTCACCGAGTACAGCACCGACGGCAACGGCACCGAGTCCGGCTCCCCGCACGCCTGCGGCCTGGCGGGCGACGGCGTCTCCACGACCCTGCTGTCGAAGGTCGACGCCTGGGACCTCACCCAGTCCTTCCCGCACGGCCTCACCGGGGACTACACCGCGCTCTGGCTGGACTCCATCACCCGCACCGGGTACGCGGTGGACGGCACCACCAAGCGCCTCAACCCGGTCTCCTTCGGCTACGGCACCGAACCGCTGCCCAACCGGGTCAGGCAGGGCGCCGCCGACACCGGCCCGCTCTTCGGCCGGCTGCGCATCCGGGACGTCATCTCCGAGTACGGCGGCCGCACCCACGTCGAGTACAAGGCGCCCGAGGGCGCCTGCGCCACCGGCACCGGCTTCCCCCCGGTCGACCAGAACAAGCTGCGCTGCTACCCCGTGCACTGGCACGCGGACGGAGAACTGACCGACAAGCACCTGTCCTGGTTCCACAAGTACGTCGTCTACAAGATCACCGAGGTCCCGCGGCTCGCGGACGCCAAGGACCTGACGACGACGTACTCCTACGACACCTTCAGCGACGCCCACGACGGGGCGCTGTGGGCCAAGAACAACGCCGAGTTCTCCCGTCCGAAGACCCGCACCTGGGACCAGTGGCGCGGCTACCCCATCGTCACCACGACCACCGGCGGGGACGCCACCGACGGCAGCGCCGCCAGCAAGACCGTCACCCGCTACTACCGCGGCATGAGCGACGACGTCCTCAAGGACGACACGCCCAAGGACTCCTCCGACGACGTCAAGCGGTCGTACACGATGACCGACGTCACCGGCGCCGCCCTCAAGCCCGACCGGCAGGCCTACGCCGGCATGGTCGCCGAGTCCCTGACGTACCTCAGCACCAGCGACGCCACCTCCACCGGCTGGATATCGCGGACCGTCAACATCCCCGACGACCCGGTGCGCCTTGCCACCCGCAATCGCACCGACGCGCCGGACGTGGTCGCCGAGCGGGTCACCCTCGACACCACGAGGACGATCACCAAGTCCTCCGGCACCGGTGACGACCCGTCGACCCTGCGCACGGTCACCACGCAGACCGACTACGACGAGTACGGCCTGCCCACCGTCGTCCGCGAGCACGGCGACACGGCGAAGTCCGGCGACGAGTCGTGCACCCGCACCCAGTACGTGCACCACATCGGCCGCGACGTCTACCTCGTCGGCCTGGTCGCCCAGACGGTGACCACCACCGGCACCACCGCCTGCACGGCCGAGCTGTCCACCGCCACCCAGGACACCCTGGTCTCCGCCTCCCGCGTCTACTACGACAACGCCACCTCCCACACGGCCACGCCCACCCAGGGCCAGGTGACCAAGACGGTCATCCCGACGGAGAACGGCACCGGCTGGCAGACCACCCACCCCGAGTCGCAGACGAATTACGACTCCACCGGCCGGATCACCGAGGTCACCGACGCGACGGGACTGGTCAACAAGACCGTCTACAAGCCCTCCGCCGGCCAGGTCTTCACCATCGAGACGGTGGCGGGCAGCAAGCTCGACGCGAACGGCGCCGAGACCGGTTTCACCAGCATCACCACCCTGGAACCCGGCCGCGGCACCACCCTGACCACCCGCGACCCCAACGGCCGCGTCTCCTCGTACACGTACGACGCGCTCGGCCGCACCACGGCGGTCTGGGACGCCACCCAGAACCCGACCGACGACCCCACCGCGCGGTACGAGTACAACACCGACCCCAAGCACCCGGTGTCCGTCGTCACCCAGGCGCTGTCCGACAACCCCAGCACGTCCTCCGGCGACGGCGTCTACACCTCCGCCACCACCATCTACGACGGACTGGGCCGGGAACGGCAGACCCAGGCCCCGGCGGTGGGCGGCGGCCGGCTGGTCACCGACACCTTCCACAACGCCGCCGGGCAGGTCCGTTTCACGCGGAACGCCTACTACATGGACGGCGACCCGGAGACCGGCCTGGTCGTCCCGCTCTCCGAGTCGATGGTCCCCAACGCGACCACCTACACGTACGACGGCCTGGGCCGGGTCCTCACCGTCACGCCCGTCCACCACTCGTACCCGCAGACCGGCGCGACCGCGACGAACGGCGACGGGCAGCCCGTCCCGACCACCGACCGCCGCACCCGCTACGAGTACGGCCTCGACTACACGATCGTCCGCCAGCCCAAGGGCACCCCGCCCTCGCGGGTGTGGACGGACGCGCTCGGCCGCACCGTCCGTCAGGACACTTTCAGCGACACGTCCCTCGCCGAGGACTCGGCGATCACCACCCGCTACAGCTACGACGTCCGCGGCGACCTGGTCACCACCACCGACGACGCCGGCCACACCCGCACCTGGAAGTACAACGCGCTCGGCGGCGTCACCGACACCACCGACCCGGACGCGGGCGCGACCCGCACCACGTACGACGCGATGGGCCGCGTGGCCACGGCCGTCACCCCCAGGGGCGACACCACCGCCTACGGCTACGACCGCTTCAGCCGGGTGACCGAGGTGAAGGTGACCCCGAAGGGGTCCACCACCGCCACCGTCGCCCAGACCTACGCCTACGACACCGCCACCGGGGGCAAGGGCCAGCTCGCCCAGGCCACCCGCTACACCGACGGCAAGCCGTACACCACCTCGATCGCCGGCTACACCGCGGATTACCAGCCCACGGGCATGACCGTCGCCCTCCCGCCCGGCTCCACCCCGGGCCTCACCACCGACGGCTTCTCCACCCAGTACCCGTACACCTACAAGTACGACAAGGACGGCCAGCTCGAGTCGTACCGGGCCCCGGCCGCCGGCGGCCTGACCGCCGAGGACGTCATCACCCGGTACAACAAGTCCGGGCTGCCGGTGTCCGTCTCCGGCAAGGACTGGTACGTCGCCGAGACCGACTACTCCGTCTACGGCCAGGTGCTGCGCTCCACCGTCGGCGAGCAGGGCCGCCGCGTCTGGCAGGACAGCACCTACGACGAGGCCACCGGCGAACTGCTCACCAGCACCCTCGTCCGGGAGCACATCGGCGACACGCAGGTCGTCCCGGAGCACAGGGTCAACACCCGCTCCTACGCCTACGACCCCTCCGGCAACGTCCTCAACGTCGCCGACCACAGCGGCAACGGCACCACCGACCGGCAGTGCTTCACCTACGACACCCTCGGCCAGCTCACCGAGGCGTGGACCACCCCGAGCGGCCGCGCCTGCGCCGCCCCCGGCAAGACCACCGCCGAGCCCGTCTACACCGACGGCACGGTCAACGTCTCCGCCAACAACTACGGCTACTGGCAGTCGTACAGCTACGACACGCTCGGCAACCGCACCCAGAAGGTCAACCACAAGGCCACCCCGACGTTCGGCACCGACGGCAAGGTCGACACCAAGGGCGACGTCACGACCGACTACGCCTACGGCACCAGCGAGACGGCCAAGAACGACCAGCCGCACACGCTGACCTCGTACGCCACCACCTCCACCACGGCGCAGGGCGCGGCGGTCACCACCCGCTCCACCCAGACCTACGACGCCGCCGGCAACCTGGAGACCCGCACCAACGGCGGCGTCACCTCCCAGACCCTCACCTGGACCTGGGACGGCAAGGTCGAGTCCGTCACCGGCTTCGGCCCCGACGGCGCCGGACCCTGGACCGGCACCGCCGACCTGTGCCTCGACCTCAGCAGCTCCAGCATCGCCGCGGGCAACCCCGTGCAGATCTGGCGCTGCAACGGCACCAAGGCGCAGAACTTCCGCCTCGAACCCGCCGACACCACCGGTGACGGCCAGGTCGACAACGCGAACATCGGCCAGTTCAAGGTCGCGGACCGCTGCGTCCAGCCGGCCGCCAGCCCCGGCGTCATCGGCACGGCCCTCGGCGTCCAGGCGTGCCAACCGGACCTGTCGGCCCAGCGCTGGCAGACCCTGCCCACCGGGCAGCTCCAGCACGTCGACTCGAAGCTGTGCCTCTCCGCTCCGAACACCACCGCCGGCACCGACCTCGTCCTCGCTTCCTGCGACCAGACGGCGATCGGCCAGCTGTGGAAGCCGGGGTCCAAGACCACCTACGTCTACGACGCCTTCGGCAACCGGCTGCTGGAGCGGTCGACCAGCGGGGCGGTCCTGCACCTGCCCGACACCAAGGTCGCCCTGACCACCTCGGGCAGCCTCCGCTACGCCGAGCGCTCCTACGGCCACGGCGGCGCACCTTCCGTCATCCGGTACCGCGAAGGCACCGGAACCGGAGCGAGCGAGCAGCTCTTCGCCCAGGCCGTCGACATCAACGGCACCCCGATGGCCGAGGTCCGCCTCGACACCGCCGGCGACGCGTTCGTCCGGCTGAACCGGAAGGACCCGTGGGGCGAGGACCGGGGCGCCAACCTCTCACCCCGCTCGCACACCGCCTTCCACACCGGCGACGACGACGCGGCCACCGGCTTCGTCCACCTCGGCGCCCGTGAGTACGACCCGTCGACGGGCCGGTTCATCTCCGTCGACCCGGTCCTGGACCAGAGCGACCCGCTCCAGGCCAACGGCTACTCGTACGCCAACAACAACCCGGTCACCCACGCGGACCCCTCCGGGCTGACCTCCACGGCGACCAACTTCGACGCGTCCATCGCGGCGCTCGACAAGCAGATCGCCGCGTACCAGAAGATCCTGAACCGCTCCCTCGGTGACGTGATCCTCGCGACGGGCTGGGCGGTCTTCAAGGAGTTCGTCGGCTGGAACGACGTCGTCGGCTGCTTCTCCCAGGGCGACCTGTGGGCCTGCGGCAGCCTCCTCATGGACGCCATCCCCTGGACCAGCATCATCTCCAAGGGCAAGAAGATGTGGGGCGCCTTCAAGGCCACGATGAGCGCGGTCAAGGCGTTCCGGGCGGCGAAGGCGGCGGCCGAGGCCGGCATCAAGGCGGCGAAGGCCGCCCGGGCGGCCCTGGTCCGCGCGAAGAAGGCCGCCGAGGCGGCGGCCGCGGAAGCCAAACGCAAGGCCCGAGAGGCGGCGAAGGCCGCCGCGGCGGCAGCCAAGAAGAAGGCCCACACGGGCTCCAAGGGCGCCCGCGGCAACACCCCCCAGGTCCAGGCCCGCAAGACCTCCCAGGCCAAGGGCAACGCGGGCGGAGGCCGCGCCGAGTCGAAGTCGGGCGGATCGAGGGGCGGTTCCGGACGGGACGACTCCGGGTCCGGCGGGGGCGGTTCGAAGCGTGGTTCGAGTCGCGGCGCGGACCGTGACTCGGGCGGCGGTGGTGACAGTTGCGACATCAGCAACAGCTTCACGCCGCAGACCAAGGTCCTCATGGCCGACGGTACCGCCAAGCCCATCAAGGACGTCCGGGCCGGTGACAAGGTCATGGCCACCGACGCGGAGACCGGCGAGACCCGGGTGGAGACCGTCACCGCCGAGATCAAGGGCGACGGCGTCAAGCACCTGGTGAAGGTCACCGTCGACACCGATGGCAAGATGGGATCGGCGACCGCTGAGATAACCGCCACTGACGGCCACCCCTTCTGGGTCCCCGAACTCGGCGAGTGGATCATCGCGACCGACCTCCGGTCCGGCCAGTGGCTCCGCACCAGCGCGGGCACGCTGGTCCAGATCACGGCGATCGACCGCTGGACGGTCCAGCGCGCC
>NZ_MUND01000234.1 GCF_002154375.1 Streptomyces glaucescens | reverse complement strand
CCCCCACCCCAGCCGATCAGGAAGGCACCGTTCTCCGTGTCCGCATCCCCACACCAGCGAACCTCCAGTGGCTCCCCGGCCGTCCCCCTCCTCCGGGAACAGGCCGCCGGCGGGCAGGTGGCGCCGTGAGATTCCTCGCCATCACCCTGATCACGCACCGCCCGGACCCCGTCACCGCCGAGCGGAAGAGCACCCACGAGCGGTTCCGTGAGGTGCTCGACGACGCCGTGCTCGCCGAGGAACTCGGCTTCGACGGCTTCGGGGTGGGGGAGCGGCACGAGCGGCCGTTCATCTCCTCCTCCCCGCCGGTGGTCCTCAGCCACATCGCCGCCCTGACCCGGCGCATCCGGCTGTTCACCGCCGTGACGACGCTCAGCCTCCTCGACCCGGTCCGCGCCTACGAGGACTACGCAACCCTCGACCACCTCTCCGGCGGCCGCCTGGAGCTGATCATCGGCAAGGGCAACGGCACCGCGCAGCGCGAGCTGTTCCAGGTCACACCCGAGGACCAGTGGCAGCGCAACGCCGAGAGCTACGAGGTCTTCCGGACGGCCTGGCGGCAGCCCGAGGTGACCGCGGCGACCCGCTTCCGGCCCCCGCTGCGGGACGCCGAGGTGTGGCCGCGCCCCTACCAGCACCCCGTACGGGTCTGGCACGGCAGCGCCACCAGCAAGGAGTCCGTGGAGCTGGCCGCCCGCTACGGCGACCCGCTGTTCTCGGCGAACGTCACCCACCCGGTCGAGCCGTACGCCGAGCTGGTCCGCCACTACCGCGAACGCTGGGCGCACCACGGTCACGACCCGGCGGACCTCGCCGTCGGCGCGGGCACCGCCGGCCTGTACGTCGCCCGCACCTCGCAGGAGGCGCTGAGGGCCTACCGGCCGGTCTTCGAGGCGAACCTCGCCTTCTGGAAGGAGGCGGGCCTGCCCGTCGTCTTCCCGACCCTGGAGGACTTCGCGGAGCGCAGCTCGGCCCTGGTCGGCAGCCCGCAGCAGGTCATCGACAAGGTCCACCGGTACCACGAGCGGCTGGGCCACAGCGTGCTGCACGTACAGGCCGACGCGGGCGGACTGCCCCGGCACCGGCACCGGGCGTCCCTCGAACTCTTCCAGTCCGACGTCGCCCCCGCGCTGCGCCACGCGATCCCCGACCCGCCGTTCCCGTGGGCCCCGGCCGGGGCGGAGGCGGTCACCGCGTCCCGCTCCCGCTGACGGGGCCGGCACCGGGCCGGGACCGCGGCGACGCCTGTCCCGGCGTCGCGCCGGGCGCGGTCACAGACCGGCCGCGTGGTCGGGGACGTACGTCTGGAGATCGCGCGGCGGGCGCTCGTAACCGGTGGACGGCGGACGCTGCGGCAGCTCCAGCACCGGCGGCGGGACGTCGCGGTACGGGACGGAGTCCAGCAGGTGGGCGATCATGTTCAGCCGGGCCCGCCGCTTGTCGTCGCTCTCCACGACGTACCACGGTGCCTCGGAGATGTCGGTGTGCACCATCATCTCGTCCTTGGCCCGGGAGTAGGCCTCCCAGTGGGTGATCGACTCCAGGTCCATGGGGGACAGCTTCCAGCGCCGCAGCGGATCCTCCAGACGACGCCGGAAACGGTCCTGCTGCTCGGCATCGCTCACCGAGAACCAGTACTTGCGCAGCAGGATGCCGTCCTCCACCAGCATCCGTTCGAAGATCGGGCACTGGCGCAGGAACAGCCGGTACTCCTCCTGGGTGCAGAAGCCCATGACGTGCTCGACACCGGCCCGGTTGTACCAGCTGCGGTCGAACAGCACGATCTCCCCGCCCGCCGGCAACTGCTCGACGTACCGCTGGAAGTACCACTGGGTGCGCTGGCGCTCGGTCGGCTTGGGCAGTGCCGCGATCCGTGCCACGCGCGGGTTGAGATGCTCCGTGACCCGCTGGATGGTGCCGCCCTTGCCCGCCGCGTCCCGACCCTCGAAGACCACGACCAGCCGGGCGCCCTCGGTGCGCACCCACTCCTGGAGTTTCACCAACTCCGTCTGCAGGCGCAGCAGTTCCTTCTCGTACGTCTTGCGCGGCAGCTTCGCCGCCTGCTTGCCGGCCATGGTGTCTCCCCGCTCGGCGTGTGCGCCCGGGCGGACCCTGGAGCGCACACCCGGACAGCGCTTGGACAGCACCGTACTGGCCGTGTGGGAGTCGCGCGCGCCGGACAGGCAGGCCCTCACCACGCCCCGGCCCTCGCGCCTCAGCCCGCACCGGCTCCCGACCGCGCCCCCGTGCCCGATGCCGCCCCCGCCTCGTCGCGCCGCACGAGCTGGGCCACGACGAACGCCACCACCGACGCCGCCACGATCAGCGGCATCTGGTCGTGCGCGGCGCGGCCCATCAGCAGCACCGCCAGCACCGCGCTGCTCAGCGGCAGGCCGGTCACCGCGGCCGCGGCCGCGG
>NZ_MUND01000233.1 GCF_002154375.1 Streptomyces glaucescens | reverse complement strand
CCGCCGCCGTGCGCGCCGCCGACCTGGGCCTGAGCGTCACCCTGCTCGACGCGGGGGAGCGGCCGGGCGGGCAGTTCCACCGGCACCCCGCACCCGGCCTGCGCGCCGCCCGGCCACAGGCCCTGCACCACGGCTGGCGCCGTTTCGCCGGACGTCTGCGGCGGCTGGACGCCGGCCGCGTCACCTATCTGCCGCGCCACCACGTGTGGACGGTGGCCCGCGCGGGGGCGCACTGGCGGCTGCACGCCGTCGTCGGCCCCGACGAGACGGCCGCGCACGTCGACGCGCGGGCCGTCCTCCTCGCCACCGGCGCTTACGAGCGCCAACTGCCCTTCCCCGGATGGACCTTGCCCGGGGTCGTCGGCGCGGGCGGCGCGCAGGCCATGCTCAAGTCCGGGCTGGTACTGCCCGGCCGGCGGATCGTCGTCGCCGGCAGCGGACCCCTGCTGCTCGCCGTCGCCGGGTCCCTGGCGGCCGCCGCTGCCCGCGTCCCGGCCGTCGTCGAGGCCGCCGACTACACGGCGTACGCCCGCACCACGCCCACCCTGCTGCGCAACCCCGCCAAGCTCGCCGAAGGCGCCCGGCACGGCGCTGTCCTGCTGCGGCACGGCACCCGGCTGCTCACCCGGCACGCCGTCACCGCCGCGCACGGCACCGGCCGCGTGGCGGCCGTCACCGTCACCCGGCTCGACCGCGACTGGCGGCCCCTGCCCGGCACGGGACGCCGCATCCCCTGCGACGCGCTCGCCGTCGGCCACGGACTCCTCCCGCAGCTCGACCTCGCCACCAGCCTCGGCTGCGCCACTCGCCGCGCCCCCGACGGCACCCCGGCCCTGGCCGTGGACGCCGGCCAGGCCACCTCCGTGCCCGGCGTCTGGGCCGCGGGGGAGTCCTGCGGGGTGGGCGGCGCCGACCTCGCCCTCGCCGAGGGCGAACTCGCCGCCGACGCCATCGCCCACGCCCTGCACGGCATCCCGCGCGGCGCTCGCCGCACCGCCGCCCTCACCCGGCGCCGGGCCCGGCTGCGCGCCTTCGCCGACGTGATGACGGCCGCCCACCGGCCCGGCCCCGGCTGGGCCGACCCGCTCGAGGACACCACCGAGGTGTGCCGCTGCGAAGAGGTCACCGCCGCGCGGATCCGTACGGCCGTCACCGAGTACGGCGCCCTCGACGCCCGCGGCGTCAAGCTGCTCACGCGCGCCGGGATGGGCTGGTGCCAGGGGCGGATGTGCGGCCCCGCCGTCGCCCTGCTGACCGGCACCCCACCGGCCCCGGACCGGCGCCCGCTGTCCTGCCCGGTACCTCTTCGCCACCTGGTCCGACTGCCCGAGGAGGACCCCGCCACCCCGCCCGCGCCATCGGCCGACGCCACCGCCCCGGCCGCGGGGCCCGCCGACGCCACCGCCCCGGCCGCGGGGCCCGCCGACGCCACCGCCACGCCCACCGCACCCACCGAGGAGCCCGGAACATGACCGTCGCAGACACCCGCACCCGGCCCTGGCACGGCGTCATGGTCGCCACCGCCCTCCCGCTGCGCGCCGACCTCACCGTCGACTACGACGCCTACGCCGCGCACGTCGCCGCCCTGATCGCCGCGGGCTGCGACGGCGTCGTTCCCAACGGCTCCCTCGGCGAGTACCAGACCCTCACCGACGACGAACGCGCCCGCGTGGTCCGTGTGGCCGTCGAGGCGGCGGGGGACGGCGCCCGCGTCATGCCCGGCGTGTCCGCTTACGGCAGCACCGCCTCCCGCCGCTGGGCCGAGCAGGCCGCCGAGGCCGGATGCGGCTCGGTGCTGCTGCTGCCGCCCAACGCCTACCGCGCCGACCACGCCACGGCCCACGCCCACTACGCCGACGTCGCGCGCGCCGGACTGCCGGTCGTCGCCTACAACAACCCGTACGACACCAAGGTCGACCTCACCCCCGACCTGCTCGCCCGCCTCCACGCCGACGGGCACATCGTCGCCGTCAAGGAGTTCAGCGGCGACGTCCGCCGCGCCTACGAGATCGCCGAACTCGCCCCCGGCCTCGACCTGCTCATCGGCGCCGACGACGTCCTGCTCGAACTCGCCCTGGCCGGCGCCGTCGGCTGGATCGCCGGCTTCCCCAACGCCCTGCCCGGCGCCTGCCTCACCCTGTACCGGGCCGCCGTGGAACGGGATCTCGACCTCGCCCTCCCGCTCTACCGCGCCCTGCACCCGCTGTTGCGCTGGGACTCGAAGACCGAGTTCGTCCAGGCCGTCAAGGTGTCCATGGAGATCGCCGGCCGTCCCGGCGGCCCCACCCGGCCGCCGCGCTCCCCGCTGAACGCGGAACAGGCCGCCATCGTCCGCGCCGCCACCGAGAAGGCCCTCGCCGAGGGCCTCGACTGACCGCCGGAGGTCACGCGTTGCGCACCCGACACGTCTACCACGCCGTCGACTCGCACACCGAGGGCATGCCCACCCGGGTCATCACCGGCGGCATCGGTGTGCTGCCCGGCGCCACCATGGCCGAGCGGCGCCGCCACCTCGTCGACCACCTCGACCACGTCCGCACCCTGCTGATGTACGAGCCGCGCGGCCACTCCGCGATGAGCGGCGCGATCCTGCAACCGCCCACCCGGCCCGACGCCGACCACGGCGTGCTGTTCATCGAGGTGTCCGGTGCCCTGCCGATGTGCGGGCACGGCACGATCGGTGTCGCCACCGTGCTCGTCGAGACCGGACTGGTACCGGTCACCGAGCCGGTGACCACGGTCCGCCTGGACACTCCCGCGGGACTGGTCACGGTCGACGTCCGGGTGACGGACGGCGTCGCCGAGGAGGTCACGCTCACCAACGTGCCCGCGTTCGCCGTAGCCCTGGAACGCACCGTGGCGGTGCCCGGCTTCGGGACCGTCGGCTACGACCTGGCCTACGGCGGGAACTTCTACGCTTTCGTCGAACTCGACGCGCTGGGGCTGCCCTTCGACCGGGGCCGCAAGGAGGAACTGCTCGCCGCGGGGCTCGCGATCATGGACGCGGTGAACGCCACGGACCGGCCGGCGCATCCGGAGCATCCCGAGATCGCCGGGCTCAAGCACGTGTATCTGACCGCGCCCGGCTCCGGCGCGAAGCACTCGCGGCACGCGATGGCCATCCACCCCGGCTGGTTCGACCGCTCGCCCTGCGGCACCGGCACCTCGGCTCGCATGGCCCAGTTGCACGCGCGCGGCGAACTCGCGCTCGGCGCCGACTTCGTGAACGAGTCGTTCATCGGGACGCGGTTCGTGGGACGCCTCGTCGGCGAGACCACCGTCGGCGGCCTGCCCGCCGTGGTGCCCACGGTCACCGGGCGGGCGTGGATCACGGGCACGGCCCAGTACTTCGTGGACCCGGACGATCCCTTCCCGGCGGGTTTCCTACTCTGAGGTGCCCGCGAAGTGAACCGTCCGACCGCAGCCGATCGCAGCGCCGATCGCAGAGCCCAGCCCCGGAGGCAGACCATGGGTGGCCACCTGAAGCAAGCCAACCTCATCACCGCGCAGGAACGGCTGCGCGACCAGGTGGCCCACGCCCTGCGCGCCGCGCTGATCTCCGGCGAGCTGCAACCGGGGCGGGTCTACTCGGCCCCGGCACTCGCCTCCGACTTCGGCATCTCCGCCACTCCGGTGCGCGAGGCGATGCTCGACCTGGTCCGGGAAGGGCTGGTCGAACCCGTGCGGAACAAGGGGTTCCGGGTGACCGAAATCAGCGAGCGCGACCTCGACCAGTACAGCGAGCTGCGGGCGCTGATCGAGGTGCCGACCGTGGGTGCGGTGACGCGGTCGGCGAGCCGGGAACAGCTGGAGGCGCTGCGGCCGGTGGCCGAGGAGATCGTGGTGAGCGCCCGCGACCACGACCTCCTCGGCTACCTGGACGCCGACCGCCGTTTCCACCTCGCCCTGCTGGGGCTGCACGGCAACGACCGCCTGGTCGAAACGGTCGGTGACCTGCGCAAACGATCCCGGCTGTACGGGCTGACGGCCCTGGACGCGCGCGGCATGCTGCTTCCCTCGGCCCAGGAGCACCTGGAACTCCTCGACCTGATGCTCGCCGGGGACGCCGCGGCCGCGGAGGCCGTGATGAGCCGGCACCTGGGGCATGTGCGGTCCTTGTGGGCGGCGCGGGAGGCCTGACCTCGTGCCCTGTCGGCCCGGTCGCCGGGCACACGCTGAACGGCTCCCTCCCCGTGCGGGGCGGGAGCCGTTCAGCAGTACCCGGTGTGTCGTGCGTCAGCTGGTCACGCGTGGCGGTGGGTGTGTCGCCGGTTGCCGGTGACGAGGCGGTAGAGGGCGAGGAGGATCAGGGAGCCGACGATGGCGGCTATCCAGGTGGAGAGCTCGAAGAAGCCGTCGACCGAATCGACGCCGAAGATCACCTTGCCGAGCCAGCCGCCGAGGAGACCGCCCGCGACGCCGATGAGCATGGTGATGATGATGCCGCCCGGGTCCTTGCCCGGCATGATGGCCTTGGCGATCATGCCGGCGAGCAGGCCGATGATGATCCACGCGATGATGCCCATGGTGAGGTCCTCCGTCTCGTCGACGTATAAAGGTTTTGTTAGCTCATCGTGTGCACCGTTCACGCTCCGGCAAACGTCCTCTTCCCCCTCAGTCCGCGAATGCCCGCTCAGATCGGTGCCAGATCCGCGTGCACCAGATGGTGGTCCGAGTGCGGTGAGGGCTCCACGCGGTGCCTGAGCGGGGAGATGCCCCGGAGGAAGATGTAGTCGAACTTGCTGTGCCAGTCGGTCGTCGTGGTGCAGGCGCCCACGGGCGAGGGATGGCACTCGGGATCCGTGTCCGTCGCCAGTGACCACACGGGGGCGAGTTCGATGGCGTCCGGCACGGCGTTGAAGTCCCCGAGAACGACGGCACGGTCGTACCGGGCGATCTCCGCGGCGAGTACGCGGGCCTGGCCCGCCCGGACGGCTTCCTGACGCCGTTCGGCGAAGTGCGTGTTGAAGACGCGGACCGACCGGCCGCCCACCAGGGTGGTGACCGCCATGTACCCACGGTCCTCGGACCCTCCGTCGGGGTACTCCACGACCACGCGGTCGGTCATCGGCGCCGCCGAGAGAACTGCCTGACCGTAGGCCCCCGGACTCCACGGCGCACCCCCGCAGCGGCCCCAGTTCCTGAGCACCGACCCGTACCGGACGTGGTAATCGAGCCCGTACAGCAGCTCCAGATAGTCGCGGATCTTCTCGACGTCACGCACGCACGCTTCCTGCAGGCCGATGACCTGGGGCGCATACGTGGCGATCTCCGCCGCACGGTTGATGTTGCTCTCTTCGCAGGGGTTGCAGATGTTCCACGTCATGACGCGGTTCGCAACGACGTCCTTGACGGCGTCCACGGGCAGCGGCCTGGCGAAGTGGGCACCGCTGGGTCCCGTCGGGCCGACGAGCACGACGCAGGCCACGACGGCGGCGGCGGCCGCGAGCAGCCGCGTGCCCTTTCCGAGCACGAGTGCCTCCCTCACTATGGATGCCCAGGGCATCTGATGTCTCCATGCACGAGGTTATGGGACGGGCCTGTCGGCACCGCACACTTCCCGCCCGGCTGTTTCGAACCGGCTCTCCCGGAGACTTCCGGCCTCTGCCGCGGGTGCTCGCACATCCGGCACGAGCGAGACCCGCAGGGAGATCGAACGGAAGAGGCGGGCGTGTTCAAGAGCCGGAGGGGCAGTCGGTTGGACGCAACCACAAGCGTCCAACCTCATACTTCGGGAGTCCGCGATGATGATCGCCGCCGTGATCGGCCTGTGCCTCGTCCTTGCCGTGCTGGCCTTCCTGCTTCCCCGGCTGTCCAGGCATCCGCAGAACGGCGCCCAGCGCACCCTGGGCCTCGGATCCCGCGCCGGGTCCAAGGCGCCCGGTGTGCTGGGGCGGCTGTTCAGCAAGCCCTTCCGCTCCAGCTCCCGCGCGGTCGGCCGCAGCGGTTCCGCCGGGCGCCGGGCGCGCGGCCGCCTGCCGTTCTAGAGCGGCCACGCCGAGAGAGACAGCGCACCGGGAGGAACACCATGTCCGATGAGCGCAACGACGGAGCAGCCGCCGTGCCGCGGCCCGGCGACGAGATCACCGAAGAAGGCCGGAACGCCGACGGTACCGGCGACGACGACCTGCTCGCCGGCCTGCGTATCGACGAGCGCCGCCCGGAGAAGCCGCTGCTCCTGGACGCAGACGGCAGCCCCATCGACACCTGGCGCGAAAACTACCCGTACGACCGGAAGATGAGCCGGGCCGAGTACGAGAGAACCAAACGGCTCCTGCAGATCGAGCTGCTCAAGCTGCAGCGCTGGGTCAAGGACACCGGCCAGCGGATCGTCGTGGTCTGCGAAGGTCGCGACGCGGCCGGCAAGGGCGGCACCATCCAGCGCTTCACCGAGCGGCTCAACCCGCGCGGCGCCCGCGTCGTAGCGCTGGAGAAGCCGACGGAGCGCGAGGCGGGCCAGTGGTACTTCCAGCGGTACGTGGCACACCTGCCCGCGCGCGGTGAGATCGTCTTCTTCGACCGCTCCTGGTACAACCGCGCCGGCGTGGAGCGGGTGATGGGTTTCTGCAGCGAGGAGGAGTACCGCACCTTCCTGGAGCAGGCGCCGCTGTTCGAGCGGCTGCTCACCGATGACGGCATCCTGCTGATGAAGTTCTGGTTCTCCGTGTCGCAGGCCGAGCAGCGGACCCGGTTCGCCATACGCCATGTCGACCCCGTACGCCGCTGGAAGCTGTCGCCCACGGACCTGGCCTCCCTCGACCGGTGGGACGACTACACCAAGGCCAAGGTCGACATGTTCCGCGCCACCGACACCGTGCACGCGCCGTGGACGGTGGTGAAGAACAACGACAAGCGGCGGGGCCGGCTGGAAGCCATGCGCAGTTTCCTCGACCGCTGCGACTACCCGGCCAAGGACGACACGGTCGCCGGAAAGCCGGACCCGCTGATCGTGGGCTCGGCCGACACCCTGCTGGAGGCCGGCGAGGAACCCGCGGACCTCTCCCCGACCCCGCTCGCCGGGCCCGGCGACGGCCCGGGAAAGCACCCCCCAGCCCAGTGAGGGAGGGCACCCTACGCGCCGGCGCTGCCACCGGTACCGGACTCTCTCGGTGATTGCGCCCGGACCACGGCCTGATCGCCGTGCGGTCCGAACAGATGCAGGATCTCCACGGCGTCCGCGCCGGCCGGGCCGAACCAGTGAGGTTCATGGGTGTCGAACTCGGCCACCTCGCCCGGCCGGAGGGTGACGTCACGCTCGCCCAGGATGAGACGGAGTTCCCCGGCGAGCACGTACAGCCATTCGTAGCCGGCGTGGGTGACGAGCCTCGGCTCGCGTTGCGCGAGGACCTGCTTGAAGACCTGGACCCGGCCCGGGTACTGCGTCAGCGGCACGAGGACACTCCCGCGTCCCCGGCTGCGGGGCTTGAGGTGCACCCGTGGATCACCGGTGGCCGGGGCGGCCACGATCTGGTCCAGCGCGACGCGGTGCGCCCGCGCCAGGGGGATGAGCAGGTCGAGGGTCGGGCGCCGTCGCCCCGACTCCAGACGCGACAGCGTGCTCACCGAGATCCCGGTGTCCTCCGCCAGGGCCTCCAGGGTGAGCCGGCGGTCGCGGCGCAGTGCGCGCAACCGGGGCCCGATGCCGTCGAGAATCTCCGCGAGCTCCGGCTCCGCATCCGCATCCATGCGGCCATTTTGCAGTCTTCGCAAAAACTGTGGGCCGCCACTCCTCCTCGAACCGAGCATGAGCGGGCAGACGACCCGCCCCACCGAGGAGGACACGTGACCACCACGTCCCTGACCGCCCCACCATCCGCTCCGAGCGCGCGCCGACGCTGGACGGTGCTCGCCGTCTGCGCGATGAGCATGTTCCTGGTGGGCGTCGACACCACCATCGTCAACGTGGGCCTCCCCGAGATCGGACGGGGCCTGGGAGTGAGCACACACGGCCTCGAATGGGTCGTCGACGCCTACACCGTGGTCCTGGCCTGCCTCCTCATCGTGTCCGGCGCGCTCGCCGACCGCTTCGGCCGGCGCCGGGTCTTCCAGCTCGGACTGGTCGTCTTCGGCGCCGCCTCCCTGGCCTGCGCCCTGGCGCCCTCCCTCGGCCTGCTCGTGGCCGCCCGGGCCGTCCAGGGGATCGGCGCCTCCATGCTGAGCCCCGTCGCACTGGCCATCGTGGTGAACGCGATGCCCGACCCCCGGGAGCGGGCCCGGGCGATCGGTGTCTGGGCATCGGTCTTCGGGCTCAGCATGGCCGCGGGCCCGGTCACCGGCGGAGCACTGATCGCGGCGTTCGGCTGGCGGTCGGTGTTCTGGATCAACGCCCCGGTCGTCGTCGCCGCGCTCGTCCTGGTCGCCGTCTTCGTCCCGGAGTCGCGCGGGTCCCGGACCCGGCGGCTCGACCTGCCCGGACAGGCGCTCCTCACCGCCGCCCTGTTCCTCTTCGTCGGCGTCCTCATCGAAGGACCGCGCGTCGGCTGGACCTCGCCCACCGCACTGATCGGCTACGTCCTCACAGCGGCCGCCGTCACCGCGTTCGCCCGGGTCGAACTCCGCGGCCCGGAGCCCCTGATGGACCTGACGCTCTTCCGCCGGCCGGCCTTCACCACGGCCGTGCTCGGCGCGGCGGCGGTGTTCGTCGCGCTCAACGTGAGCCTGCTGCTCACCACGCTCTACCTCCAGCACGGCCGCGGCTGGACCCCGCTCGCCGCGGGCACGGCGACCCTGCCCATGGCGCTCGGCGCCACCGTGTGCGCGCCCTGGTCCGGCGCCCTCGTGGGACGCCTGGGACCGCGCCGTCCCCTCCTCCTCGCCGGCGGCTTCATCGCGGCCGGCGGCCTGACCCTGGTCGATCTCCACCAGGACACGAACCCGCTGCTGCTCCTGCTCGCCTACCTGCTCATCGGCATCGGCTTCGGCTTCGCCAACGCGCCCCTCACCAACACCGCGGTCGGCGGCCTGCCGCCGTCCCGGGCCGGCGTGGCGGGAGCGATCACCTCCACGGCACGCCAGGTCGGCTCGGCCGTGGGCATCGCCCTCGCCGGAGCCCTGGTCGCGAACGTCGGCCCCACCGGTCTCGCCCGCGCCTCGCACGCGGGCTGGCTGATCGTGACGGCCTGCGGCCTGTTCCTGCTCGCCGTGGCCCGCGCGGCCCAGCCGACGACCAAGGCGTAACTCGCCGCCCCGCCCCGGTCCGGCCCGCACCCCGTGACTCCCGGCGGCATCGGTGGAACCGGTGCTGAGGGACTCCGGCCACAGGATCTTGGGGAACCTTGGGGCCGGCGCTGTTGTCTCTCGTAGGCGTGGCGCTCGGCGCGGGCGGGTCACTGTTCGGCCAGTACCTCGTGTCGCGGGTCAGCGCGCGGCAGCTCCAGGTGCAGGAGTCGGCCGCGCACCGCGCTGAGCTCGAGGACGCGGTGCCGAAGTTTCTGAGCCTCGCCTCACGAGTGGGGAAAACGGCGCTCTCACGCCCGGACCGCGGCGGTGTCCCCGCCGGTGACGAGCTGGAACGACTCGTCGACGACCTCTGGCTCGCGCAGGCGGAGATCGACCTCGCTGCCGGAAGCGAGCCACTGCGGGGCGCCGCCTACCGCTACGCGTTCCACCTCGCTGAAGCGGCCCGAGGCGAGACAGCCGACGCATCCGCGCTGCGTGCGCCGCAGGCGCAGTTCATGGATGCCGCGTACGACGACATGTGGCCCGGCCGACGACGGGCAGTCGGGCCGGGCGCATGAGTCCCGAGACGAGATGACGGCGAGTGCGCTGCGGAAGGAAGGCCGCAACGGTCAGTACATGGCATAGGCGAGCGGGACGGACGCATCGTCGCCGTACACGGTGATGTAGCCGTTGCCGTTCTGATCCCGGGCCTTCAGGTAGTCGCCGAACAACTCGGAGATGAGTCTGCCTTCCGTGTAGGCGTGAGTTGCCCGGGGGTAGTCGGTGTGCACGTGGATCTTGCTGTAAGGGGAGTCGACTGCCTCGATCCGCACCACGTGCCGCACGGCGTCCTGCTGCTCCGGGGAGCCATGAGCCGCGGCGTAGTCCTCGAACGCCTTCACCTCCAGGACCCGCTGCTCAGCGGACATGCTGGTGCTGTCCTTCGCGCTGGAGGGCCCGGTCGCGCCGTCGACCACTGAGGCAAGCCCGCCGAGCGCCACCAGCGCGAGGAACGCGAGCGCCAGTGTCCGGCCGGTGCTCTTGGCGGACGGCGCCGTGGAGGCGGGGCGGGGTGGCCGCGCTTCCGACCGGACGATGTCGTCGGCCGGAACACCCGCCGTGGCAGGGGTGGCGACCGGACGCGGGGCCGCTGCCGGTGCCGCGCCGATGCGGCGGGCAACTGCGTTGACCGGGCGCATCGCCCCGTCGAGGCCGTAGACGAACAGGGCGATGTCGTTCTCCTCCGCGTACGACAGCGCGGTGGCCGCGTAACTGCTGCCGGTGAAGAACAGCAGCTGCTTGTCCATGGCCTTGCCCCGCGCTCCGAAGAGCCGTTGCAGCTCCGGCCGCCCCACCGAGCTGGCCTGGAACTTCACCTGGCCGAGCGCCCGCCGGGACACGACATCAACCCCGCCGTCCGCACCGCCGGGCCGCGCCTTGGCATCATCGAAGCCCCAATGCCGCATCCATGCCGCGGCGTTGTGCTCCGCTGCCTGCCAGGTCTGGATCTGCCGCGCCGCAGGCCTGCCTGCACGCCGCCCGGGGCCACCGTTCGTGCTGCTCACGGGCAGGAAGTATGACAGTCGGCCCGGACGGCCCGTGCACCGCGGTGCCCTCACTCGCCGTTGGCAGTGAGCGAAGAAGAGACGGGCGGCGCGGGCGGAGCGGACGCTGCCTGAGGCGACGCGCGCGGACGTCGCAGCGTCTCCTCCCGAAGGGCGGCATGCGCTCGCCGTGCAACGGGGGAGGGCACTCGCCCGAGGGCGGCCCGTGAGGCTGGTGCAATGGTGCGTCTGCCGTGTCATCCGGCGGGCGTCGGGTGCGGACGCTCCACCAGGCGCGGACCGCGGCGCCTGAGAGGGCCGATCATGTCACGGCTGACGGCAGTCACCGTCGGCCGGCTCGACCACCACCCCGACCGAGTGCTGCCGGAGCCGGCCGGCCGTGAGCTCCATCGCGACCGGTGTTCTCACGAGCCCGGTCGTCCGCAACGCATCCGACCAGGGGCAAGCGGCTCGGCGCCCCCGCGTCAGGCGCGGCTCGGAGCGGGTTCCGTGCCGGCCTGTGACGCGGGACTGCGGCGGGGCAGCAGCAGCGGGGTGGCCAGCAGGAGCAGGCCGGCCAGGCCGATGGCCGTACGCGGGCCGAGCAGGCTGCCCAGCACGCCCCAGAGGGCCGTGAGGAGGGCGGTCGTGGCTTTGGCCGTCACCTGCCAGGCGGAGAGCGTGCGGGCGACCCGGTCCGACGCGGTGAGATCGAGGCGGCAGGTCGCGTGGACGGGGTTGAAGATCCCGCAGCAGAGGATGAGGCCGAGCTCGACACCGATCACCAGCGCCAGCCCCGCGGTGCCGGGCTGTGTGAAGGCGAGGCCGACGGGCCACAGTGCGCGCAGTGTCCCGGCCGTGAGCAGGACGCGGTGCTGCCCGAACCGGGAGGCGAGGGGGCGGGCCAGCCGTGAGCCGAGCAGCCCGCCGATCGCGGGCGCGGCGAAGGCGAGGCCGTACTGCCAGGGCGGGAACCCGAGCCGGCCGAGCATCAGGACGGCCAGCAGTGGCTGGGTGGCCATCACCAGGCCGTTGAACAGGGCGGTGTTGAAGAACAGGGGACGCAGCGTGGCGTCGGCGAGGATGTACCGCCAGCCGTCGAGGAGATCCCCGGCCCGCGGGCGGGCGGTCCTTCGGTGCTCGGGCGGCGGCTCGTGCCCGCCCATCGCGCGGACGCCGAGCGCGGAGAGCAGATAGCTGACCGCGTCGGCCACCACCGTCACCACCGGACCGAGGACCCCGATCGCGGCGCCGCCCAGCGGCGGCCCGACGATCGTGGTCGCCCAGGCCGTGGACTCCAGCCGGGCGTTGGCCGTGAGCAGGTCCCGTGCCGGCAGCAGCGCCTTCAGGTACGCACCGGAGGCGGAGCGGAAGGTGACGTCGGCCGCCGCGACGACGGCCGAGACCAGCAGGAGCTGAAGGAAGGTGAGCGCGCCGAGCGCGAATGCCGCGGGGATCGTCAGCAGCGCCGCGAACCGCACCAGGTCCATCCCGATCAGCACCGGCCGCTTCCGGCGGAACTCCACCCACGGTCCGAGCGGCACCGCCACCGCCGCGCCCACCGCGGCCCCCACGGAGGAGAGGGCGGCGACCTCGGCCGGTCCGGAATCAAGCACCCGGACGGCGATCAACGGGAAGGCGCCGAACGCGAGCCACGTGCCGAGTGCGCTGGTCCCGTACGCAGCCCAGAGCCACCCGAACCGCCGCCCCAGCCCGTGACCCCGCCGGTGCCCGCGCACATGTCTCCACCGCGGTCCCAGCCGGTGCCCGCTCTTCATGCCCGACGCCCCCACCACTCGCACAACCGATCCGTGACCGGAAGCATCAAAGCGAGCGCCAGGGCCGCGGATCAAACAACCGCATCGCCGCCGGACACAACCAACGGTTGTGCCCGTAGGGTGATGAGCATGGACCTCGACACCGTCCGGACCTTCGTCGCCGCCGCTGAGGCGGGGCAGTTCCGGGAGGCCGCCGCCGAGCTGGCGGTCACCCAGCAGGCCGTCTCCAAGCGCATCGCCGCGCTGGAGCGCAACCTCGGGGTGCGGCTGTTCACCCGCACGCCGCGCGGCGCCCAGCTCACCATCGACGGGCAGGCGTTCCTGCCGCACGCGCGCGAGCTGCTACGCGTCGCCGAACGCGCGGTCGCGTCCGTGCGTACCGGCCGCCGCCCGCTGCGCGTCGACGTGATCGCCTCGCGCGGTGCGGCCTCGGGCCTGATGCGTGGCTTCCACCGCGCGCATCCCGAGATCGAGCTCGACGTGGTGTGGCTGTTCGACATCGAGACGGCCGTCGACGCCCTCCGCTCCGGTGAGATCGACGCGTCCTTCCGCGCCGTCGCCGCGCCCGGCCGGCCTCTTCCCGAGGACATCGACTCCGTCCGGGTACTCGACGAGGCGCTCCAGCTCCTCACCGGCCCCGGCCACGCGCTGGCCTCCGCCCGGTCGGTGACCGTCGCCGAACTCGCCGGGCACCGCATCTGGATG
>NZ_MUND01000232.1 GCF_002154375.1 Streptomyces glaucescens | reverse complement strand
GCCAAGTGAAATGACGTCTAAAGGGTATTGCAGAAGGCCGTGAACTGGGCATCTCCGTTGTATGGCTGGGGTGTTGAGGGCCGAGCGGGTGTGGGTGGAGACGTACACCGGGCTGCGGGTCGATCAGTTCGGCCGGTTACTGAAAGCGGTCCGGGAACGTGGTGGCGAGGGGTGCGGCTGGGGTCGGCCGTGGCGGCTGCCGCTGGCCGAGCGGGTGCTGCTGGTGGCGGTGTACTACCGCACGAACCTCACCATGCGGCAGCTCGCCCCGCTGTTCGGTGTCTCTCCGGCGACCGTGCCGGGTGATCCAAAGGCTCGGCCCGCTGCTCGCGATCGAGCCGGCCCGCGCCTCCCAGGACGCAGTCGAGCGGCTGTGGATCGTGGACGGCACCCTGGTCCCGGTCCGCGACCGCAAGGTCGGAGTCTCGTCCCGCAACTACCGGTTCTCGGCGAACGTGCAGGTCATCATGGACGCCGAGACGCGCCTGGTGGTAGCCGCCGCCCGCCCGGTGCCCGGCAACACGGCGGACGCGAAAGCCTGGCGGGACTCCGGCCTGGCCGCACACTGCGAAGGTGTGACGGTCCTCGGGGACGGCGCCTACATCAACACCGGCCTGATCGTCCCGCACCGAAAACGACCCGGACGCCCGCTGTTGAAAGCCGAGGAAGAGGACAACGCCCAGCATCGCAAGGTCCGCGCCCGCGTCGAGCACACCTTCTCCCGCATGAAGAACTACAAGATCCTCCGCGACCTCGGCCGCTTCACCCAACCCGACCCCTCCGGGCAAGAGACCAACGCCTACCTTTACGCGGGCGGCGACCCCATCAACAACAGCGATCCCTCAGGGCTCGGGTTCCTCGACAGTGTTTCGGACTTTTTTGAGACACCAATGACATCTGGGCGCTGTCACGGGTTGCATCGCCGGAATAGAGGCTGCTGCGACGACAAACATCATCGCGACAGCCACCATCATGGCTGGCCCATGGGGGACCGCAGCCGCAGTCGCCGGAAGTTGCGCCGTGGGAGGCGTGCTCGGCTACAACAACGCCGACCTCATCAGCTACGGATAGCGGATCCGGGGCGGTCCCTGTTCAGCAAGCCGGGGGTGACAGGGTCGTGGGGCCCGGTCTCCCCCACCGCGCTGCTTTGACGAAAGGGCTGAAGAAAATGAGCAACAAAGCCAAGATGACCATCTTTTTGTCCCTTGTTGTGGTCGCCACGGCCATAGCCATGATCCAAGGCATCGCGGCAGAAGGATCGAAGAAGACCGTGCCTCTCATTCTGGCGGCTCTTGGAGTGGCATCGCTCATCATGTGGACCATCGGGGTGCGGGGTAAGGCAAGGAAGAGGTAGAAAACGGGGAGTGGCAGCGAGCAGCGTGGGACTGTCCGCAGGCAGTGTCAGCAGTGGTTCGGCCGGGAGCACGTCATACGGTGATGCGATCTTCCTCGTCCGCATCCATGCTGGTCACAGCCTCGCCTCTCGACAGCAGGGGTGGGGCCCTTCTCCGCAGCCATGGACGGCCAAGTACCCAGCGCACGCTTGAAGTCCGCCGCTACCTCTCCCACATCCTGCGCGGCCGGCCCACCGGGCAAGCCTGGACGAACTGATCGTGCAGGCGGTCGTCGACGGCTACACCCGCCCGGCCGGCCGGCGGATGATGACCGCCGACCTGCGGGCCCTGTACCCGCGCGACACCGCCCCGGGCGACGGCAGTCGGTGCTTACACACTGGAAGCCGCCGCCAGCCAGGTCCGCCAGACGTGACGTGAATTGGGCACCTCGGGACGGTCCAGGAGCCAGAGAACGTATCCGGCATGGCGCTGCGCCCATGGGTTGTCCGAACGGGCGGCTCTTTCAAGCCTGCTGCGCAGGTCCTCACTGTCCACGGCCCGGGCCACGCGCACGTACTCGCGGTCCTTGCAGCGGTAGGGCCGCTGAACGACGATGTCGATCAGTTCCACGAGCTTGCTTCTGACCGTCTCATCGTGATGAGCGGCAGCCACGTCTCGAATGAGGCCCTCCTTCGTGCCCCACGACTTGGCATACCGTGTCCACTCCTGCGGATATCTCGCCTCCAACTCCAGGAAGCACAGCACGTAGGGAAGACCCGGCCACGTCCTGATGTCGGAACCGGCCGGCCGGTCCCACAACCCACCAGGCAACGAATAGCTCAGGGCCTTCAGGTAGTTTCTGCGCGCCGCCTCCCGCCCCAGCGGATACCTGCGACGCCACGCCCTGTTGAACCGACCCAGAGCGTCCTGGTTGTTCCTTTCGGCGTCAGCCAGACGGACAAGCGCCGCAGCACGTTCAGCCGGATCGCTTGCTATCAGCCCGAACGCCCACCCCAGCCGCTCGTGCCATATCTCGGCATCATCCACGCTCACGTCCGCGTCCCTCGTCACCCGGCGGATTATGCTCTATCAGGCCACCGGACCACACCGCTGCGCTCGGCCGACCGGCGTGAGATCGCCCAACGCTCGGCCCCAGGCGGGCCGGACCACGCGGGGAGAGCTGGACTACCACCCGGTGGCGCCCGAGCTGGTCGTCGAGTTCATCGCCGACACCAGCATCGACGCCGGCCGCTACCGCCACCCGGCTGTTCTTCGCGTCCCGAGTTGCCACGCCACTGGAACTGGAGCACGACCAGGCGCCGGTGGGTCCTGTTCTACATTTCGGCATGGCTGGTGAACAAGGTTTCGCGCACCGAGACCTACGCAGTTGCCTGCACGGCCATCCCGGCCATTCCAGACGATGTCTGAAGCGAACCTGCTGGGCAGCGGGCTTCGTGTAGATCAGATCGCTGCGCAGACAGTAGCGCCTACAGTGACGGGGGAGGCGCTGCAGCCGTGGGGGCGAACCCCGAGATTCCTCGCCGTGCCGCACCGGATGGAGCAGCCTCACAGTCAGGCCGGGAGTCTGAACTACCACCATCGCCGATGGCGGCTACCAGGGCACCGGCCTGCTCATCCCGCACCGCAAACGACGCGGTCAGACGCACCTCAGCAGTCAGCAGGAGGCGGAGAACGCAGTCCATCGCAGGACCCGGGCCCGAGTGGAACACGCGCTGTCCCGGCTGAAGAACTGGAAGATCCTGCGCGACTGCCGTGTCAAGGGCGACGGCGTTCACCAGGCCATGCTCGGCATCGCCCGACTGCACAACGCCCTCGCCGGATAACTCAGACCCCATACGGGACAACCTCTAGCTGAGCAGAGCAGCCCTGCCTTCGCTCTCCGAGTGTTCAGCTCACATGCGGGTGCGCGCGTAAGACGCCATTTCAGTTGGCGTGATCTTGCGGCAGCCGACGCAGCGCGCCTACGAGCCGCTCATGGAGCAAAGGCTTCACACTCGGCCCGCTGCGGGCTCCGCCCGCACCGGTCGTAGCCCAGCCCGCCGTTCATGTTGTCGTCTATGCCGTAGAGGGTGTCGTTACCCGCATTGCCGCGTACGTCATCGACGCCACCATGCCCTTCCAGGACGTCGTCGCCGTCATCTCCCTCAAGTGTTTCGGCGCCTCTGTCACCCTGCAGTGTGTCGTCGCCCGGCCCGCCAGCAACAAAGTTGCTGTCACCATCTCGCAGGGATGAACCTGCGTAGTACCCGCCAGTGACCCAGTCGGAGCCAGCCCCGCCGAACACGTGATCACGTCCAGCGTGGCCGTAAATGGTGTCGTTTCCGCCAGCCCCGTCTAGTGTGTCACTCCCGTTTCCGCCGCCGAGCGTATCGTTACCGGGACCGCCGCTGATGACATCTGCTGCGTCGCCTCCACCGAGCACGTCAACTCCATCACCCCCGCCAATGTAAAGCCGCACGCTTCCTGCTTTGGCGCAATTGACCACGTCCTGGCCATCCCCGGCCAAAATGTTAATTGCCTCAATGGGGTGCTCCCGAGTGGAGGTGAACTCGGATTGCGAAACCGTGTCTCCGGAATCAGTGACGAGGTACCTATTGAAGCCGAAAGGGCCCCCGACGCCTGGGATCCGCTCAACAGTGATCCGATTATTCTTTCCCTGCGCGGCCTCAATGACGAGTGCGTTACCCACCACCTTCGCGACCGTGGTTCTGGGCGAGATTCCCTTGGAGGCCTCCGCGTGTCCCTGTTCGGCTAGCAGACTTAATGCCGTAGCCGTGAATGCGGCCATGAATGCAGTGGCGCGTTTCCAAGTTCTGGCCATACACCAAGCTTCGCAACCTCTCGCGGGCGCGGCAACCGCAGAATCTGAGCGGCCTGGTTGGCGGCTCGGGCGGTGATGAGGCGATGTCGAGAGCGCGATAAGACGTTATTTCACTTGGTGAGTCTGCGGTGACATATGAGGGTTGCGGCGATGGCGGTGAAGGCGAGGAAGTGTTCCGGCTTGCGTTCGTAGCGGCGGTGCAGGCGGCGGCAGCCGGACAGCCAGGACACGGTCCGCTCCACGACCCAGCGGTGTCGGCCCAGGTGCCGGGAGGACTCGATGCCTTTGCGGGCCAGGCGATGCCGAATGCCACGGGAAGCGAGCCATCGGCGCAGGTGACGGTAGTCATAGCCCTTGTCGCCGTGCAGCTTCCCGGGGCGCCTGCGCCGTGGGCCACGACGGGAGCGGATGGGCGGGATGCCACGGACCAGTGGGATGAGGGCCTGGCTGTCGTGCAGGTTGGCGGCGGAGATGCCGATCGACAGGGGTAGGCCCTGGCGGTCGACGATGAGGTGGATTTTCGATCCCTTCTTGCCGCGGTCGGTCGGATTCGGTCCCGTCAGCTGCCCCCTTTGAGGGCCCGGACGCTGACCGAGTCGATCGCGCACCGCGACCAGTCCAGCTCGCCCCGGGCGCCGAGTTCGTCCAGGACCAGGCGGTGGAGTTTGGCCCACACCCTGGCCTCGGTCCACTCGGTGAACCGGCGGAAGGCGGTGACCCCGGACAGGCCGAAGCCTGGCGGGAGTTGATTCCAGGTGCAGCCCGAGGTGGCCACGAAGATGATCGCAGCCAGCACCTCGCGGTCCCCGCGCCGACGATGTCCTCCGCCTTGCGGTCGGACCGGCGCCGGCGGCACCACCCGCTGAAATAACGTCCACAGCTCTTCCGGCGCCATCCGCTCGACAAGCGCAGCAGTCATCACCCCAGACTGCCGCAAGATCACGCCAACTGAAATGGCGTCTAAATTGGATCGGAAATGCCATGACCTGCGGTGACGGACCGTGGCACAGTCTCCGCATGTCCAACGACATCGCCTATCCCGTCTTCCGCACGCCTGACGCCGTACTCGCCCTGAGCGTCGCCCGCCGTCTCATGGAGTTTGGCCGCTGCGAGTACACCGACGTCTCCCTCTACGCGGAGCTCCGCTCTGTCGACGAGGTACGTCGGGCGGCGGAGGAGCTACCCCAGGGATGGTTCCGGGGACGGGAGCAGCACGGGGAGTTCGATGACCGGGTGCCGTTCGAGGACCGCCCTGCATGGCTCGTCGGCGTCCGGGGAGCGGGTCTGCCGACCGACCCGGCGGCGTACGAAGGGCGGCTACCGGTGGACTACGAGTTGCTCGACCAGGCGGTCGACGGCGTCGAGGACGCTTTCACGGCGGCGATCGGTCCGAGCGTGGGCGAGATCAACTGGCAGGACTTGTGCTGGCCGGACGCGCCAGAGGTGGGTTTTCACGGCGAGTACAAGCACGCAGAGGTGACACTCCTCCTCAATACCAGCACCCGCAACTACGACGAGGCCGCCAACGATCACACCGTCCTCGTCCACGTTCGCAGCGTAGACGTCGACGGCCGTCAGGTGAGGGAGCCGTATGCGCACTGGCTCGCCAGACAGGTGGGACTCACAGTCATCGGGCCCGGGCAGCGCTGCTGAAATCTGGTGGTTACCCCGATGAGTCGCGACGGCAGCCGGGGTGTCCCTGACACGCCCGCAGCGTCATGAGGCAGCAAGAAGCGCGACCGTCCGACGCTGACATGAGGCTGTGATCTTCACGTTTCAGCCTTTTGGTGCTCACAATTGGCCACCTCTCGGACATCCATTGCCCTCCGCTGAGGGGGCGTGATCCACTTATCCAGCCACTGACAGTCACCATTGAGCACTGTCAGTGAGAATTTCGTCCCGGTCATGCGATTGGAGCTTCGAGTGCGTACTGGGGTGCGTAACGCCGTCGCTGTTCTCGCGTGGCTCCACTGTTACCGTCAGCCTCGGTTACAGCGGAGTGAATGGCATCCAATACTGGTCCAGCATGTCTATCAGCACCGGTGAGGCGAGGCTGAAGGCGTTCCACCTGGGCTACGGCCACTCCGAGTGCACGTCCAGCGTCGGTCTTATGAAGTGGGGCACTTCCGTGTACGAGGCGCCCTCGGCTCACTGCTGAGCATCCGGATTCTGACCATCACTGGCCCTCCCTGCTCGGCGGGGGCCAGTTCCTCCTTCAATCCGGGTACGGACCACTCGCATGTTCAACGCCATCTTTCAACACCGCTATGGTTACCTAACGGTCGCCGCTTTGATCGCAGCAGCTGTCGGCGTGGCCGCCTGGCTGCTTACCCGCCGACTCGGTCGCCCCCGCGGGATGTGGTGGGCACTTTTGTCCGCCACAGTTGTCGGCATTCTCGCCGTCACATTTATGGGAGCGGGAGCCCCTTCTGGGGAATGCACCATCAACCATGAAGTCGCCGAACCCTTCCGCACAACCCAGGGTCTGTGGAACCTGGCGATGTTCGTACCGGCGGGGTTCCTCGCCGTGGCCGCTGCGAGGCGTCTGCTGCCGGCGGCTGTCGGCGTGCTGGCCCTTCCTTGCGTCATTGAACTCGCCCAGGCCGCTGGTCCAGGGCTCGGCCGCGTCTGCGACAGCGCCGACGCCGAGATGAACATGATCGGTGCCGTCCTCGGCATCGCTGCGGCAGTCGTCGCCTTCGGCTCGCGCGGACAGATCGACTGGCAGGGCTGGGCCAAGGGATCGCTCATTGCCGGGGCCGTTCTCCTGGTGGCCGGCTACACCGCGTTCACTGCGGGGGTCACACTGATCCACACCGACGGAACGACGCTCTCCGACGCCAGCGACAAACAGCGTCAGGCTGTGAAGCAGGCTGTCGAGGAGGCCTTCGGATCGCACTACGGGCTTGGAAAGGTCTATGTTCAGCCTTGTGTGGGACTCTCATGCACGAACTTGATCTTCACTCTGGTCAGCCGGGACGGAAACAAGCAGGCATTCTCCGACGGAAGCTTGTCCTGGCCTGACAAACAGCACCTGAGTATCTTGCTGGAGAACAGCAACGTCCCCAGTGGAATGGGCTATCCGGTGAAGGGCACCGCAGTGCCCCGCGCTGAGGATGAGGCGTTCAAGGTGGCCGACACCTACATGCGGCAGCACTACCCGTGGGCGCGCACAGCAAGTCGCCACATAACCTTCGCTGTGGGCGAGAAGGCTGAGCTTGGCTGGATGACAAACTGGCGCTTCCGCCACGGTGGAGTGCTGATGCCCCGGATGCTGGATGTGCAGGTCGACCGAGCTGGCCGGATCTCGCAGGTGGACGTCAGGCTCGGCCCCACCAAGATGAATCTCCCCAGCCCCCGAGTGAGTCAGGAAGACGCTGAGCGGGCTGTGATCAAGGGGTTGGCGAGTCAGGCGCGGCAGTTCAACGCCGAACCGCCTCAGGGGATCGATGCCAAGGTGGTGGAGGTGAAGGCGGAGAAGAGGGATGGCGGGTGGAGCCCTGAGTGGCTCGTGGCGGTCGGTCCGAAGGGCAAGGTCTCCGGCGATTCGGCACAGCGGGGTGCGATGGACCTCTGGCGGGTCGATGCCCTCACCGGTGCTGTCTACGACGGCATTGGAGTTCGAGTCCAAGGTGCGGACGTCATGGTCCACTGACGCAACACTGCTTCGGACGATGAGGTCGTAGAAGGCCTCCAAACAACCGGCTGGTGACGCCGGAGGCCGTCCAGGCGACTCGCCGGTGCCGGTTCGTCGACGCGGAGGTCCGGGGGCAGGACCTGTCCCTCACCGTCGAGTCCGGTGCTCAGTGCGTTCGCTGGACCCGCTCGCACGGGATGCGCCGTTTGTGGGACCGGCCTCCGAGCAGGAGGCCGAAGAGCTCGCCGCTGAGGTGGCCCGCAGGCTGGACGCCCTCTGCGGGGCCGACGGGATCATCACCCTGCCGACACCGGTCGTGTACAGGCGCGATCGCGCACGCCAGGACTGACGCTGCGTCACCGGATGCCCGTCCGCACGGCCCGTGCCTGCAACGTACCAACCGGCCATCCGGGCTGCCCGACGCGACATCAGCCGCGTCGGGCAGCCGAACCGGTCATGTGCCGCAGGCCTGCGTACTCCATCGCTGCATAGACCGTCACGATCAGCGCCCCGATGAGCATAAAGGTGACGCCGAATCCCGTGAGCGGCACCATGTCACCGAAGACCACCACGACGCAGGCGACGGCGGAAGTTGCGTTCACTGCGATGACGGCCACGGCGAGTCCCACAGGAATTGCCGGATAGCCGGCAATCAGGGCTAGGTTCTGTCTCTTTGG
>NZ_MUND01000231.1 GCF_002154375.1 Streptomyces glaucescens | reverse complement strand
CGCCGTGCACGGCGATGTGGTGTACGTGCTGGGGGCGGGCGGTTCGCTGGAGGCCTTCGACCTGGCGCGCGGGAAGCGGCTGTGGCATCTGGAGACGTCCGTGAGCCGGGGCTCGGCGCCGGTCGCCGACGGCCGCCAGGTGTACTTCAGCGCCGCCGACGGCCGGCTGATCGCCGTGGGCGCCCGGACCGGGGACCTGGTCGGGCAGACCCCGGCCCGGCTGGGCACGGGCTCGGACAAGGTCGCCGGTGAGGTGCCCGCGCCCGTGCTGGTGGGCACGCGCGTGTACGCCGCCGCGCCGGACGGCACGGTCTTCGGGGTGGACGGGCGGGACCCGGGCGCCTGGTGAGGCACCGGCCGGCCGCCGCTGCCATCCCCCGCTGTCACCGCCGTACGCGAGTGGCCCTCCCCCGCCGTCGCCGTCGTACGGCCGAGCGGCCGTCCCCCGCGGGGGACGGTCGCTCGGTGTACGCGGGGCGTGCGGTCAGCCCAGCCTGCTGACGTCGCGGACCGCGCCCTTGTCGGCGCTGGTGGCCATCGCGGCGTACGCGCGCAGGGCGGCCGAGACCTTGCGGTCGCGGTTCTTCGGGGCGTAGGCGCCGTTCAGGGCCAGCTCGCGGCGGGCCAGTTCGGCCTCGTCGACCAGCAGCTCGATCGAACGGTTCGGGATGTCGATGCGGATGCGGTCGCCGTCCTCGACGAGCGCGATGGTGCCGCCGGACGCCGCCTCCGGGGAGGCGTGGCCGATGGACAGGCCGGAGGTGCCGCCGGAGAACCGGCCGTCGGTGATCAGCGCGCAGGTCTTGCCGAGGCCGCGGCCCTTGAGGAAGGACGTCGGGTAGAGCATCTCCTGCATGCCGGGGCCGCCCTTGGGGCCCTCGTAGCGGATGACGACCACGTCGCCGTGGGTGATCTGCTTGTTCAGGATCTTCTCGACGGCCTCCTCCTGCGACTCGCAGACGACCGCCGGGCCCTCGAAGGTCCAGATCGACTCGTCGACGCCGGCCGTCTTCACCACGCAGCCGTCGACCGCGAGGTTGCCCTTGAGGACCGCGAGGCCGCCGTCCTTGGAGTAGGCGTGCTCGGCGGAGCGGATGCAGCCGTTCTCGGCGTCGGTGTCGAGTGCCTCCCAGCGCTCCGACTGGGAGAAGGCCTCGGCGGAGCGGACGCAGCCGGGGGCGGCGTGCCACAGCTCGACGGCCTCGGGGGACGGGGAGCCGCCGCGCACGTCCCAGGTCTTCAGCCAGTCCGACAGGGACGGGCTGTGCACGGCGTGCACGTCCTCGTTGAGCAGGCCCGCGCGGTGCAGCTCGCCGAGCAGGGCGGGGATGCCGCCCGCGCGGTGCACGTCCTCCATGTAGTAGGTGCGGTCCTTGGCGACGTTGGGCGCGACCTTGGCCAGGCACGGGACCCGGCGGGACACCGCGTCGATCTCCGTCAGGCCGAACGGGACGCCGGCCTCCTGGGCGGCGGCCAGCAGGTGCAGGATCGTGTTGGTGGAGCCGCCCATCGCGATGTCGAGGGCCATCGCGTTCTCGAAGGCGGCGAAGGTGGCGACATTGCGGGGCAGGACCGAGTCGTCGTCCTGCTCGTAGTAGCGGCGGGTGATGTCCATGACCGTGCGGGCGGCGTTCTCGTAGAGCGCGCGGCGGGCGGTGTGGGTGGCCAGGACCGACCCGTTGCCGGGGAGGGAGAGACCGATGGCCTCGGTCAGGCAGTTCATCGAGTTGGCGGTGAACATGCCCGAACAGGAGCCGCAGGTCGGACAGGCGTTCTCCTCGATGCGGAGGATGTCCTCGTCCGAGATCTTGTCGTTCACGGCGTCGGAGATCGCGTCGACCAGGTCGAGGGTGCGGACCGTGCCGTCGACCAGGGTGGCTCGGCCGGACTCCATGGGGCCGCCGGAGACGAAGACCGCGGGGATGTTGAGGCGCAGGGCCGCCATCAGCATGCCCGGGGTGATCTTGTCGCAGTTGGAGATGCAGACCAGGGCGTCGGCGCAGTGCGCCTCCACCATGTACTCCACGCTGTCCGCGATCAGGTCGCGGGAGGGCAGGCTGTAGAGCATGCCGCCGTGGCCCATCGCGATGCCGTCGTCGACGGCGATCGTGTTGAACTCGCGCGGAATGCCGCCCGCCTCCCTGATCGCCTCGCTGACGATCCGGCCGACCGGCTGGAGGTGGGTGTGGCCGGGGACGAACTCGGTGAAGCTGTTGGCGACCGCGATGATCGGCTTCCGGCCGATGTCCGCACCGGGTACACCGGAGGCGCGCATAAGGGCGCGGGCGCCCGCCATGTTGCGGCCGTGGGTGACTGTGCGGGACCTCAGCTCGGGCATCGTCGCTCGCTCCTTCAATGATCTCAGCCAGAGACTTCCGGGTGAGACAGAGAGTTCTGGATGAGTCGAGCGTACGCCGGGGGTACGACAGCCCGGGTGGAGTGTCCGGAATGCGGGACGGGCGTCTCAGAGATCAAGGGTCCCCGAGGCCGCGTCAGGGGTGGGTGAGGTGCCTCTGCACCACCGGTGCGACCCGCGCGACGATCACGTCCATGTCGGCCGACGCCAGCGGCTCCAGCTTGATCACGTAACGCATCATGGCGACGCCGACCAGCTGCGCGGCGGCCAGCTCGGCCCGCAGCTCGGCGTCCGGCTGGTCCAGCCGGCCCGCGACCCGGCGCAGCAGCTGGCTCGTGACCAGCCGGCGGAAGACGGCGGCGGCCACCTCGTTGTTGACGGCGGACCGCAGCACCGCCAGCAGCGGCGTCCGGGTGACCGGGTTCTCCCAGACCCCGAACAGGAACCGCGCGAACCGCTCGCCGACCTCGTCGGCCGGGCCCTCGAAGATCACGTCCGGTGCGCGGAGGGCGGGCGCGAAGACCGTCTCCACCGCCGCCTGGAAGACCTGCTCCTTCGTGCCGAAGTAGTGGTGCACCAGCGCCGAGTCCACTCCGGCCGCCTTGGCGATGCCCCGCACGGACGTCTTCTCGTAGCCGTGCTCGGAGAACTGCTCGCGGGCCGCCGCCAGGATGCGGTCCCGGGTGTCGCCCGCCGCGCCGGACTCCGCACGGCGGGGGCGGCCCCGGCGGCGGGCGGTCGCGCCGGTCATCGCCGGGGCACCCGCGCCGCGGAGGCCAGATGGAGCCGGGTGAAGGCCAGCGCCTCCGCCAGGTCGGCCTCGCGTTCGGCGCTCGACATGGCACGGCGGGTGTTGACCTCGATGACGACATGGCCGTCGAAGCCGGTCCGGGCCAGCCGCTCCAGCAGTTCCGCACAGGGCTGGGTACCGCGGCCGGGGACCAGGTGCTCGTCCTTGGCGGAGCCGTTGCCGTCGGCGAGGTGGATGTGGCCGAGCCGGTCGCCCATGCGGTCGATCATCCGCAGGGCGTCGGTGCGGGCGGTGGCGGTGTGGCTGAGGTCGATCGTGAAGTGCCGGTAGTCGTCCTTGGTGACGTCCCAGTCGGGGGCGTACGCCAGCATCTCGCGGTCGCGGTAGCGCCAGGGGTACATGTTCTCGACGGCGAACCGGACATCCGTCTCGTTCGCCATCCGCCAGATGCCGGCGACGAAGTCACGGGAGTACTGCCGCTGCCAGCGGAACGGCGGGTGCACGACGACCGTGCTCGCGCCGAGCTTCTCGGCCGCCGCGCGGGCGCGCTGGAGCTTGACCCAGGGGTCGGTGGACCAGACGCGCTGGGTGATCAGCAGGCAGGGGGCGTGCACGGCGAGGATCGGTACGTGGTGGTAGTCGCTGAGCCGGCGCAGTGCCTCGATGTCCTGACTGACCGGGTCGTTCCACACCATGACCTCGACCCCGTCGTAACCGAGGCGCGCGGCGATCTCGAAGGCCGTCGCCGTCGACTCCGGATAGACGGAAGCCGTCGAGAGGGCGACCTTCGCATCCGGGATGCGCACCACTGGTTCTGCCACGAAGGACAGGGTACGGGGCCTCGCTTGGCGCCGGGGGCGGAGTCGCCGTGCGCCGCCCGCGCGGGCGCGGCAATCGGC
>NZ_MUND01000230.1 GCF_002154375.1 Streptomyces glaucescens | reverse complement strand
CCGACATGAACGCCCACCCGCACCTGGACGCCGAGGGCAAGGTCGCCGTCGTCCACAACGGCATCATCGACAACGCCTCCGACCTGCGCCGCAAGCTGGAGGCGGACGGCGTCGAGTTCCTCTCCGAGACCGACACCGAGGTCCTGGTCCACCTGATCGCCCGCTCGCAGGCCGAGAAGCTGGAGGACAAGGTCCGCGAGACCGTCCGCCTCATCGAGGGCACCTACGGCATCGCCGTCCTGCACGCCGACTTCCCGGACCGCATCGTCGTCGCCCGCAACGGCTCCCCGGTCGTCCTCGGCATCGGCGAGAAGGAGATGTTCGTCGCCTCGGACATCGCCGCGCTGGTCACCCACACCCGGCAGATAGTGACGCTGGACGACGGCGAGATGGCCACGCTGAAGGCCGACGACTTCCGTACGTACACCACGGAGGGCACCCGGACCACGGCCGAGCCGACCACCGTCGAGTGGGAGGCCGCCTCCTACGACATGGGCGGCCACGACACCTACATGCACAAGGAGATCCACGAGCAGGCCGACGCCGTGGACCGCGTGCTGCGCGGCCGCATCGACGACCGGTTCTCCACCGTGCACCTCGGCGGCCTCAACCTGGACGCCCGCGAGGCCCGCCGCATCCGCCGCGTGAAGATCCTCGGCTGCGGCACCTCGTACCACGCCGGCATGATCGGCGCCCAGATGATCGAGGAGCTGGCCCGCATCCCCGCGGACGCCGAGCCGGCCTCCGAGTTCCGCTACCGCAACGCGGTCGTCGACCCCGACACCCTGTACATCGCGGTCTCCCAGTCCGGTGAGACGTACGACGTGCTGGCCGCCGTCCAGGAGCTGAAGCGCAAGGGCGCCCGCGTCCTCGGCGTCGTGAACGTCGTCGGCTCGGCGATCGCCCGCGAGGCCGACGGCGGCGTCTACGTGCACGCCGGCCCCGAGGTGTGCGTGGTGTCCACCAAGTGCTTCACCAACACCTGCGTCGCCTTCGCCCTGCTCGCCCTGCACCTCGGCCGCACCCGCGACCTGTCCGTGCGCGACGGCAAGCGGATCATCGAGGGCCTGCGCAAGCTGCCCGCCCAGATCTCCGAGATCATGGAGCAGGAGGCGGAGATCGAGAAGCTGGCCAAGGCCTACGCCGACGCCCGCTCGATGCTCTTCATCGGCCGCGTCCGGGGCTACCCGGTCGCCCGCGAGGCCTCCCTGAAGCTCAAGGAGGTCTCCTACATCCACGCCGAGGCCTACCCGGCCTCCGAGCTGAAGCACGGCCCGCTGGCGCTCATCGAGCCCGCCCTCCCGACGGTCGCCATCGTCCCGGACGACGACCTGCTGGAGAAGAACCGGGCCGCGATGGAGGAGATCAAGGCCCGCAGCGGCAAGATCCTCGCGGTCGCCCACCAGGAGCAGGAGAAGGCCGACCAGACGATCGTCGTCCCGAAGAACGAGGACGAGCTGGACCCGATCCTCATGGGCATCCCGCTCCAGCTCCTCGCCTACCACACGGCCCTGGCCCTGGGCCGGGACATCGACAAGCCGCGGAACCTGGCCAAGTCGGTGACGGTCGAGTAGCGCGCCCGGCAACGGACGAGAACGGACCCCCTGGTGTCGCCCCGGACACAGGGGGTCCGTTCACATGCCGGGGCTGCCCGAGCGCCCCGGCCCGCGCCGCCGGCCGGCAGCCGTCACCCGCCGGCCCGCCGCCCGCCCGTCGACCGAGCCGAGCCCGTCGTCCCCGGGAAACACCGTGGGCCGGTGCGCCGTTCCCGGTGGACGAGGCGGACTCCCTTCGCGGACGTGCGGTGGTGCGGTGACCCGTATATGCCCTTCACAAGAGCCCAAACACCTGTACGCATGAGTGGATTCACGCGTCACACCCAGGAGTTGACCGCCCGGAACGGGCATCTCGCCGACGAGAGGGGCGAGTCGGGGAACGGCCGGGGAGCGAGTTACGGGATGACCACCACGGGGCGCTTCGCCCGCTTGGCGAGCCGTCCGGCGACCGAACCGAAGATCCGGCCGACGACACCGTGCGTGGAGCCGACGACGATCGCGTCCGCCTCGTACTCCCGTCCCACCTCTTCGAGTTCGTGACAGATGTCGCCGCCGCGCTCGACCAGGATCCAGGGGACCTCGGCGAGGTAGTCGGCACACGCCAGCTCCAGCCCCAGCACCTCGGTGCGGTGGTCCGGCACGTCGACGAAGACCGGCGGCTCGCAGCCCGCCCACACCGTGGTCGGCAGCCGGTTGGCCACATGGACGATGATCAGGCCCGAGCCGGAGCGCTGCGCCATGCCGATCGCGTACGCAAGGGCGCGCTCGCTGGACATCGAGCCGTCGAAGCCGACGACGACGCCATGCTTGAAGGCGGGGTCGCACGAATGGCGTGGCTCTTCCGCCGCCAGGGGCTCGGCCGCCGTGGGATCGGCGACGGGCCGCTTGCGGTCCGCGGGTTCGAAGAAGTCGTGACCGGCCATGGCTGTCTCGGCGTTGTGATCCTTATTGGGTGGGACGACAGTGTGCGGCGGAGCTGTGTCCGGGAATCATCTTCCCAACCCCATACCCCCAAGGGTACGGCGGCACGCCTCCTTAGCCCAGATCTCGCGCACCGTCGGTGGCGGTTCACCGGAGCATGCACGAGGGTGCGCCCGTAACGCAATGGTTGCTGCCCCGTACAGGCGGTTTGCGCAGGATTCAGGCCATGGCAAGGTGACCGACCGGCCGACGCGCCGTTGAACCCCCTGCAACACCTCCAGGGAGCGTCACAGGGAGCACACCCATGTCCTCACGGTCCGGGCCGGACAGCGCGGCCGAGGTCGTCCGCTGGGCGGCCTTCAGCTGTGTCCTCGTCCCGGTGGTGCTCCTGTGGTACGGCACCTCGCCGGCCGGGGCGGCGGGCACCGCGCTCGGCCTCGCGTCCGTGACGGCCGTCTGCCGGCTGCTGCTGCGGCAGTCGGAGCGCGGCGCGGCCCGGCTGCTGGCGGAGGAACACGCTCCGCACCGGGGCCGGCATCAGCGGACGGGGTCGGGGGCGCACCGCGGGGAACGCTCCGGGGGGCGCCCCGGCGGACGCCCCGGCGGACGAACGGGCGGACGGTCCGACGGACCGGGAAATACACCGGTCGGCTGACCGGTTTCCGCGCACGCGCCCGTAGCTTTTCAGCCAACTTCTGAATGCTGTGCATCACCCGCGCGGAACACCCCCCACCCCCCGTTTGACCTGCACGGAAAGGGTCTCCAGTGAGGTCTGCACCCTACGCGGTTTGGCCACTGCGACGAGGCGCACTTCCCTGCACGGCCCACGAGTGCAACCCTTCGTGATCGAATGCTTTACGCCAAGTTGCCAAGTCGACAATGTGCCGGGTAGCGAACTGGCCATCCCGGTACGGCGTGACGCAGTAGATTCGATCTTGATTTGTCTTACGGCGGGGGACTCGTGCAGGACCGAGGGGAAACGTGCAGGAGCGACACAACCGAGGAGCCGCGACCACCGAGGGGGGCTTAGCGCGATGAGCCACGACTCCACTGCCGCGCCGGACACCGCGGCCCGGAAGCTGTCCGGGCGTCGCCGCAAGGAGATCGTCGCGGTGCTGCTGTTCAGCGGCGGCCCCATCTTCGAGAGTTCCATACCGCTGTCGGTGTTCGGGATCGACCGCCAGGACGCCGGCGTACCGCGCTACCGACTGCTGGTGTGCGCCGGCGAGGACGGCCCACTGCGGACCACAGGGGGCCTGGAACTCACCGCGCCACACGGCCTGGAGGCGATCTCGCGGGCGGGCACGGTCGTCGTGCCGGCCTGGCGGTCGATCACCTCGCCACCACCGGAGGACGCGCTCGACGCACTGCGCCGGGCGCACGAGGAAGGCGCCCGCATCGTCGGGCTGTGCACCGGCGCCTTCGTCCTCGCGGCGGCGGGCCTGCTGGACGGCCGCCCCGCGACCACCCACTGGATGTACGCGCCGACGCTGGCCAAGCGCTATCCGTCGGTGCACGTGGATCCGCGCGAACTCTTCGTCGACGACGGGGACGTCCTGACGTCGGCGGGCACCGCGGCCGGAATCGATCTCTGTCTCCACATCGTGCGGACGGACCACGGCAACGAGGCGGCCGGCGCGCTGGCCCGCCGCCTGGTCGTCCCACCGCGCCGAAGCGGAGGCCAGGAACGCTACCTAGACCGCTCTTTACCGGAAGAGATCGGCGCCGACCCGCTCGCCGAGGTCGTCGCCTGGGCGCTGGAGCACCTCCACGAGCAGTTCGACGTGGAGACGCTCGCGGCACGCGCGTACATGAGCCGTCGTACGTTCGACCGCCGGTTCCGCTCCCTCACCGGGAGCGCGCCGCTGCAGTGGCTGATCACCCAGCGGGTGCTCCAGGCGCAGCGGCTGCTGGAGACGTCGGACTACTCGGTGGACGAGGTGGCGGGCCGCTGCGGCTTCCGCTCCCCCGTCGCGCTGCGCGGCCACTTCCGCCGTCAGCTCGGCTCGTCCCCGGCGGCGTACCGGGCCGCGTACCGGGCGCGCCGGCCGCAGGGTGAGCGGCAGACCGACCCCGAGTCGACGGCGACGCCGAGCTCCGCGGGCCTGGGCGCGGGCCCGGGGCAGCCGGGTCCGGGCGGGATCGGCCAGCCGGGCCAGGGCGGGCACGCCGCCGCCGCGCACCACCAGGACCACCCGGTCCCGCTCCAGGCCCGCCGCACGGCGGCCGCGAGCGCGGTGGGCGCCTCGGGGGCCCTGGACCACCGGGACGCCTACGTGGGGTCGCGCGCCGGCCTCCCGGGGCAGCGCAGCGGAACGTGACCGTGTGACCGCACCGTGGGGCCACGAGGAACCTCCTCGTGGCCCCACGGCGTTCCCCGGGGCGCCGCGCAGCCGGTACGCGGGGGATCCGTCCCCGCCGCACGGCCGTAATGTGGACGCATGAACGATCGCATGGTGTGGATCGACTGCGAGATGACCGGCCTCTCGCTGTCCGACGACGCGCTCATCGAGGTAGCCGCCCTCGTCACCGACTCCGAGCTGAACGTGCTCGGCGAGGGCGTGGACATCGTCATCCGGCCGCCGGACCGGGCGCTGGAGACGATGCCGGAGGTGGTGCGGGAGATGCACACCGCGTCCGGGCTGCTCGCCGAGCTGGCGAACGGCACGACCCTCGCGGACGCCGAGGAGCAGGTCCTGGCGTACGTACGCGAGCACGTCAAGGAACCGGGCAAGGCCCCGCTGTGCGGCAACTCCGTCGGCACGGACCGCGGCTTCCTCCTCCGTGACATGCCGACCCTGGAGGACTACCTCCACTACCGGATCGTCGACGTGTCGTCGATCAAGGAGCTGGCGCGCCGCTGGTACCCGAGGGCCTACTTCAACAGCCCGGAGAAGAACGGCAACCACCGGGCCCTCGCCGACATCCGCGAGTCCATCGCCGAGCTGCGCTACTACCGCGAGGCCGTCTTCGTCCCGCAGCCCGGACCCGACTCGGAGACCGCCAGGACGATCGCCGCCAAGTACGTTCTGCCTGCTCAGCACGGCTGACGAAGGCCGTCGGGAGGGGCGCCGCGAAACGTGTGCGCGAGCACCCCTTCGGACCCTGTACACTTTTTCTCGGCCGGTCGGGGAAACGACAAAGTCCGTCGCCGGTCATGGTGGGTGTAGCTCAGCTGGTAGAGCACCTGGTTGTGGTCCAGGATGCCGCGGGTTCGAGTCCCGTCACTCACCCTGAGTGATCAGCCGGTGACCTTCGGAAGAGGGTCACCGGCTGATCGCGTTGTACGGCCCGCCCGTCGGCTCGCCCTCCGGCTCGTGCCCGGATTGTCAGTGGCGCCTGCCACGATGACGATCATGAGCCGGATCATCTCGTACAACACCGCCGACAAGGCCGACGTCCTCGCCTTCCTCGGCGCCGCCGGGAACCTCACCGCCGACCAGGAGCGCGTCCTGGAGATGGTGCGCGAGCGGGCGCGCAGGAGCCAGGAGGAGCTCGACCGCCAGGGCATCGACTGGGGGTTGTCCATACCCGACGCGCTGGACCACCTCGTGGCCGGCCACGCCGACTCGGACGCCTCCTACGCGGCCGGCGCCTACAGCCGGGCGCTCCAGCACATCATCGACTGCAACGGGTCGGACCCGGCCGAGCTGGGCGTGTACTCCAAGCCCTCCACCTTCTTCGGCCTGCTCGACGAGGAACTGCGCCGCCTGGGCGTGAGTGCCGATCTGCTGCTGCACCAGCACCTGTTCTCCGGGCCGCCGAAGGAGATCCCCTTCCTCCTCCCGCACCCCGTGGACGGCCCGTACATCGGCATGTTCCCGCTCGCCAAGGCCAAACCGGCGGCCGACGCCTACCGCGCCGTGCTGGACCGGCTGGACGAGAGCTTCCGGTACGACCTCCGGGAGCTGATCGAGAAGCTGGAGTTCGAGCACACCGAGTGGGAGTACGCCACGGAGAAGATCGACTGGTACACCCAGGACACGATCTTCTTCTCCATCAGGGGCTGACGGCCGATCCGAGCCCTCACCCGACGCGGCCCTCGCGGCGGGCCCCGCTCAGGACGACGCCCGCGCCACCAGTTCCGTGGCCAGCACCACCTGGCGCCGCTCCAGGCCCCGCGACACCGCCGGGCGGCGGTCCGCGATCTCGGTGAGGAGGAGGTCGATCATGCGGCGGCCCATCTCCTGGATCGGCTGGCGGACGCTGGTCAGGGGCGGGTCCATGTGGCGGGCGATCGCCGAGTCGTCGTAGCCGACCAGGGCCACGTCGTCGGGGATGCGGCGGCCCGCCTCGCGCAGGGCGTGGCGGGCGCCCGCCGCCGTGACGTCGGAGGCCGCGAAGACCGCGTCCAGGTCGGGGCGGCGCGACAGCAGCTCGGCGGTCGCCCGGCGGCCGCCCTCCTCCGTGAAGTCGCCCGCCTCGATCAGCCCTTCGTCGACCTCGTGGCCGGCGTCGGTGAGCGCGTCGCGGTAGCCGTCGATGCGGCGCTGGGCGCCGTAGACGTCGAGGCGGCCGGTGATGTGCGCTATGCGGCGGCGGCCGTGGGCGAGGAGGTGCTCGACGGCCGAGCGCGCGCCGCCGTAGTTGTCCGAGTCGACGGACGGCAGGGTCTCCGCCGCGGAGCGCGGGCCGCTGATCACCGCGGGGATCTCCAGCTGGGACAGGAGGTCCGGGAGGGGGTCGTCGGCGTGGACGGAGACCAGCAGGACGCCGTCGACGCGGTGTGCGGCGAGGTACTGGGCGAGGCGCTGACGCTCGCGGTCGCTGCCCGCGAAGATCAGCAACAGCTGCATCTCGGTGTCCGAGAGTTCCGCGCCGACGCCGCGCAGCATGTCCGAGAAGTAGGGCTCGGCGAAGAAGCGGGTCTCCGGTTCGGGGACCACCAACGCGATCGCGTCGGTGCGGTTGGCGGCGAGGGCGCGCGCGGCCGTGTTCGGGACGTAACCGAGTTCCGCGACCGCCGCCTCGACGGCCGCGCGGGTCGCGTCACTGACCCGGGGGGAGCCGTTGATCACCCGGGAGACCGTGCCGCGCCCGACCCCGGCGCGTGCGGCGACCTCCTCCAGAGTCGGCCGGCCGCCGCTGCGGCCCCGCGCTCCGTGGCTTGCCATGGGCTTCGCCCTCCCTCGTACACCCGTTGGCCTGGAATCTAACAGTGCCGCGGCCATCTGGCGCCGAGCGGCCACGGGCGATCCCGGCCGAGGGTCCCAGTTAACAGGCCGATAACTGAACGCAGATCTCCGCGTCCGCTCCCTTGACACCCCCGCTCGAACCCACGAACCTTCAACACATCACCGATGGGAGCGCTCCCACACTACCTGGCACATACACAACCCGCACGTTCCCCGCCCGAGCCGCAGCGCCACACCGCACCAAGCAACACCCAGAGAGCTTCATGCACAACGGGGCCAACCAAGCAATTCTGGCCGGGGGGTCGGCACGTCAGGGCAACTGGAGGACCCAATGCGAGCATCTACCCGAATCCGCCGCAAGGCGGTCGTCCTGGCGGCCGTAGCGTCGCTGGGCACCGGGCTGCTGGCCGGCTGTGCCGACGACGGCGACAACGAGTCGGGCTCGTCGAACGGCGGCGACGGCAGCGGCAAGACCACCATCACCCTGGGACTCTTCGGCACGTTCGGCTTCAAGGAGGCCGGGCTGTACGACGAGTACATGAAGCTCAACCCCGACGTCGTCATCAAGGAGAACGTCGTCGAGCGCAACGAGAACTACTACCCCGCCCTCGTGAACCACCTGACCACCAACAGCGGTCTGATGGACATCCAGGGCATCGAGGTCGGCAACATCGCCGAGGTCGTCGCCACCCAGTCCGACAAGCTGCTCGACCTGTCGAAGTACGGCAAGAAGAGCGACTACCTGGAATGGAAGTGGCAGCAGGCCACCACCAAGGACGGTACGACGGTCGGCCTCGGCACCGACGTCGGCCCGATGGCGATCTGCTACCGCAAGGACCTCTTCCAGCAGGCCGGACTGCCCACCGAGCGCGAGGAAGTCGCCAAGCTGTGGGCGGGCGACTGGAAGAAGTTCGTCGACGCCGGCCGTGACTACCAGAAGAAGGCGCCCAAGGGCACCACCTTCATGGACTCCCCCGGCGGTCTGATCAACGCGATCCTCAGCAGCGAGACCGAGCGGTTCTACGACGCCTCCGGCAAGGTCGTCTACAAGGAGAACCCGGCCGTGAAGGCCGCCTTCGACCTCACCGCCGAGGCGGCCGAGGACGGGCTGGTCGGCAACCAGACCCAGTTCCAGCCCGCCTGGGACACCACCATCGCCAACAGCAAGTTCGCCGCGATGTCCTGCCCGCCGTGGATGCTCGGCTACATCAAGGGCAAGTCGAAGCCGGAGGCCAAGGGCAAGTGGGACGTGGCCGCGGCCCCCAAGTCCGGCAACTGGGGCGGCTCCTTCCTGTCCGTGCCGAAGTCGGGCAAGAACACCGAGGAGGCCGCGAAGCTGGCCGCCTGGCTGACCGCGCCCGAGCAGCAGGCCAAGCTGTTCAAGGTGCAGGGCAGCTTCCCGAGCACCCCGGCCGCGTACACCATGCCCGAGGTCACCGGCGCCAAGAACGACATGACCGGTGACGCCCCGATCGGCGAGATCTTCGCCGAGGCCGCCAAGAACGGCCCGGTCCAGGTGATCGGCCCGAAGGACCAGATCATCCAGCAGGGCCTCACCGACAACGGCGTCATCCTGGTCGCCCAGGGCAAGTCGCCCGAGGAGGCCTGGGAGAACGCCGTGAAGACCATCGACAACAACCTGGACCAGTGACCCGTATGACCACTGGGCACGACACCACCGCCGCGTCCCCCTCCGTCGAGGGGGGCGCGGCCCCGGGCCGCCCGCCCGGCGATCCCGCCGCCGTGGAGAAGGAGCGCCGCCACCGGGCCCGGCTGTCCCGCCGCTGGCAGCGGGACGTGCGCTGGAGCCCGTACGCGTTCGTCTCCCCGTTCTTCCTGCTGTTCGTGGCCTTCGGCCTGTTCCCGCTCGTCTACACGGGCTGGGCCTCGCTGCACAAGGTGGAACTGACCGCGCCCACCGACATGGACTGGGTGGGCCTTCGCAACTACACCAGGATCTTCGACGACGAGTTCTTCTGGAACGCGGCGCAGAACACCCTGACCATCGGCATCATCTCCACCGTGCCGCAGCTGCTGATGGCCATGGGCCTCGCCCACATCCTCAACTACAAGCTGCGCGCCTCGACCTTCTACCGGGTCGCGATGCTCGCGCCGTACGCGACCTCGATCGCCGCGGCCTCGCTGGTCTTCGTGCTGCTCTTCGGCCGCGACTACGGCATGATCAACTGGGCCCTCGGCCTGGTCGGCGTCGACAACATCGACTGGCAGAACGAGACCTGGGCCTCCCAGATCGCCGTGTCGACGATCGTGATCTGGCGCTGGACCGGCTACAACGCGCTGATCTACCTCGCGGCGATGCAGGCGATCCCGCAGGACCTGTACGAGTCGGCGGCGCTGGACGGCGCCAACCGCTGGCAGCAGTTCTTCCACGTCACGCTGCCCTCGCTGCGGCCGACCATCCTGTTCACCACCGTCGTCTCCACGATCGGCGCCTCGCAGCTGTTCGGCGAGCCGCTGCTGTTCGACGCGAACAAGGGCGCCTCCGGCGGATCCCAGCACCAGTTCCAGACGCTCGGCCTGTACCTGTACGAGCAGGGCTGGGTGAACCAGCACCTCGGCCGGGCCTCCGCCATCGCCTGGACGATGTTCCTGATCCTCATCCTGATCGGGATCGTCAACTACGTCATCTCGCGCCGGCTGCGCGCCAGTAGTTAGGAGAACCGGCCGTGACGACGACACTGACTCCCCCGGATCCGGACCAGGCCGAGAAGGCGCCGCAGCGCTCGCGCCGGCCCCGGGCCGCGCGGGCGGGCGGGCAGATGCACGCCGGTCCCGTCGCGTACGTGGTGCTCGCGCTGTTCACCATCGGCTCGCTGTTCCCGCTGGTGTGGACGGCGATCGCCGCCTCCCGCGACAACAACCGGCTGGCGCAGACCCCGCCGCCGTTCTGGTTCGGCGCCAACCTCTTCGACAACCTCGAACTGGCCTGGACGGACGCCAACCTGGGCGAGGCGTTCCTCAACACCACCATCGTGGCGGGGATCTCGGCGGCCACGATCGTCTTCCTGTCGACTATCGCCGGGTTCGCCTTCGCCAAGCTGCGCTTCAAGGGCCGGGGCGCGCTGATGCTGATCGTCATCGGCACGATGATGGTGCCGCCGCAGCTCAGCGTGATCCCGCTGTACATGATGGTCGCCAAGCTCGACTGGACCGACCAGCTCCAGGCGGTGATCTTCCCGTCGCTGGTCAGCGCGTTCGGTGTGTTCTTCATGCGGCAGTACCTGATCCAGGCGCTGCCGGACGAGATCATCGAGGCCGCCCGGATGGACGGCGCGAGCAGCTGGCGCGTGGTGTGGCACGTGGTGTTCCCGGCGGCGCGGCCCGCGATGGCCGTGCTGGGGATGCTGATGTTCGTGCAGACCTGGAACGACTTCCTGTGGCCGTTCCTGGTGCTGACGCAGACCGGCAACCCCACGGTGCAGGTCGCTGTGGCGGGCCTGGGCCGCGGCTACACCCCCGACCAGTCCCTGATCATGGCGGGCGCGCT
>NZ_MUND01000023.1:14139-30138 GCF_002154375.1 Streptomyces glaucescens | reverse complement strand
CTTTGCGGACACGACCTAGTGGCACAGCCGCGCCTCGTGCTCGGCGTGGCCGCTCGGCTCCAGCTGGAAGGTGCAGTGCTCCACGTCGAAGTGGTCGCCGAGACAGCCCTGCAGCTCGTGCAGCATCTTCTCGTTGCCGATCGCGTTCAGGACGTCGGAGCGGACGACGACGTGCGCGGACAGCACCGGCATGCCCGAGGTGATCGTCCAGGCGTGCAGGTCGTGCACGTCCTCCACCCCGTCCAGCGCCAGTATGTGCGCCCGCACCTCCGCCATGTCGACGCCCTTGGGCGCCGACTCCAGCAGCACGTCCAGCGTCTCGCGCAGCAGCTTCAGGGTGCGCGGCACGATCATCAGGCCGATCACCAGCGAGGCGATCGGGTCCGCGGCCTGCCAGCCGGTGGTCAGGATCACCGCCGCCGAGATCAGCACCGCGACCGACCCCAGCGCGTCCGCCGCCACCTCCAGGAAGGCGCCGTGCACGTTCAGGCTCTCCCGCTGCCCGCGCATCAGCAGGGTGAGCGAGATCATGTTCGCGACCAGGCCGATCCCGCCGAAGACGATGGTCAGCCCGCCCTCGGTGCCGGCCGGGGTGACGAACCGCTGGATCGCCTCGTACAGCACGTACCCGCCGACGCCGAGCAGCAGCAGGCAGTTGGCGAGCGCCGCGAGGATCTCGGCGCGAGCGTAGCCGAAGGTGCGCTTCTCGGTCGGGGGCAGGTTGGCGAAGTGGATGGCGAGCAGGGCCATGCCCAGTCCCAGCGCGTCCGTGGCCATGTGGGCCGCGTCGGCGATCAGCGCCAGCGAGTCGGCGAGCAGGCCGCCGACGATCTCCACCACCATCACGGTGAGCGTGATCGACAGCGCGATCCGCAGCCGGCCGCGGTACGCCGCGGCGGCCGTGCCCGTGACCGGCGCGCCGTGCGTGTGCCCGTGGTCGTGCCCAGCCCCCATGAAACCCGCCCTCCTGTGATCGGATCGGTCCGGGACCACAGTGAACTACGGGTGGGGGGTATCCGGCAACGCGGCACTGAACACCGTTGTCATATGCTCTGACCTGCGAAAACAGCCGGAAGTCGACGTGCTGGAGGAAGCGCAGGTCAGGGCCTCGCCGAGGTCAGCGGCCCTGGTGCAGCTGCCAGCCCCGCCACGCCGACTCGACCATCTCGCGTACTCCGCGGCGGGCGGTCCAGCCCAGTTCGGCGGTGGCCCGCTCGGCGGAGGCGACGGCCCGCGGGGCGTCCCCGGGGCGGCGCGGCTCGACGACCGCCGGGCGGCGGTCACCGGTCACCTCCCCGATCAGCGTGACCAGCTCGCGTACGGAGACGCCCTCGCCCCGGCCGATGTTCACGGTCAGGTCGCCCGCCGCGTCCTGGGCGGACAGCCGCCTCACCGCCGCGAGGTGCGCCTCGGCGAGGTCGGCGACATGGATGTAGTCGCGCACGCAGGTGCCGTCCGGGGTGGGGTAGTCGTCGCCGAAGATCCGCGGGGCCTCGCCGCGGGTGAGCCGGTCGAAGACCATCGGTACGACGTTGAAGACGCCGGTGTCGGCCAGCTCCGGGGCGGCGGCCCCCGCCACGTTGAAGTACCGCAGGCAGACGGTGGCGATGCCGTGCGCCCGGCCCGCCGCGCGCACCAGCCACTCACCGGCGAGCTTGGTCTCGCCGTAGGGGTTCACCGGGGCGCACGGGGTGTCCTCGGTGATGAGGTTCACCTCCGGGTTGCCGTAGACGGCGGCCGACGAGGAGAAGAGGAACCGCCGGATCCCGGCCTCGGCGACCGCGTCCAGCAGCGTCGCCAGCCCGCCGACGTTCTCCTGGTAGTACCGCGTCGGCCGGTCCACCGACTCGCCGACCTGCTTGCGCGCGGCGAGATGCACCACACCGGTCACCTCGTGCTCGGCGAAGACCCGCTTCAGCAGCTCCCCGTCCAGCGAGGAGCCCCGCACCAGGGGAACGTCCGCCGGCAGCCGCGCGGGCACGCCCGCGGACAGGTCGTCCAGCGCGACGACTCGTTCCCCGGCCCCGGTCATGGCCCGCGCCACATGGGCCCCGATGTACCCGGCACCGCCGGTGATCAGCCACGTCATGGTCGTCCACCCTAAGGCCTGCGTTCGGACCACCCCGGCGTCGCGGGGGTCCGGCACGGCACTCCCCGAGGCTCTGCGAGCAGGGGGGAGACCCATGACCCCGCTCGGGCGGGTCCAGAGGTGCCCGGCCTCGAGCCGGGCTGATCCGGACGGCAGGCCCTGGTCCCGGGGTCCGCCCGCGGGCCGAGCCCGCCCGCTGCCCGCCGGTGCGTCGCGCACCCTCCGGAATCGCGCCCTCACCGCCGTATGTCTGATATGTCCGTTGTGGAATGGACGTTTTGTGCCCCGGCCCTCGCAGCCCCCATGATGATCACGGCGAGGCGGCTTGAGGTACGGGGTATCGGGGCCGTGAACAGGCGGTGAACACGGGTCTCCGATCATCCGATAGCCTCTGCCGACATGCCGCCGCCTGGCGCAGCCGATGCGCAGCCAAGGGGGCGCCCCCATCATGTTCAGGCCCGGCGCCACCGCGCCGGCACGCAGGGAGTGAGTTCGGTTGCCGACCGCCATCCTCACCGGTCAGCCGGTCCCCGGGTCGTCGATCGAGGGCGATCTGCGGTCCCTCGGCTTCGAGGTGCGCACCGCCGACGACGCCGCCGACGCCGAGACGCTGCTCGCCCAGGTGCCCGGTGACCAGCGGGTCGCGGTCGTCGACGCCCGGTTCGTCGGCCATCTGCACGCCCTGCGCCTCGGCCTGACCGACCCCCGCTTCCCGCTCGCCGCCGTCCCCGGCGCCGTCACCGCCCAGCCGGCCGGCCGCCAGGCCCTGACCCGCGCGGTGGCCCGCGAGAACTCCTCCGGCGGCGGCACCGCCGTCGCCGTCGACAGCCTGGCCGACCGCGTGGTCACCGCCCTGGACGCCGACGGCGCCGCCGTGCACCGCCCTGAGCTGGGCAGTCTGGTCGCCACCGTTCCCGGCGACCCGCAGGCCCGCAACGAGGCCCGCCAGGCCGTGGCCGCCGTGGACGACGAGGCGGTCCGTCTGAAGTCGGCCGTGAAGGCCCGCGACGGTTTCTTCACCACGTTCTTCATCAGCCCGTACTCCCGGTACATCGCCCGCTGGTGCGCCCGCCGGGGCCTCACCCCCAACCAGGTCACCACCGCCTCGCTGATCACCGCGCTGATCGCGGCGGGCTGCGCGGCCACCGGCACCCGCGGCGGCTTCGTCGCGGCCGGGATCCTGCTGATCGCCTCCTTCGTGCTGGACTGCACCGACGGCCAGCTCGCCCGCTACTCCCTCCAGTACTCCACCCTCGGCGCCTGGCTCGACGCCACCTTCGACCGCGCCAAGGAGTACGCCTACTACGCCGGTCTCGCGCTCGGCGCGGCCCGCGGCGGCGACGACGTGTGGGCCCTAGCTCTCGGTGCGATGGTCCTGCAGACCTGCCGGCACGTCGTGGACTTCTCCTTCAACGAGGCCAACCACGACGCCACCGCCAACACCAGCCCCACCGCCGCCCTCTCCGACAAGCTCGACAGCGTCGGCTGGACGGTCTGGGTGCGCCGCATGATCGTCCTGCCGATCGGCGAGCGGTGGGCGATGATCGCCGTCCTGACGGCCCTCACCACCCCGCGCATCACCTTCTACGCCCTGCTCATCGGCTGCGCGTTCGCCGCCGCCTACACCACGGCCGGCCGCGTCCTGCGCTCGCTGACCCGCAAGGCGAACCGCACCGACCGCGCGGCCACCGCGCTCGCCGACCTCGCGGACTCCGGCCCGCTCGCCGAGGGCTTCGCGGCCGCGTTCAGGAACCCCGCCCGCCGGCTGCCCGGCTTCGCCGTCCCGGCGCTCGCCCTGCTCGGCGGCGCCGCCGTCGTCGCCACCTCCGTGTTCACCGGGTCCGGCAGCACCTGGCCGGCCGTCGCCGCCGTCGGCTACGCCCTGACCTCGGGCCTCGCCGTCGCCCGCCCCCTCAAGGGCGCCCTCGACTGGCTCGTCCCGCCGTTCTTCCGCGCCGCCGAGTACGGCACGGTCCTCGCGCTCGCGGCCCACGCGGGGGTGAACGGGGCACTTCCGGCGGCTTTCGGGCTGGTGGCGGCCGTCGCCTACCATCACTACGACACGGTGTACCGCATCCGCGGCAACGCCGGCGCGCCCCCGGCCTGGCTGACCCGGACCATCGGGGGGCACGAAGGGCGCACGCTGCTCGTCACCCTTCTGGCCGCGCTGCTCACCGCCGCGCAGTTCAAGGTCGCGCTCACGGTCCTGGCCGTGGCCGTCGCCCTGGTGGTGCTCGTCGAGAGCATCCGCTTCTGGGTGGCCTCCCACCTGGGAGGCGCGCCCGCCGTACACGATGAAGGAGAACCCGCATGATCGGCCTCGTGCTGGCGGCCGGCGCCGGACGGCGTCTGCGCCCCTACACCGACAGCCTGCCCAAGGCGCTGGTGCCGGTGGGGCCCGCGGGCATAGAGGGCGAACCCACGGTTCTCGACCTCACCCTCGGCAACTTCGCCGAGATCGGCCTGACCGAGGTCGCGGTCATCGTCGGCTACCGCAAGGAGGCCGTCTACGAGCGCAAGGCGGCCCTGGAGGCGAAGTACGGCCTCAAGCTGACCCTCATCGACAACGACAAGGCCGAGGAGTGGAACAACGCCTACTCCCTGTGGTGCGGCCGTGACGCCCTCAAGGACGGCGTGATCCTCGCCAACGGCGACACCGTCCACCCGGTCTCCGTCGAGAAGACGCTGCTCGCCGCCCGCGGCGAGGGCAAGAGGATCATCCTCGCGCTGGACACGGTGAAGAGCCTGGCCGAGGAGGAGATGAAGGTCGTCGTCGACCCCGTCAAGGGCATGACGAAGATCACCAAGTTGATGGACCCGGCCGAGGCGACCGGTGAGTACATCGGCGTCACCCTGATCGAGGGCGACGCCGCCCCGGAGCTGGCCGACGCGCTGAAGACGGTCTGGGAGACCGACCCGCAGCAGTTCTACGAGCACGGCTACCAGGAGCTGGTCGACCGAGGCTTCCGGATCGACGTCGCGCCGATCGGCGAGGTCGACTGGGTGGAGATCGACAACCACGACGATCTCGCCCGGGGACGGGAGATCGCGTGCCGGTACTGACCAGGCTGATCCCCTCGCCGCTGGTCGTCGACATCCGGCCGGGCGCCCTCGACGACCTGGCCTGTGTCCTCGCCGACGAGCGCATCTCGCACTCCGGCCGGCTCGCCGTCGCGGTCAGCGGCGGCTCCGGCGCGAAGCTGCGCGAGCGGGTCGCCCCGCAGCTGCCCGGCGCCACCTGGTACGAGGTCGGCGGCGGCACCCTCGACGACGCCGTCCGGCTGGCCGGCGACATAAAGGCCGGCCACTACGACGCGGTCGTCGGCCTCGGCGGCGGCAAGATCATCGACTGCGCCAAGTTCGCCGCGGCCCGGGTCGGCCTGCCCCTGGTCGCCGTACCGACGAACCTCGCGCACGACGGTCTGTGCTCGCCGGTCGCCACCCTCGACAACGACGCCGGGCGCGGCTCCTACGGCGTGCCCAACCCGATCGCCGTCGTCATCGACCTGGACGTCATCCGCGAGGCCCCGGTCCGCTACGTCCGGGCCGGGATCGGCGACGCCGTCTCCAACGTCTCCGCGATCGCGGACTGGGAGCTGGCCAACCGGGTCAAGGGCGAGAAGATCGACGGTCTCGCGGCGGCCATGGCCCGCCAGGCCGGCGAGGCGGTGCTGCGCCACCCGGGCGGCATCGGGGACAACGACTTCCTCCAGGTGCTCGCCGAGGCGCTGGTGCTCAGCGGTATCGCCATGTCGGTGTCGGGCGACTCCCGCCCGTCCTCCGGGGCCTGCCACGAAATCAACCACGCCTTCGACCTGCTCTTCCCGAAGCGGGCGGCGGCCCACGGCGAGCAGTGCGGACTGGGCGCGGCCTTCGCGATGTACCTGCGCGGGGCCCACGAGCAGTCGGCGTACATGGCCGAGGTCCTGCGCCGGCACGGTCTGCCGGTGCTGCCGGAGGAGATCGGCTTCACCCCCGAGGAGTTCGTCAGGGTGGTGGAGTTCGCCCCGGAGACCCGGCCCGGCCGCTACACGATCCTCGAACACCTCGACCTGAAAACCCACCAGATCAAGGACATCTACGCCGACTATGTCAAGGCCATCGGTAGCTGAACTCCGGCCGGTCGTCCACCCCCCGGGGGTGAAGGACCGGCGCAGCGGTGAGCACTGGATGGGACGCCTCTACATGCGTGAGGTGTCCCTGCGGGTCGACCGCTACCTGGTGAACACCAGGGTCACGCCCAACCAGCTCACGTACCTGATGACCGTCTGCGGCGTCCTCGCGGCCCCGGCACTCCTGGTGCCGGGGATCCCGGGGGCGGTGCTCGGCGTGATCATGGTCCAGCTGTATCTGCTGCTGGACTGCGTCGACGGCGAGATCGCCCGCTGGAAGAAGCAGTACTCGCTCGGCGGGGTCTACCTCGACCGCGTCGGCGCCTACCTGACCGACGCGGCCGTGCTGGTCGGCCTCGGGCTGCGCGCCGCCGACCTGTGGGGCGAGGGCCGGATCGACTGGCTCTGGGCCTTCCTCGGCACCCTGGCCGCGCTCGGCGCGATCCTGATCAAGGCCGAGACGGACCTCGTCGGGGTGGCCCGCCACCAGGCGGGCAAGCCGCCGGTGCAGGAATCCGCGGCCGAGCCGCGCTCCTCCGGCATGGCGCTGGCCCGCCGGGCCGCCGCCGCGCTGAAGTTCCACCGGCTGATCCTCGGCATCGAGGCGTCCCTGCTGATCCTGGTCCTCGCCATCGCCGACCAGGCGCGCGGCGACCTGTTCTTCACCCGGCTCGGCACCGCCGTCCTCGCCGGGATCGCACTGCTCCAGACGGTGCTGCACCTCGTGTCCATCCTCGCGTCGAGCCGGTTGCGGTGAGCGTGATGGAGACATCGGAGAGATCCCTGAAGGTCGGCGCGGTGATCATCACCATGGGCAACCGCCCGGAGGAGCTGCGCGCGCTCATCGACTCGGTCGCCCGGCAGGACGGCGACCCGGTCGAGGTGGTGGTGGTCGGCAACGGCTCGCCCGTCCCGGACCTCCCCGAGGGCGTACGCACCGTCGAGGTGCCCGAGAACCTGGGCATCCCCGGCGGCCGCAACGTCGGCATCGAGGCCTTCGGGCCCGGCGGCCGCAACGTCGACATCCTGCTCTTCCTCGACGACGACGGCCTGCTCGCCCGCACCGACACCGCCGAGCTGTGCCGCGCGGCGTTCGCCGCCGACGACCGGCTGGGCATCATCAGCTTCCGCATCGCCGACCCCGAGACGGGCGTCACCCAGCGCCGCCACGTGCCCCGGCTGCGCGCCTCGGACCCGATGCGCTCCTCGCGGGTCACCACCTTCCTGGGCGGCGCCAACGCGGTCCGCACGACGGTCTTCGCCGAGGTCGGCGGGCTGCCGGACGAGTTCTTCTACGCGCACGAGGAGACCGACCTCGCCTGGCGGGCCCTCGACGCGGGCTGGATGATCGACTATCGGTCGGACATGGTGCTGTACCACCCGACGACCGCCCCCTCCCGGCACGCCGTGTACCACCGGATGGTGGCCCGCAACCGGGTCTGGCTGGCTCGCCGCAACCTGCCCGCCCTGCTCGTTCCCGTGTATCTGGGCGTCTGGCTGCTGCTCACCCTGGCGCGCCGCCCCTCGCGGCCCGCGCTGAGGGCGTGGTTCGGCGGGTTCCGGGAAGGCTGGACGTCGCCGTGCGGCCCCCGCCGGCCCATGAGGTGGCGTACGGTGTGGCGGCTGACCCGGCTGGGCCGGCCCCCCGTGATCTGACAAGCTCGTCCCCGCGGGGTCCGGGGCACCGGCCCCCGCCCAGCCGCACCGGCCGCGCATTTCTCGAAGACGAAAGTTTCCCGCAGTGAGTGAGACAACGCACGACGGCGGAGTCGCCGTGACCGAGCCTCCGTCGCCCGACGAGCATCTGACGGCGGCCGAGCTCGCCGCGAAGTACGGCCTGACCGTGAGCGGCGCCCGGCCCTCGCTCGCCGAGTACGTCCGCCGGCTCTGGGGACGACGTCACTTCATCGTCGCCTTCTCCCAGGCCAAGCTGACCGCCCAGTACAGCCAGGCGAAGCTCGGCCAGCTCTGGCAGGTCGCCACTCCGCTGCTCAACGCGCTCGTCTACTACCTGATCTTCGGGCTGATCCTCAACGCGGGCCGCGGCATGACCAAGGACGTGTACATCCCGTTCCTGGTCACCGGAGTCTTCGTCTTCACCTTCACCCAGTCCTCGGTGATGGCCGGCGTCCGCGCGATCTCCGGGAACCTCGGCCTGGTGCGCGCCCTGCACTTCCCGCGGGCCTCCCTCCCGGTCTCCTTCGCGCTCCAGCAGCTCCAGCAGCTGCTGTTCTCGATGATCGTGCTGGTCGCGGTGGCCTGCGCCTTCGGCAGCTACCCGGATCTGTCCTGGCTGCTGATCGTGCCGGTGCTGGTGCTGCAGTTCCTGTTCAACACCGGGCTCGCCCTGGTGGTGGCGCGGCTGGGCGCGAAGACCCCGGACCTCGCCCAGCTGATGCCGTTCGTCATGCGCACCTGGATGTACGCCTCCGGGGTGATGTTCTCCATCCCGATCATGCTCCAGGACAAGCCGGCCTGGATCGCCGACGTGCTCCAGTGGAACCCGGCCGCCATCTACATGGACCTGATGCGCTTCGCACTGATCGACGGCTACGGCTCCGAGAACCTGCCCCCGCACGTCTGGGCGGTCGCGGCGGGCTGGGCGGTGCTCGTCGCCGTCGGCGGCTTCGTGTACTTCTGGAAGGCGGAGGAGAGGTACGGCCGTGGCTGAGGCACGCGTTCCCACCGTGATCGCGGACGATCTGCACATCGTCTACCGCGTCAACGGCGCCAGGACCGGCAAGGGCAGCGCCACCGCCGCCCTGAGCCGCATCGTGAAGCGGGGCTCCGGCGACGCGCAGCGGGGTGTGCGCAAGGTGCACGCCGTGCGCGGCGTCTCCTTCGTCGCCTACCGGGGCGAGGCCATCGGCCTGATCGGCTCCAACGGCTCCGGGAAGTCCACCCTGCTGCGGGCCATCGCCGGGCTGCTGCCCGCCGAGCAGGGCAGGGTCTACACCGACGGCCAGCCCTCGCTGCTCGGGGTCAACGCTGCGCTGATGAACGACCTGACCGGCGAGCGCAACGTCATATTGGGCGGACTCGCCATGGGCATGTCCCGCGAGGAGATCAGGGAGCGCTACCAGGAGATCGTCGACTTCTCCGGCATCAACGAGAAGGGCGACTTCATCACCCTGCCGATGCGCACCTACTCCTCCGGCATGGCGGCCCGGCTGCGGTTCTCCATCGCCGCGGCCAAGGACCACGACGTCCTCATGATCGACGAGGCGCTGGCCACCGGCGACCGCTCCTTCCAGAAGCGTTCCGAGGCCCGCATCCGCGAGCTGCGCAAGCAGGCCGGCACGGTGTTCCTGGTCAGCCACAACAACAAGTCCATCCGCGACACCTGCAACCGCGTCCTGTGGCTGGAGCGCGGCGAGCTGCGCATGGACGGCCCGACCGACGAGGTCCTGAAGGAGTACGAGAAGTTCGCGGGCAAGTGACCCGTTCCGCCCAGGGCCCTGCCGGAACTGCTCCGGCGGGGCCCGGCGTCTGCGAAGGAAACGTCAACTCCGGTCAGACGTAGGAATCTTGGGGCCAATCGGTGTGTTCTTGTGATGCGTGGGACACCCCCACGGACCCCCCTGCGTTGTACAACGTAAGCTGTACCGGTGCCGAATCGCGGCAAGTGTGGCGATAATGCGCGGCACCCTCCACCGGAACGGCCGTGCGAACGCCGGGCGGCGTGTCCGAAATAGTGTGAATTGGGTCGGCAGTGTAGAACGGGAGATGTGACGGCAATGGCTACGGAAACCCCCCGGCTCCCCGCAGCATGCGCCGTCCCCGCCCGAGGCAGTACACGGTGACGGGAACCCACACGGCGCACCGGGACGACCCGGAGCGCGCCACGCTCGACAAAGCCGCGTCCGAGAACTTCCCGGTGGCCCCCTTCTTCCTGCCCCGCGCCTGGCGCACCGACCTGATGGCCGTCTACGGCTTCGCCCGCCTCGTCGACGACATCGGCGACGGCGACCTCGCCCCGGGCGGCGCCGACGCCCGTCTGCTCGGCGTGTCCGCGCGCGAGGCCGAGGACCGGCTGCTCCTGCTCGACGCCTTCGAGGCCGACCTGCGCCGCGTCTTCGACGGCGTGCCCCGCCACCCCCTGCTGCGCAGGCTCCAGCCGACCGTCCGCCGCCGCTCTCTCACCCCCGAGCCGTTCCTCGGCCTGATCGCCGCCAACCGCCAGGACCAGCTGGTCGGCCGGTACGAGACCTACGACGACCTGCTCGCCTACTGCGAGCTGTCCGCCAACCCCGTGGGCCGGCTGGTGCTCGCCGTCACCGGCACCGCCACCCCCGAGCGGATCCGCCTCTCCGACGCCGTGTGCACGGCACTGCAGATCGTGGAACACCTCCAGGACGTCGCCGAGGACCTGCGCCGCGACCGGATCTACCTGCCCGCCGAGGACATGAAGCGCTTCCGTGTCCAGGAGGCGGATCTCGCCGCCCCCTCGGCGGGCGCGTCGGTGCGCGCGCTGGTCGCGTACGAAGCGCAACGCGCCCGCGATCTGCTGAATGCGGGCGCCCCCCTCGTGGGCAGCGTGCACGGCAGACTCAGGCTGCTGCTCGCGGGGTTCGTGGCGGGGGGAAGGGCGGCCGTCGACGCCATCGCCGCCGCCGGCCACGACGTACTTCCCGGCCCGCCCAAGCCCGGCAAGCTCCGGTTGCTGCGCGAGGTGGGCGTGACTCTGCGAGGAGAGGGGTGATCCGGACCGTGGAGTCGGAACCGCACGTGTCAGCACCGGTACTCGCCGCCTACCGTTACTGCGAGGCCGTCACCGGACAGCAGGCCCGCAACTTCGCCTACGGCATCCGGCTGCTGCCGACGCCCAAGCGCCGGGCGATGTCCGCGCTGTACGCCTTCTCCCGGCGCGTCGACGACATCGGTGACGGCGCGCTCACCGGCGAGGTGAAGGCCGCCCGGCTGGACGACACCCGGGCGCTGCTCACCCGGATCCGCGAGGACGCGCTCGACGAGGACGACACCGACCCGGTCGGCGTCGCCCTCGCCCACGCCGCCCGCACCTTCCCCATCCCGCTCGACGGCCTGGACGAGCTGATCGACGGCGTTCTCATGGACGTCCGCGGCGAGACCTACGAGACCTGGGACGACCTCAAGCGCTACTGCCGGTGCGTGGCGGGCGCCATCGGGCGCCTCTCCCTCGGCGTGTTCGGCACCGAACCGGGAGCGCGTGACGCCGCGCGTGCCCCCGAGTACGCCGACACCCTCGGGCTGGCCCTCCAGCTCACCAACATCCTGCGCGACGTCCGTGAGGACGCCGAGGGCGGGCGCACCTACCTGCCCTCCGACGACCTCGCCAAGTTCGGCTGCTCGGCCGGATTCGCCGGGCCGACCCCGCCGCACGGCTCCGACTTCGCGGGCCTCGTCCACTTCGAGGTGCGCCGGGCCCGCGCCCTGTTCGCCGAGGGCTACCAGCTGCTCCCCATGCTCGACCGGCGCAGCGGCGCCTGTGTCGCCGCCATGGCGGGCATCTACCGCCGGCTGCTGGACCGCATCGAGCGCGACCCCGAGGCCGTGCTGCGCGGCCGGGTCTCCCTGCCCGGCCGGGAGAAGGCCTACGTCGCCGTGCGCGGACTGTCCGGCCTGGACACCCGCCACGTCAGCCGACGCACCGTCAGGAGGCGCGTCTGATGCCGAGCCCCGGACCGGACGAGACCACCGGCGCACACGCCGGCGCCGCCGACGGCCGCAGCGAACGTGCCGCCGGCGGCGCGCCCCACGCCTTGGCGGGCGAGCACCGTGGGGGCGCCGCCGGGCCGTTCGGTGCTGCCGTCGGCAGGCGTGGCGCCGCCGTCGGCGGACGGCCGGGTCGCGGTGCCGCCGGCCGGCCCGCTCGCGCCGCCGGTGGTCCTCGGGCCGGCGCGCATCCGCGCGCCCTCGGCGGGCGGTTCAGCGACCGGTGCGATGGTGCCTGTGCCTGTGCCTGTGCCTCTGCCTGTGCCTGTGCCGGTGCCGCCCGGCCGGGCGGTCCCGGTGGCGGGTCCGTGCGGGGCGTTCGCGGCCGGGCCGGGGGAGTCACCGGCGCCGTGGGCGGCGATGCCACCGACGGCACCTCCGGTTCCCCCTCCGGCCCCACCCCCGGAGGGAACGCGCGGGCAACCCTCCGGCGCACGGCCGCGTCCCTGTCGGCAGTGGCCCGGCCCGGCCTCGTCCCGCGGCGCGGCGCACGCCCGGGGGAGGGTGCACGATGACCGACGGCGCGAGGAGCGGACACGTGACGACCGACGTTCCCACGGGGCACGGCCGGGAGGCGGTGGTGGTCGGCGGCGGCCTCGCCGGGGTCACCGCCGCGCTGGCGCTCGCCGACGCGGGCGTCCGGGTCACCCTGCTCGAGGGCCGGCCCCGCCTCGGCGGCCTCGCCTTCTCCTTCCGGCGCGGTGAGCTGACCGTCGACAACGGCCAGCACGTCTACCTGCGCTGCTGCACCGCCTACCGGTGGTTCCTGGACCGGATCGACGGCGCGGCGCTGGCGCCGCTGCAGGACCGTCTCGACGTGCCCGTGCTCGACCTCGCCAAGCCGGAGGGCCGGCGGCTCGGCCGGCTGCGGCGCGACGCGCTGCCCGTCCCGCTGCACCTGGGGCGCAGCCTCGCGACGTATCCGCACCTCTCGCTCGCCGAGCGGGCGAGGGTCGGCCGGGCCGCGCTCGCGCTCAAGGGGCTCGACCTCGCCGATCCGGCCCTGGACGAGCAGGACTTCGGCAGCTGGCTGACCGCGCACGGTCAGTCGGCACGGGCCGTCGAGGCCCTGTGGGACCTGGTCGGCGTCGCCACCCTCAACGCGGTCGCGGGCGACAGCTCCCTGGGGCTCGCCGCGATGGTGTTCAAGACCGGGCTGCTGTCCGAGCCGGGTGCGGCCGACATCGGCTGGGCCCGGGTGCCGCTGGGCGACCTGCACGACCGGCTGGCCCGCCGGGCGCTCGACGCCGCGGGCGTCCGCACCGTGCTGCGTTCCCGCGTCACCTCCGTCTCCCGGAACGGAGACGGGCGGTGGAGCGTCCACCTGCCCGGCGAGCACATCGGGACGGACGCCGTGGTGCTCGCCGTACCGCAGCGCGAGACCCACGACCTGCTCCCGGAGGGCGCGCTCGACGCGCCCGAGCGGCTGCTGCGGATCGGCACCGCGCCGATCCTCAACGTCCACGTCGTCTACGACCGCAAGGTGCTGAACACCCCGTTCCTGACCGCGCTCGGCTCCCCGGTGCAGTGGGTCTTCGACCGCACCGAGGCGTCCGGGCTGACGGACGGCCAGTACCTGGCGCTGTCGCAGTCGGCCGCCCAGGACGAGATCGACGCCCCGGTGGCCGAGCTGCGCGCGCGGTACCTGCCCGAGCTGGAGCGACTGCTGCCGCGCACCCGGGACGCCGAAGTGAGGGACTTCTTCGTCACCCGGGAGCGCACCGCGACCTTCGCTCCCACCCCCGGCGTCGGGCGACTGCGGCCCGGCGCCCGCACCAAGGCACCCGGCCTCTGCCTGGCCGGAGCGTGGACCGCCACCGGGTGGCCCGCGACCATGGAGAGTGCGGTTCGCAGTGGCATCAGCGCGGCCGACGCCGCGCTGCGCGCCCTGGGCCGGCCCCGCCCCCGCCATCTCTTCGACGTCGAGGAGGCGGCCTGATGCCCCGGCAGCGCGGCGCGGCAGGTCCCCGCACCCCCGGTACCGCAACAAGAGGAGAGACTGTGCCCCCTGTGCCCCCGGCCTCGACGGCCGCTCGCGAGACCGCGGTGGACGTGACCGCGCTCCTGGAGCGCGGCCGGACCCTGGCCACCCCGGTACTGCGGGCGGCCGTCGACCGCCTGGCGCCTCCGATGGACACGGTTGCCGCCTACCACTTCGGCTGGATCGACGCCCAGGGCAACCCCGCTTCCGGCGACGGCGGCAAGGCCGTGCGCCCCGCGCTGGCCGTGCTGTCCGCCGAGGTCACCGGCGCAGCCCCGGAGACCGGCGTGCCCGGCGCCGTCGCCGTCGAGCTGGTCCACAACTTCTCCCTGCTGCACGACGACCTGATGGACGGCGACGAACAGCGCCGGCACCGCGACACCGTCTGGAAGGTGCACGGTCCCGCCCAGGCGATCCTGGTCGGCGACGCCCTGTTCGCCCTCGCCAACGAGGTGCTCCTGGAACTGGGCACCGTCGACGCGGGCCGCGCCACCCGCCGGCTCACCACCGCCTCCCGCGCCCTCATCGACGGCCAGGCGCAGGACATCTCCTACGAGCACCGCGACCGGGTCAGCGTCGAGGAGTGCCTGGAGATGGAGGGCAACAAGACCGGCGCCCTGCTCGCCTGCGCCAGCTCCATCGGCGCGGTGCTCGGCGGCGCGGACGACCGTACCGCCGACGCCCTGGAGCGGTACGGCTACCACCTCGGCCTCGCCTTCCAGGCCGTGGACGACCTGCTCGGCATCTGGGGCGACCCGGAGGCCACCGGCAAGCAGACCTGGAGCGATCTGCGCCAGCGCAAGAAGTCGCTGCCGGTGGTGGCCGCCCTCGCGGCGGGCGGCAGCGCCTCCGAGCGGCTCGGCGACATCCTCGCCGCCGACGCCAGGAGCAGTGACTTCGCCACCTTCTCCGAGGAGGAGTTCGCCGCCCGCGCGGCCCTCATCGAGGAGGCGGGCGGCCGTGAGTGGACCGCCGAAGAGGCGCGCCGTCAGCACACCATCGCCATCGAAGCCCTCGACGCCGTGGACATGCCCGACCGGGTGCGGGCCCAGTTCACCGCGCTCGCCGACTTCGTCGTCGTACGAAAGAGATGATCACTATCGGCCGAATAGCCCTCGCGTAGTCGCCGGCCGGTGTGCGAGGGAACGCGCACCGGCCGACGGCGGACCCAGAGCAGACAGCACTCGCAGGACTGCAGGAAGGGGAAGCCATGACAGCGACGACCGACGGAAGCACCGGGGCCCCGCCGCCCCGCGCAGCCGCGGCCAGCGAAACCGACACCTACACCCCCGCGGCGGCCGGGGTCCACGAAGCCGCCGTCCGCGCCACCTTGCGCGCCACCGACTTCCTGCTCTCCCGGCAGGACCCGGAGGGCTGGTGGAAGGGCGACCTGGAGACCAACGTCACCATGGACGCCGAGGACCTGCTGCTCCGCCAGTTCCTGGGCATCCGCGACGAGCGGACCACCCGGGCCGCCGCCCTGTTCATCAGGGGCGAGCAGCGCGAGGACGGCACCTGGGCCACCTTCCACGGCGGCCCCGGCGAACTCTCCGCCACCATCGAGGCGTACGTCGCCCTGCGCCTGGCCGGGGACGCCCCGGACGCGCCGCACATGGCGAAGGCCGCCGCGTGGATCCGCACCCGGGGCGGGATCGCCGCAGCCCGGGTCTTCACCCGGATCTGGCTGGCCCTGTTCGGCTGGTGGAAGTGGGAGGACCTGCCCGAACTGCCCCCGGAACTCATCTGGTTCCCGTCCTGGATGCCGCTCAACATCTACGACTTCGGCTGCTGGGCCCGGCAGACCATCGTCCCGCTGACCATCGTCTCCGCGAAGCGCCCGGTCCGCCCCGCGCCCTTCCCGCTGGACGAGCTGCACACCGACCCGGCGCACCCCAACCCGCCGCAGCCCCTGGCCCCGGTGGCCAGTTGGGACGGCGCCTTCCAGCGGCTCGACAAGGGGCTGCACGCCCTGCGCAAGGCGGTGCCGAAACGGCTGCGCCGGGCGGCGATGAACGCCGCGGCCCGCTGGATCATCGAGCGCCAGGAGAACGACGGCTGCTGGGGCGGCATCCAGCCGCCGGCCGTGTACTCGATCATCGCGCTGCACCTGCTCGGCTACGACC
>NZ_MUND01000023.1:0-14069 GCF_002154375.1 Streptomyces glaucescens | reverse complement strand
CCCTGGTCGACGCCGGACTCCCCGCCGACCATCCGCGGCTGGTGAGGGCCGTCGACTGGATGCTGGGCGAGGAGGTCGTCCGGCGCGGCGACTGGGCCGTGAGACGCCCCGAACTGCCGCCGGGCGGCTGGGCGTTCGAGTTCCACAACGACAACTACCCCGACATCGACGACACCGCCGAAGTGGTCCTCGCCCTGCGCCGGGTCCGGCACCCCGAACCGGCCCGGGTGGAACGGGCGATCGGGCGCGGGGTGCGCTGGACACTCGGCATGCAGTCGAGGAACGGCGCCTGGGGCGCCTTCGACGTCGACAACACCAGCCGCTTCCCCAACCGGCTGCCCTTCTGCGACTTCGGCGAGGTCATCGACCCGCCGTCCGCCGACGTCACCGCGCACGTCGTGGAGATGCTGGCCGTGGAGGGCCTGGCCCACGATCCGCGCACCCGGCGCGGCATCGAGTGGCTGCTCGCCGAACAGGAGCCGGACGGCTCGTGGTTCGGACGGTGGGGCGTCAACTACGTCTACGGCACCGGGTCGGTGGTCCCCGCCCTCGTCGCCGCCGGACTCCCGGCCGCACACCCGGCGATCCGGCGGGCCGTGGCCTGGCTGGAGTCGGTGCAGAACGACGACGGCGGCTGGGGCGAGGACCTGCGCTCGTACCGGCACGCCAAGGAATGGGGCGGCCGGGGCGCCTCGACCGCCTCGCAGACGGCATGGGCGCTGATGGCCCTGCTGGCGGCGGGGAAGCAGGACTCCCGGGCCGTCGAGCGCGGTGTCGCCTGGCTGGTCGCGACCCAGCGGGAGGACGGCTCCTGGGACGAGCCGTACTTCACCGGCACCGGCTTCCCCTGGGACTTCTCCATCAACTACCACCTCTACCGTCAGGTCTTCCCGCTCACCGCACTCGGCCGGTACCTGCACGGCGAGCCGTTCTCCGGCAAGCGGCCGGGCAGGCTGCTCGCCGAGGCCAAGGGGAGCCGATGACCGTACCGTCCGCCCCGGCACCGCTGCTGATCGCCTGCGCGCTCGACATCGAGCACCTGGCCCTGCGGCTGGGGGACAGGAGCGGCGCCGGCGGGCCCGTCACCGTGCTGCGCACCGGGATGGGCCCGAAGGCGGCCGAGCGCTCGGTCGCCCGGGTCCTGGCCGACCCGGCGCTGGCCGGCGCCGCCGTGCTCGCCACCGGCTTCTGCGCGGGGCTCGCCCCCGGGATGCACCCCGGCGACCTGGTCGTCGCCGAGGAGACCCGGGAGCCGCGCGGCGGCACACCGTGCGTGGGCACCGACCTGCTCGTCGAGGAACTGCTGCGCGCCGCACCCGGCCGTACCGTCCACACCGGCCCGGTCACCGGCTCCGACCACGTGGTCCGCGGGCCGGAACGCGCCGACCTGCTGGCCACCGGCGCCATCGCGGTGGACATGGAATCGGCGGCCACGCTCCTGAGCGCGGTGCGCGCGGGTGAGCGCCCGGTTGCGGCCGTCCGGGTGGTCGTGGACGCTCCAGAACATGAACTCGTCCGGATCGGTACGGTGCGCGGTGGAATATCGGCTTTCCGCGTCCTACGTTCCGTCCTTCCCGCTTTCTTTGAATGGCACCGCAATGTGCTGCTCCCCAGGAGGTGAGCCCGATGGCCATGCCGCTGCGCCAGTCCATCAAGGTCGCTACATACTTGGCTGAACAAAAGCTCCGCCGGCGCGACAAGTTCCCGCTCATCGTCGAACTGGAGCCGCTCTTCGCCTGCAATCTGAAGTGCGAGGGCTGCGGAAAGATCCAGCACCCGGCGGGGGTCCTCAAGCAGCGCATGCCCGTCGCGCAGGCCGTGGGAGCGGTGCTCGAGTCCGGTGCGCCGATGGTGTCCATCGCCGGCGGCGAGCCGCTGATGCACCCTCAGATCGACGAGATCGTGCGCCAGCTGGTGGCCAGACGGAAATACGTCTTCCTCTGCACCAATGCCATGCTGCTGCGCAAGAAGATGGACAGATTCACCCCCTCCCCCTATTTCGCCTTCGCCGTGCACATCGACGGGCTGCGTGAGCGGCACGACGAGTCCGTCGCCAAGGAGGGCGTCTTCGACGAGGCGGTGGAGGCGATCAAGGAGGCCAAGCGGCGCGGTTTCCGGGTGACCACGAATTCGACCTTCTTCAACACCGACACCCCGCAGACCGTCGTGGAGGTGCTGAACTTCCTCAACGACGACCTCCAGGTCGACGAGATGATGATCTCGCCGGCCTACGCCTACGAGAAGGCCCCCGACCAGGAGCACTTCCTCGGCGTGGAGCAGACCCGCGAGCTGTTCAAGAAGGCCTTCGCGGGCGGCAACCGGCGCCGCTGGCGGCTCAACCACTCGCCGCTCTTCCTGGACTTCCTGGAGGGCAAGGTCGACTTCCCGTGCACCGCGTGGGCGATCCCCAACTACTCGCTCTTCGGCTGGCAGCGCCCCTGCTATCTGATGAGCGACGGCTATGTGCCGACCTACCGCGAGCTGATCGAGGAGACCGACTGGGACCAGTACGGCCGCGGGAAGGACCCCCGGTGCGCCAACTGCATGGCCCACTGCGGCTACGAGCCCACCGCCGTCCTCGCCACCATGGGGTCCCTCAAGGAGTCCCTGCGGGCCATGCGCGAGACGGTCTCCGGAAACCGGGAGTGACGTCATGACCGCCGTTCCCCTGGGCATCCCCGGGATGCCGGCCCGGCCGGTCGCCGAGCGGCGCCCGTCGCGGCGGATCGACGTCGGGCCGGTGCCGGTCGGAGGCGGGACGCCCGTGTCCGTGCAGTCGATGACGACGACCCGTACGTCGGACATCAGTGCCACCCTCCAGCAGATCGCCGAGCTGACCGCGTCCGGCTGCCAGATCGTCCGCGTCGCCTGCCCCACGCAGGACGACGCCGACGCCCTGCCGGTCATCGCGAGGAAGTCGCAGATCCCGGTCGTCGCCGACATCCACTTCCAGCCGAAGTACGTCTTCGCCGCGATCGAGGCCGGCTGCGCCGCCGTCCGCGTCAACCCCGGGAACATCAAGCAGTTCGACGACCGGATCAAGGAGATCGCGCTCGCCGCCAGGGAGCACGGCACGCCCATCCGGATCGGCGTCAACGCCGGCTCGCTCGACGCGCGCCTGCTCCAGAAGTACGGCAAGGCCACCCCCGAGGCCCTGGTCGAGTCCGCCCTGTGGGAGGCGTCCCTCTTCGAGGAGCACGACTTCCGGGACATCAAGATCTCGGTCAAGCACAACGACCCGGTCGTCATGATCGAGGCGTACCGGCAGCTCGCCGCGCAGTGCGACTACCCGCTGCACCTCGGCGTCACCGAGGCCGGGCCCGCCTTCCAGGGCACCGTCAAGTCGGCCGTCGCCTTCGGCGCCCTGCTCTCGGAGGGCATCGGCGACACGATCCGGGTGTCCCTGAGCGCCCCGCCCGCCGAGGAGGTCAAGGTCGGCATCCAGATCCTGGAGTCCCTCGGCCTGCGGCAGCGGCGGCTGGAGATCGTCTCCTGCCCGTCCTGCGGGCGCGCCCAGGTCGACGTCTACAAGCTCGCCGACGAGGTCACCGCCGGGCTGGAGGGCATGCGGGTGCCCCTGCGGGTGGCCGTCATGGGGTGCGTGGTGAACGGACCCGGCGAGGCCCGCGAGGCGGACCTGGGCGTCGCCTCCGGCAACGGCAAGGGGCAGATCTTCGTCAAGGGCGAGGTCATCATGACCGTCCCCGAGTCGAAGATCGTGGAGACCCTCGTCGAGCAAGCGATGAAGATCGCCGAGCGGATGGAACAGGACGGCGTCGCGTCGGGGGAGCCGGCCGTCACCGTGAGCTGACCCAGCACGGACCGAAGGGGGCCGAGCGTGACGATTCTGGAGACCGTCCGGGGACCACGCGACCTGAAGGCGCTGTCCGCGGCGCGCCTGCGCGAACTGTCCGACGAGATCAGACACTTCCTGGTGCACGCGGTGGCCAGGACCGGCGGCCATCCCGGGCCCAACCTGGGCGTGGTGGAGCTGACCATCGCCCTGCACCGGGTCTTCGACTCCCCGGTCGACCGCATCCTGTGGGACACCGGCCACCAAAGCTATGTCCACAAGCTGCTGACCGGGCGTCAGGACCTCTCCAAGCTGCGCGGCAAGGGCGGCCTGTCCGGCTACCCCTCCCGCGAGGAGTCCGAGCACGACGTCATCGAGAACAGCCAGGCCTCCACCGCCCTCGGCTGGGCCGACGGCCTCGCCAAGGCCCGCCGGGCGCGGGGCGAGCAGGGCCATGTCGTCGCGGTTGTCGGTGACGGTGCGCTCACCGGCGGCATGGCATGGGAGGCACTGAACAACATCGCCGCGGCCAAGGACCGCCCGCTGATCATCGTCGTCAACGACAACGAGCGCTCCTACGCCCCGACCATCGGCGGCCTCGCCGACCACCTCGCCACGCTGCGCACCACCGACGGCTACGAGAAGACGCTGGCCTGGGGCAAGGACGTCCTGCTGCGCACCCCCGTCGTGGGGCGTCCACTGTACGAGGCACTGCACGGCGCCAAGAAGGGCTCCGTCGCGCTGCACCGCTGCGGGGTCACCTTCGTCCTGGACCGGGCCGGGGTGACCGGCGCCGACGGCGCGTCCCACAACGGCATGTGGGACCTGTCGGTCCTCCAGGTCGTCCCCGGCCTCGCAATCGCCGCGCCGCGCGACGCCGACCAGCTGCGCGCCCAGCTGCGGGAGGCGGTCGCCGTGGCAGACGTACCGACGCTGGTGCGCTTCCCGAAGGAGTCGGTGGGGCCGGCCGTTCCCGCCGTGGACCGGGTGGGCGGCATCGACGTGCTGCACCGCTCCGAGGGGGCCGAGGTGCTGCTCGTCGCCGTCGGGGCGATGGCGCCGGTCTGCCTCCAGACGGCGGAGCTGCTGGCGGCACGCGGCATCGGCTGCACGGTCGTCGACCCCCGCTGGGTCAAACCCGTCGACCCTGAGCTGCCCGGCCTCGCCGCCCGGCACCGCCTGGTCGCCGTCGTCGAGGACAACAGCCGTGCGGGCGGGGTCGGCGCGGCGGTGGCGCTCGCGCTCGGCGACGCCGACGTGGACGTGCCGGTACGCGGCTTCGGCATCCCCGAACAGTTCCTCCCGCACGCCAAGCGCGGCGAGGTGCTGGCCGACATCGGGCTGACCCCGGTCGAGATCGCCGGCCGCATCGGCGCGAGCCTGACCGCGGGGGCGGAGCGGCGGGAACGGGAGGAACCCGGCAAGGGCGGGGAGCGCGCGCGGCGGGGCGCGGCCGGGGACCCCGCCGGAGAGAAACCGTCCAAGGAGACCCACGCATGACCACCGCGCGATCCGCGTCCCAGCCCTCGGAGCCGGCGCCCTCGGGGACGTTCGACCTGGCCGCGCTCCTGGCCGAGCGCGGCGCCGAGCGCTACGAGCTGCACGCCCGGTACCTGAACCACCAACTGCCGCGCATGCTGCACACCATCGGCTTCGACAAGGTCTACGAACGGGCCGAGGGCGCGTACTTCTGGGACGCGGACGGCGACGACTACCTGGACATGCTCGCCGGGTTCGGGGTGATGGGCCTCGGCCGCCACCACCCCGTCGTCCGCAAGGCGCTGCACGACGTCCTCGACGCGGACCTCGCCGACCTCACCCGCTTCGACTGCCAGCCCCTGCCCGGGCTGCTGGCCGAGCGGCTGCTCGCCCACAGCCCCCACCTGGACCGGCTGTTCTTCGGCAACAGCGGCACGGAGGCCGTCGAGACCGCGCTGAAGTTCGCCCGGTACGTCACCGGCCGGCCGAGGGTCCTCTACTGCGCGCACGCCTTCCACGGGCTGACCACCGGCTCGCTGTCGGTGAACGGGGAGTCCGGCTTCCGCGACGGCTTCGCCCCGCTGCTGCCGGACACGGCCGTCCCGCTCGGGGACCTCGACGCGCTCGCCCGGGAGCTGAAGCGGGGTGACGTCGCCGCGCTCATCGTGGAGCCGATCCAGGGCAAGGGCGTGCACGAAGCACCCCCCGGCTATCTGCGGGCCGCCCAGGAACTGCTGCGCCGGCACAAGGCCCTGCTCATCGCCGACGAGGTGCAGACCGGACTGGGCCGCACCGGCGACTTCTACGCCTACCAGCACGAGGAGGGCGTCGAGCCGGACCTGGTGTGCGTGGCCAAGGCACTCTCGGGCGGCTATGTTCCGGTGGGCGCCACCCTGGGCCGGGACTGGATCTTCAAGAAGGTGTACGCGTCGATGGACCGGGTGCTGGTCCACTCGGCGAGCTTCGGGTCCAACGCGCAGGCCATGGCGGCGGGCCTGGCCGTGCTGTCGGTCATGGAGAGCGAGCAGATCGTCGCGGGCGTCCGCGCCACCGGTGAACTGCTCAAGTCCCGGCTCACCGCGCTGATCGACCGGTACGAGCTGCTCGCCGACGTACGCGGCCGGGGGCTGATGATCGGCATCGAGTTCGGCCGGCCCCGGTCGCTGAAGCTACGCGGCCAGTGGACCATGCTCCAGACGGCCCGCAAGGGCCTGTTCGCGCAGATGGTGGTCGTCCCGCTGCTCCAGCGGCACCGGATCCTCACCCAGGTCTCGGGCGACCATCTGGAGGTGATCAAGCTGATCCCGCCGCTGATCATCGGGGAGCGGGAGGTGGACCGGTTCGTGACCGCCTTCACTGCCGTGATGGACGACGCGCACAGCGGGAGCGGATTGATGTGGGACTTCGGCAAGACGCTGATGAAGCAGGCGGTTGCCAACCGGTAGCCGGGTGCCCCTCCCACGGGGCGCCTTTGCCGGGGCGGCGGCGACGGGCTTTGCCTCTCGGGCAAGAAATTTGCCTATAGGGCAAGGCTCCGGCTCAATGGAGTCATGAGCTCCCCCGCCGTCCAGCCCGGCTCCGAGCCCGCCGGTGACCTGTCCACCGTGGCCCCGCAGCTGCGGTCACTGCGCCGCCGGGCCTCCCTGACCCTGGAGTCGGCGGCCCGCGCGGCCGGTCTTTCGCCCGCCCACCTCTCCCGGCTGGAGACCGGGCAGCGGCAGCCGTCGCTGCCCATGCTGCTCGCTCTCGCCCGGGTCTACGGTACGACCGTCTCGGAACTGCTCGGCGAGACGGTCGCCGGCCGGGACGCCGTCGTGCGCGCCGCCGAGATGGAACCGACCATGGCCGGCGGCTGGACGTACTGGCAGGCCGGCGCGCCCGGACGCGGTATGCAGGCGCTGCGCGTCCATGTGCCTCACGGCTCCCAGGGCGACATCGTGCGGGTGCACCCCGGCGAGGAGTGGCTGTACGTCCTCGAGGGGCGGCTGCGGCTGCGCCTCGGGGACACCGCGCACCGGCTCGCCCCGGGCGACAGCGCGCACTTCGACTCACTGACCCCGCACCGCATCGCCGCGGAGGACCCGGACGGGGTCGACCTGCTCTTCGTCCACACCCTCTTGCAGAGTCCCACGGCCGCGCTGTGCCTCGGCCCCGCCACCCATGTCACCGGAGAGACGCCATGAGCCGCATGCAGCAGAAGTTCGACCGCCAGATCTGGGTGCGGCTGTTCATCTACGTCGTGGCGGGCCACGCCTTCGCCGCCTTCCTCTACCTGCTGTTCGCCCTCGGCGGGAAGTGAGGCCCCGGCGCCGACGGGCGTCCGCGCCGGCGACTCAGTCGAGCAGCCGCTCGCGCAGCCGCTCCCGGGTCTGCGGGGTGACCTTCAGGCCCTGCTCCAGGTAGGTGTCGACGTCGCCCCAGGCCTCCTCGATGGTCTCGAACGCCGCCGACAGATACTCGGCGCGCGCGTCGAAGAGCGGGCTCAGCAGCTCCATCACCTCGGGGGAGTAGGCCGAGGCGGAGCTGCTGCTGCGGTGGACCTTGTAGCGACGGTGCTTGGCGTTGGACTCCAGGTAGTCCGCGACGATCGCCTCGCGCTCGACCCCCAGGGCGAGCAGGGTCACCGCCACCGACAGGCCCGCCCGGTCCTTGCCCGCCGCGCAGTGCATCAGGGCGGGCACGCTGTCCTCGGCGAGGGCGTGCAGCACCCGGGAGTGTTCGGCGGTGCGCTCCTTGATGATCATCCGGTAGGAGGCGACCATCCGGGCCGCCGCCTTGCCGTCCGCGAGGATCTCGCGCAGCTGGTCGAGGTCGCCGTCGCGCACCATCTTCCAGAACTCGGCGCCGTCGGCCGGGTCGCTCAGCGGCAGGTTCACGTTGCGCACGCCCGGCAGCTCGACGTCCGGACCCTCCAGCTTCTGGTCCGCCGCGTTGCGGAAGTCGAAGATCGTGTGCAGGCCCAGGGAGGAGAGGAACGCCGCGTCCTCGGCGGTCGCGTGCGCGAGGTGGCCGCTGCGGTAGAGCACGCCGTACCGCACCCGGCGTCCGTCGACGGTCGGCAGGCCGCCCACGTCACGGAAGTTGCGCACTCCGGCCAGTTCGGGCTCGGTCGACGGGACCTGCTGCGTCACGTGGGCTCCTCCCAGTCGGCCCCGTCGGCGCTGCTCGTCGACGGGCACGCCTTCGACCATACGACATGGATTCCTGAGGCAATGAAGTTGTCCACAGGCGGCATACCCGAGCTGGAGCGCGTTGTCCACAGGCGTTGCCGACGAGCGCCCCCCGCCTCGATGATGTCGGGGCTTGGGTGAACCTGTCGGGATCTGTGGGGGCATGATGCTGGACACCACCGGGGACGGACGCACGTGGCTGCTGTCGGGGCCGAGGAGCAGTTACGCGGTCCACCTCACCGAGGACGACGAGCTGCTGCATCTGCACTGGGGCCCGCGGATCTCGCTCGCCGACGCCGAAGCGCTCGCCGCCCTGCCGCTGCCCGGCCACTGGCCCTTCGAGTCCGCCCTCGACGGCCGCGAGGAGTATCCGGTCGAGGGCGGCCCCCGGTTCGCCCGGCCCGCCCTGTCGGTGCGCACCGAGGAGCGCCGCGGCACCGAGTGGGCCTTCGAGGCGTACGAGACCGGGAGCGGGGAGGAGGCCGACGAGCTGCGGCTGCGCTTCCGGGACGCGGGACTGACGATCACCCTGCACTACCGGATGCGGGACGACGTCGTCGAGCGCTGGGTGACCCTGCGCAACGAGGGGCCCGCGGTGGAGCTGCTGCGCGCCGACTCCGCCACCTGGACACTGCCCGAACGCGACGGCTGGCGGCTGTCCCAGCTGCACGGCAGATGGGCCGCGGAGTCCCGGCTGACGGCGGCGCCCCTCACCTACGGCGAGAAGGTCGTCGGCAGCCGCCGCGGCCACACCGGGCACCAGCACCTGCCCTGGGTCGCGCTGGACACCGACGCCACCGAGGAGCACGGCGAGGTCTACGGCTGCGCGCTCGGCTGGTCCGGATCCTGGCGGATCGCCGTGGCCCAACTGCCGGACGCGCGCGTGCAGATCACCGGTGGCGCCGGACACGACGACTCGGGGCTGGCCCGGCTGGCGGCGGGGGAGTCCTTCACCACGCCGGTCTTCGCCGGCCTGTGGAGCGACCGCGGCTTCGGCGGCGCCAGCCGGGCCTGGCACGCCTACCAGCGCGCGTACGTCATCCCCGACGCCGGCCGGGACCGGCCGGTGCTGTTCAACTCATGGGAGGCCACCGGCTTCGACATCTCCGAGGAGCAGCAGCGGGCGCTCGCCCGGCGGGCCGCGGACCTCGGGGTGGAGCTGTTCGTCGTCGACGACGGCTGGTTCGGCGCGCGTACCGGGGACCACGCGGGCCTCGGCGACTGGCGGCCCAACCCGGACCGCTTCCCGGCCGGCCTCGGTCCGCTCGCCGACGAGGTGCACGCTCTCGGGATGCGGTTCGGGATCTGGGTCGAGCCCGAGATGGTCAATCCGGACAGCGAGCTGTACCGGGCCCACCCCGACTGGGTGCAGTACCAGAAGGGGCGAAAGCGGACGGAGTTCCGCAATCAGCTCGTACTGAACCTGGCCCGGGAGGATGTCCAGGAGTATCTGTGGGAGCAGCTGCACACCCTGCTCTCCAGCGCCCCCGTCGACTACGTGAAGTGGGACTTCAACCGCTGCTTCACCGACGCGGGCTGGCCCGGCGAGCCCTATCCGCAGCGCCTGTGGGCCGACCACGTGCGGGCGCTGTACGCCCTGCTGGACCGCCTGCGCGCCGCCCATCCCGGGGTGGCCTTCGAGTCCTGCTCGGGCGGCGGGGGCCGGATCGACCTCGGGGTGCTGGGCCGTACCGACCAGGTATGGACCTCCGACAACACCGATCCGCTGGACCGGCTGGCCATCCAGCACGGCTTCAGCCAGATCCATCCCGCGCGGGTGATGGCCGCCTGGGTCACCGACAGCCCCAACACCATGCTCAACGGCCGGGTCAGCTCGCTGCGCTTCCGTTTCGTCAGCGCGATGGCCGGGGTGCTCGGCATCGGCGGCGACCTCACCCGGTGGACCGAGGAGGAGCTGGCCGAGGCCCGGGGCTGGGTGGCCCTCTACAAGGAGATCCGGCCACTGGTGCAGCGCGGGGACCTGTACCGCCTGCGGCCCCCGCGGGGCGGGCTGAGTGCCGTCCAGTACGTCCTCGGGGGTGAGGTGGTCGTCCTGGCCTGGCTCCAGGCGCAGCACCACGGCGAGCCGGTCCCGGCCCTGCGGCTGCGTGGGCTCGACCCGACAGCATCGTATGAATGCCGCGAAACGGGCGAAGTGCATCGAGGGGCCGTATTGCTGCATCACGGACTGCGGCTCGCCTTGCGGGGTGACCTGGATGCAACGGTTCTCCGCCTCCGTCGCATCTGAGCTGTCTGTCCGAATTGAGGGCTTCCGTGTAACTCGCTCTGGAAGAAAGGCCTCTGGAGCGGTGTCACGTGAGGAGGCTCATACCTGTGACGGTGGGTTGTCCGTCATGTCCACGTAATTGAGGCCCGCCACAAGGGTGTTTGCCGAAAAGAGGGCTTCCGTCATCGACGGAGGGTGACCGCCGATTCCGTGATGGGCGGCCTTGTGGCGCATTTCCGGGCAACCATTCGCTTGTCCTTGTGCGTCCTGGTCGCTTACGTTCCAGTCCGATCCGGGCGGACGCCTAATCCTGCCGCCGCCCGGTGCCCGCGCTAACTCACCCGTGTACGGCAGGAGCGGGGGACCCACAGGTACAACCGCCTGTTCCGGTCTCCGGAACAGGCTTGGGGTCAAGTCGCGCCTCGGCGCGGCCGGACATCTCCAGTCCGCACCCGACAGCTCACCTCGCAGGCGCCGGAGAGGAATTCGTCATGCCCGCCAAGGGTAAGCACCGCCGTCCGAAGACCCTGCGCTTCACTCGTTCCATCGCTGTCGCCGGTACCGGTGGCGCCGCACTCGCGCTGCCCCTGATGGGTGCCGCGAGCGCCCAGGCGGCCACCCCGCAGTCCGCGCCGGAAAAGGCCGTCCAGTCGGTCGCCTCCGTGCAGAAGACGGCGGAGCAGAAGGCCGCCGGAAAGAACTCCGGTGCCCGCACGTACACCGTGAAGTCCGGCGACTACCTGTCGAAGATCGCCGACGAGCAGCACGTCGACGGTGGCTGGCAGCGGCTCTACGAGGACAACCGGACCGTCGTCGGCGAGGACCCCTCGCTGATCCACCCCGGTCTCAAGCTGTCGATCGGCGAGAAGGCCACCGCGGCCGCGCCGAAGTCCTCGTCCTCCGAGGCCGCCGAGCCGTCGCAGTCGCAGCCGTCGCAGTCCGCGCAGAAGTCGTCGCAGAAGTCCTCCGGCTCCGCGCAGTCCTCCGGCTCCGCGCAGTCGTCGGGTTCCTCGGAGTCGCCGTCCTCGCAGTCCGCCGCGTCCGCCCAGGCGGCGACCGCCGCGAGCGGTCACACCGCTCCCGTGTCCGGCGCCGGTGTCGGCACCGCCTACAAGGTGGCGGGCAGCATGTGGTCCAGCGGGTACCACACGGGTGTCGACTTCGTCGTCCCGACCGGCACCTCGCTCAAGGCCGTCGGTGCGGGCACCGTCGTCTCGGCCGGCTGGGCCGGCGCCTACGGCAACCAGGTCGTCATCAAGCTCGCCGACGGCTACTACGCCCAGTACGCCCACCTGTCCTCGCTCTCCGTGTCGGCCGGCCAGTCCGTGACCGCCGGGCAGCAGGTCGGGCTCTCCGGCTCGACCGGCAACTCGACCGGCCCGCACCTGCATTTCGAGATCCGCACGACCCCGGACTACGGCTCGGACGTGGACCCGGTCGGGTACCTCCGTGCGAAGGGCGTCTCCCTCTGACGCCACCGCGCCGCGCCGGTTCCTGACCCCGGCGCACGCGCCGGCGAAAGGCCGGACCCGATTCCCGGGTCCGGCCTTTCGCCGTGTGCGGGCCGCACGGGTCCTCGGGCGCACGGCTCGTTTCATTTCATTGCGGTCGTATGGCGGAGGCGCCGGGGGCGTGGACAGCGCGAGGGTGGTGGGGAGACAGTGATCCCCGTCAGGCAGCAAGCGCTTTCCCCGTCTCGTGCGGCGGCGCACCGCCCCGCACCCCGAAGGAGCCGCATCCCGTGACGACCACGCGCAGAGCGTTCGGAGCACTGGCCGCCGGTGCCGCACTGGCCGCCCTCGCCCCGGCCGGAGCAGCGCAGGCCGCGCCCCGCCACGGCCGCCTCATCGCCCGCGACGACTTCCGCCACGGCCTCGGCCGGTGGGCCACCGAACTGCAGGACGGCGGCACCGTCAGAGCCTCCCGCGGAGTGCTGGAGATCGACGTGCCCGGCGGGGCCACGGTCTGGTTCAAGCAGCGGCTGCACGGACCGTACGTCCTGGAGTACACCGCCACGCCGGTCTCGGCGGGCGGCGCCAACGACCGCGTCTCGGACCTCAACAACTTCTGGAACGCCACCGACGTCCGCTCCCCGGGCGACCTCTTCGCCACCCCGCGCGGCGGGGCACTCGCCGAGTACGACCACCTCACGACGTACTACGTGGGCTACGGCGCCAACTCCAACACCACCACCCGGCTGCGCCGGTACGTCGGCCGGGCCGGGGAGCGCCCGCTCCTCCATGACCGCACCGAGCCGCTGCTGGTGCCCAACGAGCCGAACCGGGTGCGGATCGTCTCCGCGGGACCGGTCGTCCGATGGTGGAACAACGGGCGGCTCGTCTTCGACCACACCGACCCGGAACCGTACACCGCAGGGCATTTCGCCTTCCGTACGGTGTGGAGTCATTTCCGCATCAGCGACTTCCGGGTGTGGCGTCTTATTCCGTAGTTGACCAATCCTTGAAGAGTGGCTTATCTCACCGCCCGTCAACCCCTGCCTACGGTCGCGTAAGTCACATTCAAAGGTGAATCATGAGCCGATGTGGCAGACGATTCGAAGAATGACAGCAGATCAGTGATCGGGTCGTACGTGGCGGTGGGGGACAGCTTCACCGAGGGCGTCGGCGACCCCGGCCCCGACGGGGCGTTCGTCGGCTGGGCCGACCGGTTCGCGGTACTGCTCGCGGACCGGCGGCCCGAGGGCGACTTCCGGTACACCAACCTCGCCGTGCGCGGGAAGCTGCTCGACCAGATCGTGGCGGACCAGGTGCCGCGGGCCGTCGAACTCGCGCCCGACCTGGTCTCGTTCTGCGCCGGCGGCAACGACATCCTCCGGCCCGGCACCGACCCCGACGACGTCGCCGAGCGCTTCGAGCGGGCGATCGCCGCGCTGACCGCCGCCGCGGGGACGGTCATGGTCACCACCGGGTTCGACACCCGGCGCGTGCCCCTGCTCAAGCACCTCCGCGGCAAGATCGCGACGTACAACGGGCATGTCCGTGCCGTCGCCGACCGGTACGGATGTCCCGTGCTGGACCTGTGGTCCCTGAAGTCGGTCCAGGACCGGCGGGCCTGGGACTATGACCGGCTGCACCTCTCGCCCGAGGGGCACACCCGGGTGGCACTGCGCGCGGGCCAGGTGCTGGGACTGCCCGTCCCGGCCGACCCGGAGCAGCCCTGGCCGCCGCTGCCGCCGCGCGGCACCCTGGACGTGCGGCGGGACGACGTGCAGTGGGCGCGTGAGTACCTGGTGCCGTGGATCGGCCGCCGCCTGCGCGGCGAGTCCTCCGGAGACCACATCACCGCCAAGGGCACCCTGTCGCCGGACGACATCAAGAGCCGGATCGCGGCGGTGGCGTGAACCGGAGCTGCCTCCTATACACCTCTGACCCTGCCGACG